>CAXAVL010000016.1:0-33360 GCA_963971905.1 uncultured Cellvibrio sp.
CATCGCCAGGCAAAGGCTGTAATTTTATTATCCAACTACCTTTGCACTAGCAATAATTATTCACCTTATCGTTTACCAGGAAATAATAATGATCAACAAACGCTATTTCTCTCTTGCAGCCTTGGGTGCTGTGCTCATCAGCGGTTGCGCCAATCAAACACCTATCACCACCGATGCCAACAGTCTTGAAAAAGCCGCAACCCATATACTCAGCGAAGCGGTTTATTTCTCCACATTATTCTCCAGCTGTGCCGCGCTGGGTGGCGATACTGAACTTGATGCGATTGATATCCAACAAAATTGGATAAATGCAAATGCCAAATTAGTCGCTGCTGCCGATAGCTATTACAGCCAGCAGCAAGCCAATCGCACCTTTAGCTATAAAGGTCAAACCCTTGCACCGGAGGCTATTCGCTTGGCACTGGATGCGCGTGCGCGTGCAACCAATGAACTGGCGCTGGCGCAGCGCAGCCCGGTTAACAAACAAAAGACCTGCCAATTTCGATTAGCACAAATCAGCGGCAATAAACTTCCACTCACCAGCGATCCACTGATTGCTCCCTATCAAGCGGAACTGCTCACGCATTTACCGCTTGATCTAAATATTGCCGACGCACCACAACTCGCGGGCGGAATTACCGACCAAAACCAGGGCGCAACCTACTTCACTATTGCCAAAACACATGAAACTAGCTGCACCGCAGCTTATACACTGACCATTGCCAACCAATGGCCTAATGAAGCCTACGCCAATTTTTGCGGCGCAAACGCAGTGGAAGTTATCACCTGCGAATGGGGCAAATGTGAGACGAAGAAGTTATAATGGCGCATCATTAGCCGCAGCCAGCTGCGGCTTGCTTTTTTAAACGATGAACCCATTTATGACGCCTACCGATTTTTCTACTGCCGCCTACCAAGAGCAACTCTCCCGCAAGCTAACAAAAATCCAGCAGGATTTTGCCGAGTTTTCCCTGCCTGAGATCAGCGTATTTAGCTCACCGGAAAAACACTACCGTATGCGCGCCGAGTTTCGCGTATGGCACCAGCAAGAGCGCACTGAATATGTGATGTTCACGCAAGATGAATTCAAACGTCCCTACCCGATTCATGAATTCCCGGTCGGCTCGGCGTTGATGAATCAATTAATGTCGCAAGTGTTGCAAGCGATTAATAGCGATGAGTTATTGCGCCGCAAACTCTATCAGGTCGAATTCTTGACCACCCAAAGTGGCGAAGCGCTGGTGACCCTGATTTATCACAAGCCGTTGGATGAAGCCTGGATTGCCAAAGCTCAATCGCTCAAACAAGAATTGGGTATCGATATTATTGGCCGCAGTCGCAAGCAGCGTTTATTGGTTGAGCGCGATCACGTGATTGAGCGCATGACGGTTGCCGGGCGCGAATATACCTATCAACAGGTCGAAGCCAGCTTTACCCAACCCAATGCAAAAGTGTGCGAAGCCATGCTGAGCTGGGCGGTGGAAAACAGTAAGGGTTGGAGCGGCGATTTATTGGAACTCTATTGCGGCAATGGCAATTTTACCCTGCCACTGTCGCAAAATTTTGGCAAAGTATTAGCGACTGAGGTGTCCAAAACATCGGTGGAATCTGCGCAATTTAATATTGCTGCCAATCAGATCGACAACATTCAAATTGCGCGCATGTCGAGCGAGGAATTTTCGCAGGCGATGGATGCTGTGCGCGAATTTAATCGGCTGCGCCATGTCAATTTAGCGAATTACAATTTCACCAGTATTTTTGTCGACCCGCCTCGCGCCGGGCTTGATCCACATACCACCAGCATTGCCCAGCGGTTCGACAATATTCTCTATATTTCCTGCAACCCGGACACGCTGCGCGACAATTTAACAACCATTACCCAAACCCACAGCATTAAAGCCTTTGCGATTTTTGATCAGTTCCCTTACACCCATCACCTAGAATGCGGTGTGGTATTGCACAGAAAATAATACGGCCAGTGTTTATTTAGCCGGCCAACTCGCGCGTCATATAAATTGCCGGGCCGGAATAAGTCGCCAAATTAGCTTGCTGGATTTCATCCAGCAATGTGCCCACAGCAAAGCCCAATTTTTGCCAAAAGGATTGGGAGTTTTGCACCGACACCAAAGCCGCCGCGCGCAATTCGCGCTGGCGTGCTTCTTTCAAGGCATGATTCACAAGCAGAGGCCCTAAACCGCAACCTGCCGCCGATTTGCTGATCGCAAGGTCATGTAAATACAAGGCCGTCGAATCAGGCTTGTGGGCAAACTCGCTGCCCCAGGGTGTAACCTCGCCCAGTGCAGACTCATAACCCACGAGATATCCGCACACCTCTCCACTGCGTTCAACTACCCATGCGGTATCCGCTGTTTGGGCAAAACGCGCGTAGATCACCGCATCAGTTTCTAAAATTTCATCGCTATAAGCTTCAGCCTGAATGCGAATCACATCAGCCAAATCGCGCTCCTGCATGGCGCGACAGATAAATTCCAATGTCATTTTTAACCTTAAAAATCCCTGCCCTGAATGCGCTTGGCGGCATCCATGACAAAATCGTTAAAGCTGGCTTCATGGCGCAAACGGTCTATATCAAATTTATTTTGCTCGGCACTGGAAAGCTGCTGCCAAGCTTCCAAATAGGGAATATGGCTGGTTTTTTCGCGCAACTGGTAAAAAGCAGAAAACTCGGTTTTTATATCGGCATGCACCTCAAGAGCATCCAGCAAACCGGAAATTCGAATGCTGGCTTCGGTTAAGGTAAGCTCATCTTTATGCACTGCCTGCGCTAAAATTTGAATGCTTTTATTCATCCACTCCCGCTTCTCGCGTATCACTTTTTGATTGGCCTCTTCCTGTGCCAGCAACTTGGCTTCCTGGGCTTTTTTCTGGCGATACACTTTATACACCAAGCGCCCAGCGACAACAGATAAAACCAAAATAATTACTGCACCCAATAGGGCCAACATACTTAACACACTCATCAATAAGGCTCTCTAAATTTACGTGGCTTTAATTTCGCGACTTGAATTGCGCGACCTACATTATTTGATGCAACTAACGCTCAGGCCCATCGCCTGACGAATCGACATCCAGCAATAAGTCTTCCGTTTCTAACTCCGCACCTGCATCTTCCAATAAATGTGTGGCAATAGTTTTTTTGGTTTTTGCGCCCAGGCGACGAATATCATCCACGCGTTTCACCAAGTTGCCGCGCCCGGATTGCAAGCGATCGCGCGCCTTGCTGTACGCCTCCTGGGTTTTATTGAGCGAGTTGCCAATGGCATCGAGCGACTCCAACAATAAGACAAATTGATCATGCAGCGCACCCGCTTCTTTGGCGATACGCTCGGCATTTTTATTTTGTTTTTCATAGCGCCAGATATTTTCCACAGTGCGCAAGGTTGCCAGTAAGGTGGTTGGGCTGACCAAAATAATATGGCGATCATAGGCTTCGCGATATAAACCCGGCTCATGTTGCAAGGCAAACATAAACGCCGCCTCAATCGGGATAAAAATAAATACAAAATCGAGCGCTTTAATACCGTCGAGTTTTTCGTAGTCTTTAATACTCAAACCTTTAATATGACTGCGCAGCGAGTTGACGTGAGCATTGAGATGTTGCTTGCGCTCGGCCTCATCGTCTGAGTTGCAGAACTTTTCGTAATCGAGCAACGAGCATTTGGCGTCGATCACAATGTCTTTATTTTCCGGCAAATGGATAATCACATCGGGCATCAAGCGCGAGCCATCGCTGCCGGTAAAATTAACTTGCGTATCGTACTCGCGGCCTTTTTGCAGACCAGATTCTTCCAGCAAACGCTCCAGCACCACCTCGCCCCAATTGCCTTGGGTTTTGCTATTGCCTTTTAATGCCTGAGCGAGATTAACCGCATCTTCACCGATTTTTTGCGCTTGTTTTTGCAGCTCGATCACTTGCCCGGATAAACGATTGCGATCGGCATTTTCTTTTTCGTATACATCTTCCACTTTTTTGCGGAATTCAGTGAGTTGCAGCTTCAAAGGATCCAGCGTGCTATCGAGCAAGGTTTTGCTGTTAGCACTGAATTGCTGCTGTTTATGTTCAAAAATCTTATTGGCAATATTTTCAAATTCTTTAGCCAATTCCACCTTGGCATTTTGCAATAGCGCCAGCTGCTCAGCGAAATGTTTACGCTCTTGCTCCAAACGTGTTTTAAGCTCAGTGGTCTCTTTTGCAAACAGCACAAGCTGTTCATCTTTACGCTGGTCTTGTTGTTGCAGCTCATCAAAGTGGCGAGTCTTCTCGCGCAGGCCAGCCGCATCTTGCTGCGCAATACCCAGCGCCTGCTGTAATTCAATGCTCTGTTGCTGCGCCGCTTGCCGCTGACTTTTCACTTCGCTCAACTGCACATTGAGTTGATGGATTTCCTGCTGTAACGCAGCTTCGCGCAGCGCATGGGCATGTTGCACTTGTTGCAGTGATTGCTGCTGCGCCGCTTCCAATTGCTGGGTTTTGGCCGCTACAGCTTGGTCAAGGCGACGACCGATAATCCAGTAAACAATAAACGCGCCGACAACCAAACCCGACAAGGCGGCAACAAGGGGCAAAAACGATGGATTCACTAAAAAACTCCAGAATGTAAAACGCGGCTAGGTTTTATCGGCCACGACCGTTAAAATCGCCGCCATTTTAGCAATATATCGCCGCCCTCAGGCCATTGATTTGATTCTCCTATGAATGATTCCGCCCAAACTTTTCAAGCGCCCCGTGTTCTGGTATTTGATTCCGGCGTCGGCGGTTTGAGTGTCGCACGGGAAATCCAGCAGCGTTTGCCGCAGGTTTCGCTGGTGTACGCTTCAGACAATGCCTTTTTCCCCTACGGCACCAAGGGTGAAGCGGAGCTGATCGCGCGAGTGGATCAGGTAATAACGGCGCTGTTAGCGCGCTCCCCAGCCGATATTCTGGTGATCGCCTGCAATACCGCCAGCACACTCACCCTGCCCCATTTGCGCAGCAAGTTAAACCTGCCGATCGTCGGTGTGGTGCCGGCGATTAAACCCGCGACATTGATGAGCAAATCCGGTGTGATTGGCCTGCTCGCCACACCTGCCACAGTTGCTCGCCCTTATACCCACGAATTAATCCGCGAGTACGCCACTAATTGCCAGGTGATTTCTTTGGGTTCTAGCGCACTAGTACAAATCGCCGAGCAAAAATTGCGCGGCGAAGCAATTGATATAACCGTTATTGGAACGATCACGCAGGCATTAATGAACACAGAGAATGCTGAAAAAATGGATGTGCTGGTATTGGCCTGCACCCATTTTCCGCTGCTAAAAGAAGAATTGGCACAACTGCTACCCGCGCGGCTCACCTTGATTGATTCAGGCGCAGCCATCGCGCGGCGGGTAGAATTTTTACTGGCTGACTGTGCAGAGGCGTCTGCTGATTATGTGCCCGAGCATCTTGCGGTATTTACCAAAGCGACCGCCGAGGCAGCACAACTTGCCCCCGCACTTACCCGTTTTAACATTTACCAACAGGCCTATCTTAATATTTAAACAACAATCTCAATTTAAACAACTGTGCGCTTTAAACAACTAGGCGCAGCTCGTTTCCAGAGGGTTGCAAATTGCGCAAAATATCCATACTGGTAATTACGCCCTGAGCGATTTTTTCATCAACCACCACTACCCGGTGAATATTATTATTCACCATCACCCCAGCGACCTCTGCAACACTTGCATCCAACTTCACAGTAATAATTTCACGGTGCATAATTTGATGAACGGTGCAGTTATATTCCGCGCGATTACTCCACTCGCGCAGGCTGGTATCATCCAAATCGATCTCACAACTTTCGCGATAATAATTGCGCAGTGCCTCGCGGCGATTGCTTTCATCCATGCTGCTGAATTTAAAAATATCCGACACAGTCACCACACCCACTAATTCGTGATCCGATGCAATCACCGGCGCGCCGGAAATATCGTGTTTGATAAAAAATTCCGCCAGCCGATGAATGGTCCAGCCCTCATAAGCACTGAGCAGTGTTTTGCTCATAATGGTTTTGGCGGTCACATTATTATTGTTACTGTTCGACATAACAGGTTCCCCACTATGAAATGAATTACCTGTTAAGTATTGACCATCGCATTGATCAACGCAGTGCCGCGATCAAATTTAAGCGCAGCTAATTAGACTTTTTTGATATTAGAACCCAATCAATAAAAACAAGCCGATAAAAAAACCGCTGCCAGTTACCCGACAGCGGTTTTCATAAACAATACGACTAACCAAATTACAGATCGGTAATCGGCTGGTATTTAGGCACCAACAAACGCATTACAAACCAGGCAATCAAGTAAGCAGTGGCGCAGATCGCAAACATAATGGTGTAACCCATATAAATATTGCCTGCTTGCCCGAAGTAATCGAACAATCCACCGCCCAACTTATTAAGCAATACGCCGCCCATACCACCGGCAAAACCACCAATCCCCACCACTGAACCTACGGCTTTTTTCGGGAACATATCAGACACAGTAGTGAAAATGTTCGCTGACCAAGCCTGATGCGCTGAGGCGCCAATCGCAATCAACAGGATTGGAATCCACACCGAAATATAACCTAGCGGTTGTGCAAGCAGCACCACCAGCGGCACCAGCGCAATAACAAACATGGCGGTGCGGCGCGCATTAAATGCGTCCATACCTTTTTTGATGAAGTAACTTGGGAAGGCGCCGCCACCAATACTACCGAACATAGTCAGGGTATAAATCAGCGCGATAGGCAACGCAATTTCGGTTTTTTCCATGCCGTGTTGGGCACTCAGGTAAATAGGCAGCCAGAATAAGAAGAACCACCAAACACCATCGGTCATAAATTTGCCGAACGCAAAGGCCCAGGTTTGTCTGTAACCCAAGAGCGCCAGCCAAGAGGTTTTTACTTCTTCTTCAACTGCTTCTACAGCTTCAACGTCAGAGTTGATATAGGCGCGCTCGGCATCGCCCAAACGCTTTTGTTCGCTCGGTTTGTCGTACCATACCCACCAAAAACCAATCCATACAAAACCGATAACACCTACTAGAATAAAGGCCCATTGCCAGCCCCATATCACCCCAATCACCGGCACAGTCAACGGCGCCAGAATCGCACCTACGTTAGCACCTGAGTTAAAAATACCGGTAGCAAACGAACGCTCTTTTTTGGGGAAATATTCTGCAGTTGCTTTAATCGCAGCGGGAAAGTTACCCGCCTCACCAAAGGCAAGCACTGCTCGTGCAATCATAAAGCCGGCGACCGAGTAGGCGGTAATTGCAGCGGCTCCATTGACCGTACCATTGGCCGGATCAATATCGGCCAAGCCGAGCCAACCCAGCAGGGCGTAAAAAGCAGCGCCCATGTCGTAGGCAAATGCATGAATTGCCGCACCCAGCGACCAAATCGCAATGGCAAAAATATAACCATTTTTGGTGCCAAACTTATCGATAAAACGACCCGCAAAGATCATTGATATCGCATAGACAAAGGTAAAAAGCGCAGTGATGTTGCCGTAGTCGTTATTGTTCCAGCCGTAAGTCTGCATCAGCTCGGGAGACAATAAACTTAATACTTGGCGATCGAGGTAGTTGATAGTGGTTGCGAAAAACAACAGACCGCAAATGGTCCATCTGTAATTACCAGTAGATTGTTGGTTCATAGGGTCACTTGTTTATAGTTATGAAATACAAAGGGAATCATAGACGCACTTTTGAATAAAACTAAAAAAAAGTAGCGACCTAGTGAAACACTCACCTGATGTATAGACCGTATTTGCCGATGTTCTATGCCCTTTGGGCTATTGTTATTCAATCCGATTGAAGCCTGCCAGTGGCAGAAATTGTGCAGTGCAATCCAAGCATTTCTTTATGTGGGCAGGAAAAGTAGCATGTTTCACTTGGCCAAACAAGGTGATGCAACCGCTAATTCCTTATGGGACAAAGGCTTATACAAAATTTTACGCTTAATTTTACCCCGCACAGGTATTGAATCCGGTGCCATAATACCGGTCACTTTAGCGTGACACCGTTTACAAGGCACCCGGACATCATCATGGTTGATACCTATTTCGATATAACACCCTACCTCGCCGCCATCGACAGTGGCGAGCTGATCATCACCGCCAATAATCGCCTTCGCAACCATATGTTGCGCGCCTATGGCCAGCGGCAGACGGATACCAGCAACGTCTGGCCCAGCCCACGCATTTATTCATTGAGTCAGTGGCTTGAACTCAATTGGGCATTATTGCAACGCCGCGCTTATGAACCTGCGGCGCAACGGATTATCAATAACCTGCAGCGCCAAACCCTGTGGGAAAAAATTATCGGCGAATCCTCCCTCGCCGCCGCGCTGTTACAACCGGAGCCGCTGGCGCAAGCAGCCGATAGCGCATTGCGTAACCTTGAACTCTGGCAACTGACTGAAGAGCAGGTGCGCGCAGCAGAACCACTCTTAAATGCACAGAGCAATACCTATTGCTGGCTAACCTGGCTCGGCGAATTCCACGCGCGTTTGGCGCAGCTGGGCTTTATTACACAAGAAAGTGCCAATCAAATTTTGATCGATGCGTTTAAACAATCGCAGCTCAAACAAGAAGGCATTATTCATCTCACCGGCTTTGATGATATCCCGCCGCAGCATCAAGATTTAATCAACAGCGCCTGCCAAGAGTTGCACAACATCAAATTGGAAAATCAAACAACGCAATTAATGCGCACTGAAACGCAAAATAGCGAAGCTGAAATTCGCGCCGCCGCGCTCTGGAGCAAACAACAACTGGAGCAAAACCCCGCTGCGATGATTGGCATTATCGTGCCGAATTTAGGCCAGTGTCGCGATCAAGTCGAGCGCATTTTTGTCGAAGTATTTGAACCCCTCGCCGCCCTGCCCGATCAACCGCGCTACACCTTGCCGTTTAACTTTTCTGCCGGTACACCGCTGGGCGCAACACCGATTATTAGCGCCACTCTGGATTTATTAGAGCTGCAAAAATCCTCTTGGGATCTGGAAGCCATTTGCAATTTATTGCTCTCACCTTTTTTTGGCGATGCCAATACAGAATTAGTGCTACGCACACATTTGGTTCAAACCTTGCGCAAACTTGGCCGCTTCACTATTAGCCTGAGCGATTTGCGCTACCACGGGCAAAAACTGGCGAGTAAATTAGGAATCGCGGAAAGCGACAACAATTTAATTAGCCGGTTAGTGCAGTTGGAAAATTATCGCCGCCAGAGTTTTGGCAAACAGAGCGCACAATACTGGAGTGATTTTTTTCAGCAGCATTTGCAATTGCTCGGCTGGCCGGGCGCGCGGCGATTAGACAGCCAGGAATATCAACAGCTCACCCTGTGGAATCAAGTGCTGGAAAACTTTTTGCAATTGGATGGCACCTGCATTGAATTAACCTACACCGCCGCGATTCAACAACTGCGCAGCATCGCCGGTAAAACACCGTTTCAGGCGCAGACACCGAATTCGCCGATTCAAATTCTCGGCGCATTGGAAGGCGCCGGTTTGCAATTCAGTCACTGCTGGGTGATGGGTTTACATCATCGCCAATGGCCGCCAGTACCTGCACCGAATCCTCTATTACCCAGTAATTTGCAGCGCACACAAAAAATGCCCCACGCCAGCGCCGAGCGAGAATTACAATTTGCGCGCGCCCTCACTGAACACTATCGCCAATGCGCGCCGCTCGTCGTTTTCAGTTCTGCGCACAGCGATGACGAGAGCGAGCTCAGCCCCAGCGCATTAATTCGCCATTTACCGCTTACGTCTATCGACACACTGATTGCCAATATGGACAGTATCAGCGCACAAAATTATCAAACACTCGCCAACACCCATGATTTGGAAATAGTGCCTACGGCACAAGCGCCGCAATTAATTCTGGGACAAGAACCCGTGCGCGGCGGCGCGAGTTTATTTAAAGAACAAGGCGCTTGCCCGTTTAATGCGTTTGCACGTTTACGTTTAGGCGCAAACAGTATCGACGAACCCGTCGCCGGTTTTTCTGCCATTGAACGCGGAAATTTATTGCACGATGCGCTCGCGCAAATTTGGAAACAACTGAAAGATCAACAAACTCTGCTCGCGCTGGATGAAAGTGCACTCACCGCGCTGATCAACCAAACCACACAAACCGCTGTGGATGCACTCAAACAAAAACGCGGCACCAGCATAGGGGTGTTTTACGCCCAACTGGAACAAGAGCGATTAGCGCAATTAATCGGCGAATGGCTTGCACAGGAAAAAACGCGCCCACCATTTACCGTGGTAGCGATTGAAGAAGAAGTGCAGCTTGAATTTTCCGGTTTACCACTGCGTTTGCGCATTGACCGTATCGATCAATTGGATAACGGTGATTTCATCTTGATCGATTACAAAACCGGTCAACCTAAATTACAAAGCTGGCAAGGCGAGCGCATGGATGAACCGCAATTGCCGCTTTACGCCGTTACCGCAAGCAACAAAATTGCCGCCATCGCCTTTGCACAAATCAATGCCAAAGCGATGAAGTGGATTGGCACCGGCGAATTAAATATCCAACACGATGGTATTTACCCCAGCAAAACACCTTGGGATGAACAACTGCAAGAATGGCAACTTTTCCTACAAAACTTAGCTGCTGATTTTATTCAGGGCGATGCGCGTGTCGATATGAAAAACCCCACCACTGCACAATACGCAGAAGATTTACTGCCACTTAATCGCCTGCAAGAACAGGATGCACTCAGTGCCTTCATTCGCAGCATGCAGGGGGCGGTGTAATGTCTGAATTCATTTCAAATCAGCCAATCGATCAACAAGTTCGTTTTGATGCACTCGATCCGCAAACATCGTTTGCGGTTTCCGCTCCAGCAGGTTCCGGTAAAACCGGGTTATTAACCCAGCGTGTATTAACCCTGCTCGCCTATTGCGATGAACCCGAAGAAGTTTTAGCAATTACCTTTACCCGCAAAGCGGCGGGCGAAATGCAAGATCGGATTATGCACGCACTCTGGCAAGCGGCCGATCAACCCGAACCACAAGATCCTCATGCACTGCGCACCTGGCAACTCGCACAAAAGGTTTTGCAGCGCGACCGCGAGCTGCAGTGGAATTTATTGCAAAGCCCACAGCGTTTGCGCGTGCAAACCATCGATAGTTTATGCCGCGCCATTACCAAACAATTACCACTCGCCAGCGGCATAGGTGAACAGCCAGATACACTGGAAGATGCCGACCAAGCCTATCGCCTGGCAGTGCGTGAACTATTTAAGTTGCTCGAACAGGAATCCCCCCTGCGCGATGATTTAACCCGCCTGCTGCGCCACTTGGATAACAATCTGCAAGCGGTGGAAAATCTATTAATCAGCCTGCTCGCCAAACGCGAGCAGTGGCTCGGCGTATTGCTGCAAGCGCGCCATGAAGATGCGCGCGCATACTTAGAACAAGTGTTGCGCGATGTAGTCTGTGAACATTTGGATTTGCTCGCTGCAGCACTATTAACTCACAGCAGCGAGCTATGCAGTATCGCCGACCGCGCCGCCACCAATTTGCAGGAAGAAGGAGAGCGCAAAAATCGCATTCACGAATTGCTTGGCATTAATGGGCTGCCCGACGCCGAACCGGAATCATTAAATCAATGGCTCGCCCTAGTTGATTTGTTGTTGACCAACGGCGGGACTTTTCGCGCGCGTTTAACCAAAGCCGAAGGTTTTCCTGCTGGCAAAGAAAACGCCGAGTTGAAAAATCGCTTTAGTGAATTAATCGCTGCAATTACCGATACCGCGCCCGAAGCAGAACAATTACTGCAAGAGCTGCGCTCACTGCCGGCGCCTCACTACGCCGAACATCAATGGCAATTGCTCGACAGTTTAACCAGCATTTTGCCCATCCTCGTGGCGCAGCTCACCATTGTATTCAAACAACAAAGCGCTACAGATTACACCGCCATCAGCCAAGCGGCATTGCTCGCACTGGGCGATGAAGATTCGCCGAGCGATTTAGCCCTGCAATTGGATTATCGCATTCGCCATATTCTGGTTGATGAATTTCAAGACACCGCCAGCCCCCAGTTGGAGTTATTAAAAAAACTCACCAGCGGCTGGCAAGCGGGTGATGGGCGTACTTTGTTTATTGTGGGCGATGGCATGCAATCCTGTTACGGATTCCGCAACGCTAACGTGGGTTTGTTTTTGGATGCGCGCCAGCAAGGCATAGGCTCAGTGGATTTAACCGCGTTAGATTTGCGCGTTAATTTCCGCTCGCAAGCAGGCGTAGTGAATTGGGTTAACAGTATTTTTCAAGATGCTTTCCCACTACACGACGACATCAGCCGTGGCGCCGTCAGCTATTCACCCTCTGTTGCGTTTAAACCGGCAATCGATGGCGATGCCGTTACTTTTTATGCATGTACTTACACCACTGAAAAAAGCGATGAAAGTGACAGCGATGACAACGAACCCTCATCGCGTGTGCAAGCGCAACAGCAAGAAGCGGCAACCGTGGTCGAGTTGGTACAACAAGCGCGCAATGAAAACCCTAATGGCAGCATTGCGATTCTGGTGCGCACGCGCAATCACCTCGCGCGCATTTTACCGGCGCTCACCGCCGCCGGTTTACATTACCAAGCCACCGAAATTGATCGCCTCGCCAGCCGCATGGCGATTATGGATTTACTCTCGCTCACCCGCGCACTATTAAATCCCGCCGATCGCATCGCCTGGTTATCGCTATTGCGCGCGCCCTGGTGCGGTTTGGATAATAGCGATTTGCATTGCATCGCCACTGCAGGTTTGGCCGAACAAAATCCACGCATCAATGAAACCGCATTTGCGGTGCTTTGGCGGCAATTGGAATTACACGAACACATCAGTGGCCTAAGTGCGAACGGAAAAACAATTCTCGCACGAGTAGTTCCCATTCTTGCGCAAGCGTTGCAAGAGCGTTACCGCAAACCGTTGCGTCAGTGGATTGAAGGTATTTGGTTTGCACTGGGCGGCCCCGCAACACTGTTGGACGAAAATGATCGCGACAATATCAATAGCTTTTTTACGCTGCTCGACAAACACCAACAAGGTGGCAGCATTCGCGATTGGCAAGCGTTTAACAATGCCATCGAGCGTTTGTTTGCCGCACCGCGCGCTGATGCCGACCCAAAATTGCAAGTGATGACCATCCACAAATCCAAAGGCTTGGAATTTGATACGGTCATTATTCCCGGTTTGGATCGCAGCGCACGCAAAGACGACAAACAATTATTGCTCTGGCAAGAACGCATTAATCATCACGGCGAAAAACAATTATTGCTCGGTTCTCTCGCCGCCACCGGCAAAGAAGAAGATGGTCTCTACACCTTTATGCGCCGCGAAGCAGATAAACAACAAGCCTTTGAAGCGACGCGCTTGCTGTATGTTGGCTGCACCCGCGCAATTAAACGTTTGCATTTAATTGCCTGCATCAACACCAAAGAAGACGAATTGGTCGCACCCGCCAAAGTATCGCTGCTGCACAGCATTTGGCCCTATGTAAAAGACAACGCACTGCGAATAGACAGCACCCGTGCAATAGCTCGCAATGATTCATTCGACAACAACAATGCAAAACCCGGTCTGCAACACATACTGCGCCTGCCCGCAAACTGGCAAGCCCCAGCGCTAAGTGATGTCACCTTATTAAAAGACTATCGCGGCCACGAATTCAGCATGAGCGAAAGCGACAACCCGATAAATATTCCCGAAGTAGAAACCACCGGCGCCCGCCTCGCACGCCACACCGGCACCGTGATTCACAATGCATTGCAATCATTAGTGGAAAACAAACTGGTCACGAATGATAGCTGCATCGCAGCCGATACTTTTATTAATCAGCAACACAGCTTTTGGAAAATCCAATTACAACAACTCGGCTGGAGCGGCGACAACCTCAACCGCGCCCTGCAAAAAATCGCCACCGCCATCACCAACACCCTCAACAGCGAACAAGGCCGCTGGCTACTCAATTGCGAACACGAACAAAGCGCTTGCGAGTTATCGCTAATGCAAAAAGAAAAACAAGACGTCCGCGAACACATCATCGACCGCACCTTCATCGCCGATGGCGCGCGCTGGATAGTGGATTACAAAAGCAGTGATACCGAAACCGGTGAAATAGAAACCGCGTTTATCGCAAGAGAAATGGAAACCTATAAAGCCCAATTACTGCGCTATCAAAAGCTGTTAGCCACAGCAGAAACAATGCCAATAAAAACGGCGCTTTATTTGGTGAGTATTGGGAAGCTTGTTGAAACGGTGTAAACCAAAAACCCGAGCAAAAGCTTGGGTGTCAGATTCGTAGCTCGTATAGAGCCTAGCGGAATACGGGAGTTATTGATATTTTAATAACCCCGCATTTCGTTAGACTCCATGCGAGCCACTTGCTATTCGCCCTTCCAAAAATTAGTAATTCTTCCCGCGCGATATTTCACTTCCGAGAAGTTCGCAATAAACATGTCAGCCAACGGAGCTTGAGCAGTAAAACCTACGTGTACTGGCGCTGTGGATTTCAACTCGAAGTGACGTACAAAATTCCAGTCCTTGCCATCTTGTGATGTGTAAAAAATATAAGACGAGTCATATCTGACGATCTTCAAATATTGGTGATTGGTATCTCTGGTGCCGTGATAAGCATCATCGCCACTGCTTTTTGAAACAGTGGTAGCTATACCAATTTTTCCGGATTTGAACCGTTCAAACAACAGTTTTCCCCAATTCTTAGAATCCGCATAAACAATTAACGCACCGCCGTCATAAGGTGTTTCAGCGAATGCAGCTGAAACCTTAGCGGAGAAAATAAAATCTCCCTCAGGTGCAAACAAAAGCCTTGGCGAGTTATCTGCGTTCTTTTCACCTGTTGTATTGGTAAATAGATCAGTCCCTTTTAATGCAGCGATTTCGATTCTATCGGCATTGACCTTCACTTCGCCGAGCTGACTATCTACTCGCAGTTCATAAGGAATAGATTTTATTGTGATTGGCTTTTTCACTATCGATTCATCGTCCGCGAAAGATGATACCGATAGCAAAAACGCACCAACAATCAAACCGCCGTACTTAAAGTTGATCATAAATTTCCTTTATAGTTAAATGTTAGGTTATTTCTTACCGCTTTCGCAGCGTGAATATGTGTAGTGTCGTAGAGGGTTACAGCGGTAAACGAATTAAGTGAATACTGAAATAATGGAAAAATTACAACAATGCAAATAAAAAAACCGAGCATATGATCGATCTTCGTATGCCCGGCGACAATACCTAAAAAAAATTTGCAATTAATACCAATGCAGAAAAAAGCAACGCTCTTTTATAAACTGACACTTAATCACAAAATTCATTAATACAAATGCTGCACTCTTTATAAATTCTACAGCCAACACAGAGTAAGAAGTAATATACATTACAATGCAATTTATCTCATTAATTTATATGCAATCAATTTAATATGACTATAACATTTCACCGCCAATTCGTATCTCGCATAAATAAAAGTCTGTTTTACTATCAACAACATACTCACCAATAATTAAAGTTATTTTCTCGCTCATGTAGTCGTAATCAGCAAACCTCAACGGCAATCTTCCTGCTTCAAACTCCGCCTCCCATTGATTATTTGTGGTACTACTTCTTTTAAAATTATCATATTCCGAATTCCTATGCACCAACAATTCAATGTCACTTTTTTTGTATACTTTTAACACACCTTTTGTATAAACTCTAACTGACGGAAGAAAAAATTCTTCTGTTGGCATACTACTGTAGGAAGCAACTAAAAAGTTTCTCAATCTATTACAAGAAGCCGAGTCACATGGCCGCCTACCCCCCAAATTATCTAAAACTTTTAAATCGAACTTCTTTAAAGTATCTAAGTCTGCGTTCAATAAACCGAAATATTGGTCATAGGTCAACTGAACCCTTTCTCCACGCGCATCGATTTTCCCGATCACAGCATTAGGAGCCCACTGCTCTATCGAACGCGCCAACAAAAGAACCCTATCTGAATAATTTAAATCCAAAGTCGATATATAATTTGAATAATCCCTGAGCTCTTGAATTAGCGGATCAACTCCGTGCATAAGCAAAGCACTGTCAGCCGTTTTAATTCTATGAGAATAAAAAATTAGGTCTTTTAGGCCAAGGTCGTCAATCACATCACTTTCAATCTTTTTTTCAAAATGAGGTGATGACGATGAAAGACTAATAGTTAACAACGTGGAACCACCAACACCATAATCAAATGACTTATTTTTTTTGATATTCTCTTCATTTAACACTAGATCAATGGTTTCAGATTGATCGTATGCAGGCCACAACTCTTCAACCAATCCCAACGCAACATTAAAAAAATCGTCGCCAACAATACCTGCTCCACTAAGATTAAATAGATCTTTAATTAATTTAACGCTAGCTTTGTCTTTCCAAAATCTTACATGCAGTTTAATTTTCGGTGGTGAAATATTTTTAACTAGCACATCATTCATTATCGGATAAAACATTGTATCGCTTACCCCCAAGCTTGATATGCTGTAATCATTCCTACCTCTTCCGGTGTAGGAGTAGACAGGAATTCGATTTTTCTTAGAGTTATGTTCTATTTCCAAATAGATAATTCCATATACGGCCTTAACACCCAAAACCCTGTCCAAGCCGGATGGGATCTGATGGTTATCAAAACTCAACTTCGATATATCTACATTTAAATAATTTTTCTTTGAATCAAATTCAAGAGAGCCACCTGAACTATTAATTAATTTTAGGGGCTCAATGGAGAAGGTGTTGGAAGAAAAAAGAATAATGAAGAGAACTAAATACTTGCACATAAATAATATTCCTTTAGCCACATTGATTAACATTTTTTAGAGAAATATTCGCAGAAAAGCTGTAAAACTGCGAATCACTATTCAGTGTATGACGAACATGCATTGAATGCCTTGGCTACGAGCTCAAAAAACTGGCATAACACTCGGCAATTTAACCACCACCTAAGGAGACAACCTTTAACTCTTTGGAAGATTTCCACTATCAGATATCTTCAGGTAATCACCAAATCATTTTCCTACTTGACCGTCTGCACATCGAGAAGGGGGAAGATGATGAACAGAAGTGCCCAAAAATCAATTTTGGACGCCCCCCCCTCCAGTGACTTGCTTTGCAAAACGTCCTACCCGCAAACACAAACCCGAATTAAAGACTATTGCCGGATATTACGCCAGCGGGTATTACAGGATATTACACGAGGGGTATTGTAGATTATTACTCCCCAAGAACAGCCTGCACGTATAGGATAGCGGCTGTGATTTTTACGATGATGAACCCAATGTATTCAACTATAAAAAACGAAATACTTTTAGCTGTTTTAGTGGGCATGGCGGTGCTGCTGGGTGTTTATGTGGCGCTTAAGCAGTTCACCACGCTCAATGCGCTGCAATGGCTGCTGATTACCGATGGCTTGTGGGCGTATGTGTGTTGGCAGTTATGGCGGCGGGTGGAATTGAACCGTGCGGATGAGAGCGCGCCGCTCTACCCTGCCTTGGGTTGGGCAAACCGGTTGACTCTATTGCGCGGTGGATTGATCGCATTGACCGGGGGATTTTTATTGCAACCACAGACGGCAGGATTGATTGCTTGGGTTCCGGGTGTGTTGTATGCGGTTGCGGCGCTGCTTGACCGCGTGGATGGATTCATTGCGCGCCGCACCAAACACACAAGCTTATTGGGCAGTGAGTTGGACACAGTGTATGACGCGTTGGGTTTATTCGTGGCGCCGTTACTCGCGGTAGGTTACGGCAAGGTTCACTGGAGTTTTTTATTGGTGAGCGCAGCTTATTATATTTTTGTGTGGGGCATGTATTGGCGGCGCACACATAATTTACCGGTTTACCCATTAATGCCCAGCTTGTTGCGCCGCACGCTTGCAGGTTTTCAGATGGGTTTTGTGGCGTTTGTTTTATTGCCCTGCTTTCACGCGCCCTTAACAACACTTATGGGTGTAGCATTTATGCTGCCGATTTTATTCGGGTTTATTGTCGATTGGCTTGTCGTGAGCGGCAGGATTCCATGCAATACACAGAGCCGCGATTTCTTTGATCGCGTCGCACAATTCAGCCAATCTTATTTTCAACCATCGTTGCGCGCGCTGCTGTTTGTTGCTGTTGTTATTTTTATCTTCCTTGAAAAAATTCATACACCGATATTCATGCAAACGAGCTTACTGCTATTAGCCAGCGCCGCGCTGCTCGGCTTCGCTGGCCGTGTTGCGGCGCTGTGCATATTAATAGTGGCTACATTACTGCAGGGCGAAAGCGCACTTAATGCAGTGAACGCAGCAATAATAATGAGCAGTGTTTGGTTGATGTTATTAGGCACAGGCAATTTTAGCTTTTGGCAATGGGATGACCGCTGGGTTAACCGACGCGATGGCGAGGACAGCAATTAATGCAGCGCGCTACATTATTTACCTTACTACTTTGGCTCAGTGCACTCGCCCTAGCTGCCTGGACACTCGCACAATTACCGCTTACCGATATAAGCACCAGTATTACCGCACTCAACGCAGCGCAATGGCTTGTTTGGATTGGGCTTAATTGTGCAATTATTTTGTTACTCAGCCTGCGCTGGCAAATATTGCTACAGGCTTTAGCGGTACCGATCAATTTTTTCAGGCTGTTAATTATTCGCCAAGCGGGGCAAGCGGTCAGTTTTATTACCCCCGGCCCACAATTTGGCGGCGAGCCGCTGCAAATTTATTGGCTGTACAAATTAGGCATGCCACTGCGCAGCGCGCTTTTGTCGCTGGGGTTAGATCGTTTTTTTGAACTCTGGATTAATTTTTCAGTGCTGTTATTGGCGGTAATGATTTTACTTTTTGCTACCGGCGATGGCGGGAACCCTACAATTGGCGATTGGAAAAATGCACTGCTGCCACTGTTGTTATTTTTAGGGTTAATGTTGTTGCTGGCTTGGGTATTAATCAAACAACCAGACTGGATTAATAGGCGCCTTGAACGCGTGGCGGCGCGCTGGCAACACAATTATCGACTCAGCAAGATTAATCAACACTGGCAATCATTAGGTGATGATTTACGCCTCGCACTGCGCACGCAAAAAATACATTTTGCATGGGCAATTGTTTTATCGCTGCTTGGTTGGTTAGGGTTATTGGGTGAGCTGTTTTTGATTTTGCACTTTGTGGGTATTCAAGCTGACCTACACAGTTTCTTAATTATTCTAGTGGCGATGCGTATGGCCTTATTACTGCCTATGCCCGGTGGAGTTGGTACATTGGAAGCGGCGGTACTCTGGTCTTTTACTACGCTGAATTTACCGGCGAGTGCAGCACTGGGTGTGATTGCTTTAATGCGTTTGCGCGATGGGATTATTTTGCTAGTTGGGCTTGGGTGTTTGCGTGCGAGCAGTAGCAGTAGCACTCGCACACAAACCATTAACAGCGAAGCCTAAAACTGCTTGCGATACGCAGCCCAGCAGGTGGCATTTTCCCACAACTTAATGTTGAGTGAACCAGTACCGGGTGGATTGATCAGCGCGATGATTTTTTCATTAATGATGCGACTGAAATGTTCAATGCTGGGGTTTAATCCGGCGAATTCTTCTTTTTCATTCAGCATACTATCGCGGAAATAGCTGACCACTTTATCCAACGCCGCCTCTATCTCGACAATATCGACCAAATAACCATGCTTATCCAATTGGTCGCTTTCGATACTCACTTCTGCAACATAATGATGGGCATGGGGAAAGTTTTCACTGCCCCAGTCGCCACCGACTAGAAAATGGTTGGCAATAAAATCGCGGGTTACTGCAACGGTATACATAAAAATCTGCCTGTATGGAAATTAATAAGATATGTTTGAAAAAAATAAAAATCGATTATGCAGGTGCATAGGTAAAAACCGCCTGCAAAATTTGCTCAGGGGTTTGATGCAATTGTTGATAAATCGCAGGGGCATCGCGCAATGGCGCGCGATGGGTAATCAAATTACTTGGCTGTAATTTACGCAGCATATGCCAGCAAAGTTCAAACCGGCGCGCTTTACTCCAGCGACCACACAGCTCTGGTGCGAGGCTGCTAACCTGACTCGTAGTAATATGCAACCGATTGCGATGGGCATCGCCACCTAATGCTATCGCTGCGGTTTTATTGCCGTACCAACTGCCGATCACAATGCGGCTGGCAAACCCGGTTAAATCTATGGCGAGATTTAACGCATCCGGCGCGCCGCTCACTTCATAAATTAAATCGGCGCCTTTATTATTTTCGCCCTGTTTTAATTGATCATGCTGCAGCTGCTGTTTGAGCATTTGAATATCTGCTGCGGAAAATGGATTGAATGCAGCATTTACGCCGAGTTGTAATGCGCGTTCGCGGCGTAGTGTGATTGCATCTACTGCGTGCAATTGCACAAGCGGAAATTGCGCCAATAAACTTACGAGCAACAAGCCAACTACGCCCTGCCCTAATACCACGACCCGCTCACCCAACGCGGGTTTACCGTCTTGCACTAAATTCACAACGGTTTCCATATTGGGTAAAAACACCGCATTTTCTGCACTGATATCATCGGGCACCGGAATAAGATTTTCAGCGGTGCTAATAAAATGGCTCGCGTGGGGTTGAAAAGCAAACACGCGCCGCCCGAGCCAATCTGCATCTACTTTGTCACCCACACTGGTCACTATGCCGACGCTGGCATAACCGTATTGCAGCGGATATTGCTGTTGATTTTGCAGTGCGCTGATGTTTGCATCCAGCGCCATGTCGCTGGGAATTTGCCCGCGATACACCAGCATCTCCGTTCCGGCGCTGATCGCAGAGCATTCGACGGCTATTAATAATTCATCATCGCGCAATTCGCCCACTTGATGCTCACGCACTTCAACTTGCTCAATGCCGGTGAACCAGAGTTGTTGTATCGGCGGGATTTTTTTTGTTGTGGGGATAGTTGTCATGCTGCGGCATCGCCATAGGAAATATTTCCCCAGAGGATGAGATCATCACCCAGACGTTCGGAGAAAAAAGGATTTAATTTTGGTAATGCGGCGCGCGTTGTTTGCTCTAAATCTTTAACCGCTTTGTAGCCGCCAACAAATTGCGGGGTAATGGTGAGCACCACTGCATCCACCAAGCGCGCCGATAAAAAAGCGCTGATCACACTTGCACCGCCTTCCACCATCAAACTCTTGATGCCACGACCCCACAATAATTGCAACGCGCGCGGCAAACACACACGGCCATCGGCATCGCCTTGCAATGCGGTAATATCCAAACCTTCGATTACTGTGCCCTTATCATCTACAGTGGTTAATACCCAGCAGCGTTTATCAGGCAGGCAGCACAACCGCGCTTTGGCGGGAATGCGCAATTGGCTATCCAACACGATGGGCTGTGGATTTTCGCCAACCCAGTGGCGCACGGTAAGTTGCGGGTCATCACTTAACACCGTGCCTATACCGACTAAAATGCCGTCGTGAATACTGCGCAATTGATGGGTTAAACGCAGCGATTGTTCACCACTTAATGCCAGTGGTTCGTCGCAGCGCAGGGCGATACTGCCGTCAAGACTCTGTGCATAACTGAGTGTGACAAAAGGTCGGTCAGTTGCGCGAAATGCTTTTTTATTATCAGACAGCCAATGTTCAATTCGTTGATTCAGATTCATGCATATCACTGTGATGGAGCGTTTATTGTGGTGGGCTTTGCGCATGCCGGGCGCAACCGCGATCTTACGGCGCACTCTCACATTAGGCAAGGCAACTAACCCAATGATTCACAGTGGTGTGAATCACGCCGTTTATGCTGGCAATCACGCTGCGACTCATGGAGAATTGCGCCGCTACTGTTGAAGAATTGTGTTGCCATAGTCGGCTGAAAATTTTCTAACCTATGTTATGTAACGAACAATTCATGTCACGAACAATCTACGAGCAATGGCGTAATGGCGGTTATTTATTTTGCAATTCCCGGTGATATCAACACCTTAACCGGTGGTTATGGTTATGACCGGCGTTTGATCGCTGAGTTGCAGGCACTGGGTCACACTATTCACCCTTTGCAATTATCCAGTCGTTTTCCGGCACCAGATACAGCAGCGCTCGCCGCTACCGATGCGATATTTGCTGACCTGCCCAACCAAAGCACTGTCATTGTTGATGGCCTCGCGCTTGGCGTTATGGATGTTATCGCCGCAGAACATGCCGCGCGCCTCAATATTATCGCGCTCTGCCATCACCCATTAATGCTGGAAGCGGGATTAACGCAACAGCAAGCGCAACAACTTTTTTTATCGGAGCAGCGCGCACTGCATGCGGCCAAGGCCGTAATAGTGACCAGTGCAATGACGGCAAAAATTCTGACTGAACAATTTTCCCTTCCCGCTGCAAAGATCACCGTTGCACTGCCGGGTACTGATGCGCAAACTTTTGCACCCTGTAGCGGCAATCCGCCGGTGCTATTAACCTTGGCCACACTCACACGACGCAAAGCGCACGATGTATTAATCGATGCGCTCGCACAATTAAAACACCTGAGCTGGACAGCACGTTTTGTGGGTGGAGCAGAATTTTCCCCTGCATGGGTTTCGTTATTAAAAAATAAAGTGGCGGAATTCAGGCTGGAGCAGCGCATTGTATTTGTAGGGAATGTAAACGATTCAGCAAAAGAATATTCTGCGGCCGATGTGTTTGTATTACCTTCACTCTTTGAAGGTTATGGTATGGCATTTGCGGAGGCGCTAAGTTTTGGCTTGCCGATTGTCGCCGCTCGAGCGGGCGCAGTGCCCTATGTAGTGCCAGCGAGCGCAGGCATTTTAGTTGCACCCAATGATTCAATTGCGCTCGCTGCAGCATTAGAAAACCTATTAACTAACAAAACATTGCAGCAACAATTTCAAACAGGCGCACAAGCCGCTGCAAAAAAATTGCCTTGCTGGTCTGATACAGCGCGCAGTGTTGCGCAACTGCTGCAACAACACAGCCAAACATCAACGGTAAAAAGTGAGTAATACATGAGTAGTTTTTCAATCGCCTGGCTGGATTTACGCGAAGCTGCTGATTTTGCCGCGCGTGACAAATCTCTCGCCACCGAATTATTACAATGGCTCGGCCAAGCCAACGACACAATATCGCCCGACCGTATTATTGTTGATCTGGGCGCTGGCACTGGCTCTACCTTGCGCGCGCTCATCAAACTTGGCGCTAACAATTTAGTCTGGCGACTGGTGGATTTGGATGGAAAATTATTAGACGAAGCCCTGCGCCGCCACGGCAAAACCTGTTTGATTGAAGACTACCAAGCGGATTTAACGATTATTAACGAATTACCGCTGACCGGTGCGCACATCGTCTCGGCTTCAGCATTAATGGATTTGGTATCGACTGATTTTATCGATCAGTTAATTGATCGCATCAGTGCACGTAAAACAGCAGTGTACTGCGCGTTAAATTACGATGGCACTACCACTTGGACACCGACGCACCCGCTCGATGAAAAAGTGCTCGCTGCTTTCAATCAAGATCAACGCAAAGACAAAGGCTTTAGCCCTGCGCTCGGACCTGACTGCACTAATTATTTAACGCAAGCACTGGAAAATAAAGGTTATGCCGTCTCCGTCGCGCCTAGCCCTTGGCGATTAACAGGCAAAGATGAGCAGCTGTTAGAGGAATTAATCAGCGGCATTGCGGCTGCAGTCAGCGAAGACTACGGATTAAATGTTAGTGAATTAACCGAGTGGAAAAATTTTCGCATCGCCAATATTACCGATGGCAATTGCATGATCGGCCACTCTGATGTGCTGGCACTGCCGCGTTAATTATTTGGTAGCGAAAACGCTTCGATAAATTGATTGCGCAATTTATCCATGCGCCACACTGGCGCATCGGTTGCAGGCACCATGCCCGGAGTCCAACGCCAATTTTCTATTGCTCTGATTACTTCGGGGTCGCGCGCAATTAAATGAATGGGTACATCCATGCTACCGGGTTTAGTGCGATCTGTTTCGCCGGTGACAATCGGCGCAGGTTGATGATCGCCCAATACCAATACCACTAAATCATCATCACCATAATTCACTATATAAGATGCAATAGTTTGCAGCGCGTACTCAATGGATAAACGAAATTGCAAACGGATACGCGCATTATTCTTCCACACTGCTTCCGGGCTATCACCACTGGTTGCTTGTGCATTAAACGCTGCACCATCACCCACCGCATTCCAGTCAATTAATTCAGGAATCGGAGTCCAAGGCGCATGGGAAGAAATTAATGCAATTTCGGCCATCACTGGAGTGGAAGATTTTTCCGCAAGTTCACGCTTGTGAAAAGCGGAGAGAGTGTATTGATCTGGCATGGTCACCCAATTAAAGGGTTTGCCTTGGTAACCGAGATTGCGCGAGTGGTAGATATGATCGTAACCGTAATAATTTCCCTCTGGCCAATCCATAGTAATCGCGGGCATAACCGCCACTGTGCGCCAGCCTGCTTGATTAAACAGACGATTTAACGTGGGCTGTTTACTCATCATCAAACTGTTGTAAGTGATTTGATTGTCAATCCACACACCTGACAAAGCCGTGCCATGGGCGAGCCAACTTAAACCACCCACGGTGGGCGAAGTTAAAAAACCGCTGCGCATTGCAAAACCTTGCGCTTCCAACTCAGTGGAAACCTGCTCCAGCAGCGGGCGCACATGGGGTGAAAATTCCGGATTATCCAGCACTGTGCGACCATAGGATTCGACAAAAATCACCAGTACATTTTTACCTTGCAAACGGGAAAATAACGCGCAGTATTGATCAACGAATTTTTCGCTTTTATCTAATTGCGCATTGAAGGTTTCGAGGTCAGCAAGCGTCGCAACAACGGCGCGCGCGTGGTTGGATAAATGCAGATAGAACTGCATGGATGCTTTTGGTGAGCCGCTAAAAAACAAGGTAAACCAAAACGCCGCACCAACAAAAAATCCAGCTAATAACACCAATGGTGCGCGCTGCTCAGCTTTGCGCAACAAATGCTGCACGCGCCCCAAGACCCAAAACGCCGCCAGGGTGATGCTCAACACCAACAATATCAATAATGCGGCCACCACTAACGCACCCACCTTACCAATCGCACCGTTGAGCAAGTTCATACCATTAGCAAACAAATAGCCATCAAACACTGGATTAAATGGCCGCGCAAATACGTTAAACGTTGCCATATCGGCACACTTAAAAATAATCCCCAGGGCTAAAAACCCGGCCATTATCCAGCGCAGAATCAAACCCACACGCCCGCGCAACAGCAGGAGCAGACTGAGCACTAGAATCTCTACAGGAAAAAAATAAAAGGATGAAATGCCCAGCGCATCAATGCGATTGGGAACGAGCAACGCAACCATTAACAATGCAAGCGCAAAACAATGCAGACCAAGCGACAAATAGGCGGGAGAAGAGCTAGTTTTAATCATGATACAAAGCTACGGCGACCTGAAATTTCTAATTATCGCTCAAGCTTATCATGCCGGGATCATTCAGGGCGACGCGCATAAAAAAACAAGGCGGTGGTTAGCCGCCTTGTTGATCTTGCAGTTTTGTATCAGCCGTTTAGGGATTAATCATCTGCCTTCACAATGGCTTGAATCAAGTTAGGGTACAGTTGGGCACCCGAGGCACGATCAAACAATGCCATGCCGCCGTTGCCGCCGAAACCATTATCCCAATACACCGGTACCATGCCGTGAGTGTAGGCAGATTTGGTGATGTATTCGTTCCAGTAGTTGCGATAGGTTTCGTGATCTGCAACGTTGGTACGCGAGACCACACCGTATTCGCCCAGAATGACCCCGATACCTTTATCCACAAAATTGATTTTCATTTTCTGGAATTGCGCATCGGTATAGGCTTCATTTGCCCAGGTTTCCGTCGCACTGGGATTAGTCGCATTTTTGCCCCACTGGGTAATATTGCTGCTGGTGTTCAAGGTGAAGTTGTAAGGATCGTAATAATGCACTTCCATCATTAAACGATTACTTACGGTATCGGTCGGGATTTTTGCAAAATTAACCGTGTGATCGATATTGGTATTGAAGCCTTGCACCACCAAATGACGGGTCGCATTTTTTCCACCGGTCGCACGTACCGCGGTGACAAAGGTTTGGTTGAAACTGTTTTGCACTGTGTAGTATTCGGCAGTGGGTGTGCCGTAGTCGCCATCAACCATCACTTCGTTAGTACCTGCAAAAAGCAAGCGATCATCATAGTTAGCAAAACGCGTGGCGATCTGCGTCCACATAATTTTCAAACGATTATTGACATAGGCTTGTTGCGCGTAGGTCGGCTGCATCCAGCCATTATCCCAATGAATATTCATCACCACATACATATCCGCATTGAGTGCGTAATTAACAACTTGCTCAACACGATCCATCCACGCGGTTTGAATCACAAAATTTTGCTCGTTTGAAAATTTACTCCATGCGACAGGCAAACGAATCGTTTTAAAACCTGCTGCTTTCACCGAGTTAATTAACTGCTGGGTAATTAACGGATTACCCCAATTGGTTTCACCGCCGATTGCATCCAGCGAGTTACCCACATTCCAACCAATACCCATCAATTTAGTCAGTTGTACACTGGTTACACCAGCAGAACTTACTGAACTCGCTGAACTGGAAGAGCGTGAACTGGCGCTGGATGAACTTCTGCAACTCGGTGGGCCGTACAAAGCGCAGTACTCCGGATTCCAGGTTTCCCAAGGACAATCAGGCCAACTATTTCCCTGCGGACAACTTAACGATGAACTGCTCGAAGAGCGACTAGAAGAAATACTAGAGCGAATGCTTGATGAACTCAGTGAAATACTGGATGAGCTCGATGGCACGCATGCCCCACCGGTTACGCCAAAAGGCGATGGCTGGCTAGTACAAGTAGCGCGGGAAATACAGCTCTTATTGTTTTCATAACCCCAACCACTTTGTGTAGTAACACACAAGGGATAGAGCGAGCCGTACCAGTTACATTGCTGTACGCCCGAACACGCTAATGTCGATGAACTGCTGGACGAGCGAAGGCTTGATGAAAGTGCACTCGATGAAGACACAATGCTTGATGAAGATGAGCGACTTGAAGGAATGTTGGAAGAAGAGCTGGATCTACTGGTTGCAGTAGAAGAAGTACTGTAGCTATTCGTGCAAATACTTCCGTACACAATGGGCGCCTCAATGGCGCCATTGCCATTAACCTGAATACCAATTGAAACGGTCTCGCCTGGCTGGATATTAGCATTCCAACTTAAGTTGCTGGCCGTGTAAGGATTGCTGCCCGTAACCGCGCCATTCCAACTGCCAGTCACGCGGTTATTAACGTAACTCCAATTCACACTCCAACCATTGATTACCGTAGACCTTATGTTGGTAATTTCTATGCTGGCCGTTGCGCCACTTCCCCATGAGTTATTGACTACATATTTACAGTTAGCGATGGGCGCAATCGAACTTAGCGCAAGCGAACCTTGCGCTGCGAACATACCGGCACTGAACAGTGCAGCAGTCGCGAGTTTTTTAAGCTGCGAGATATTCATCAGGGAGAGCTCCTGTTGTTATTGATTTTTAACCCGACGTAAGGACACATCCTTTCGGCCGGGAGGATCTGCCGTGGACTAGATACAGCGGCGCTATACAGCATCATCGAGAGGAAATATCGAGAAAAAGCTTTGTTATCAAAATAGTCAGCAGGACTACATACTAATAACTAATGCGATAAATAAGATACTGAAGACGGGAAGTAACGGTGTTTTTGGCGACACAAAATTCATTTTGCGATACAAATCACAAATGAAGCCTTGTTTATATATAAAAAAATAGATTGAAAAAATACTTAATGAAGGGAACAGAAATGGGCTAGCGTTAGGAAAACACCCATTAACTTAAGTATGGAGCGAGGCCCACCATGTTTCTTGTTCAGACTATTTATTGCAGTAAAGTAAATACCACTATTAACCACAAAGACATTGAGCAAATACTGGCATCCTCTAGCAAACACAATACAAAAAGACATATCACTGGCATGTTGGCATTCAATGGTGAATATTTTTTGCAAGCATTGGAAGGATCAAGAGCTAACGTGAGCGCATGCTTGGAAGTGATTTACAAAGATCAACGCCATCAAGCACTCTGCATTATTCAGCACCGCGAGATCGCCGAACGCGATTTCTCCGCTTGGGGAATGGCTTATGCGGGACAAAGCAACCTCAGCCGCGAGCTACTGCTACGCTATTCTGACAATCCTGAATTTGTCCCCAGCAACCTTTCCGGCGCGAGCGCACTGGCACTATTAAAAGCGTTACGGACACCCACTGAAACATGACACCAACTTGACATAACTAGGCCACTGAAATTCAGTGGCCTTTGATGAATTTTTCAGAGAGCTGCGGAGAATGCTGATTTAGCAAAAAGCCCACGCAAAAATGCGCGCTGGGCTTTAGGTGTTGGCTCGCCGCTATAGGGTAGAAGTGTCCAGGTTTCTGTGGCAGACATAGATTCGTTGGGCTTGAGTGTTTTATAAGGTGCATGTACTTCCAGCTCTAACAATCCCTCATCTGGATTGGCATTTAAAAATTCTTGATAAAGTTCAATTTGCCCCTGCTCTGGATGAATCGCATTTTTCGGCTGCAGAGGAAATTGGATCAGCAATAATTGTTGGTCGCGAAATGCCGCTAACCAACCCTGCTCCGGCTGAATAAAAATTTTGCCTTTTCGCCCTTGATGTGTAACAGGCGAAAAATTTTCCAACGCAAATAATCCCTCACTGAAATTATGTTCCAGCGGCCCATAGGTTGCGTCGGTAAAATGTTCGATGCGCACATCGCTCATGGCCGCGACGGGAACATAAACATTGGTAGTGTGTGGTACACGGGTGTTAAACCAAATATCCCAGGCGATCGTTGAATCGCGAATATTTTGAGCGTTTACCGCTATCCGAATTTGATTGGGCTTGCCTTCCACCAGCGCAAATGTTTTCTGCATAACAACACCTGATACCGGGCTGCTGGGGCTTTGCATCACCACACGTTGGGCACTTTTTTCCTGCAAGGTATTTTTAGCGAGAATCAAAAAAGGATCTGGCGGCCACACCGCTTTTGCCGCACTGCGCGCTGGGTTTACCAGCTGATGCACCCACCATTGGCTCTGCGGACCTACCCAGGTTTCGTGACCAAAATAGGCAATATTATTCGCATTTGGCGTCACAGCAGGATTAGGTTCGCTGACAACTGCAGCACCCACGCGCAAAAAATTGGGCTGATCAACTAGACCTACCGATAAAATGCGGCCGCCAATATCCGGTGTAACTTCAACAGCAACCGTACCGTTGTTCAATGAAATACGCGTGATTTCTGCTTGCGCACACAGCGCAGTAAATAAAGACATATACAAAAAAATCCTTACTAAAAAGACAGGAGGAATGGGCATGATTGATCTCTCACTCAATATTTTTTGTAGGTTTTTTTGCAATGTGCGGCAAAATCTACGCTGGATGTTGCCTGCACTGAGCGCTCTATATCGGGATTCAATTAACTGATATCAAAGCAGCGGTTTGGAATTTAGTATTTGCAGTAATTGTTGCAGGTGCACAGAAGACTCATAACCTAATGGGGTTAGATAACCACCATCAACTTGAGTTGTTAACTGTTTTTCAAACAGGCGGCGGGTCGCAGCGATTATTTCACTCGAAGCTTCTGAGTGAACCTTTAATCCAGACTGGCTAGTACTGGTATCAAACATACGCAGCACCTGCATTTCGGCAACTAACTCTTGGGATATTGGCATACTCATTCTCCGTTATTATTAATTTTTAATAGCGCATCTTTGTAACACCAAAGCAGCAGATCCTTTGGGTCATTCAGTTATAAATAGCATAGCTCGCGCATATCACCAAAATAATTAGCAAAAAAAACCGACCAAACACAAAGTGAAAGGTCGGCAACTAGACAGTTTTAGGGGTAACACTTGGAATCTGGCAAGTGGCCGGGAGCTGTAATAAAACCGCTCCACCCACCTGAATCCATTGAAAAAATCATCCTTGACCGAGGCATCTCTCCAAATGCCTGTCCATACTCACTCTCACTCGGTTACTTACTTCGCTGCAGTTATTGCAGCGGTGGGTAAGCATTGTTCACTAAAATTTGGAATGCTCCTTTAAACCAGCGACCTGCCACAGGAGCATTAGCCAAGGCTCCAGTAGTAGTGCCAGCCGCATTCGTATAGGTTGGATCGCAGTTACGGTCAAAACCTTTCGCTGGATCTTGAGGATCAAATGACAACTCCTTAGACGCAGCGCCGTCAGATTCACCTGGTGGTTTCACCCACACATACGCATCAATACCTGTAACTGGCGCCACTTGCGGACGCTCACCTATACCACCGGGCTGGTTACACCAGTTTCCACGGTGCGCACGACGGTCAATACGCGATTGATCTACGAATGTATCCAGAACGGTGCTGGTAGATACAGCAGTCGGACGGTTTGGACCACCCCAACCATTACGTGATGTGTCTACCAACATACCAATGGTTGATGGGAAACCAGATGCAATCATCGCGGTACGCCACGCTTGCACAAACGAAACTTCGCTGAAATGAGGATTCCACTCGTAAAATTTCGCTTGGCGGGTTTGAGTGCCACCATTACCGAATGAGCTGTTCGCCAATGAATCCAGGAATGGTTCGTAGAGCGGTGTATAACCTGATGTGTTAGAAACAAAACCAGCGATTGAATTTACTCCACCAGTTGCACCCTTAATCGCATTGCCAATCAAAGTAACGGCCTTGCCGAAGTTATCAGTCCAACCCAACCAGCCTGAGTGACCTATATCAACGTAGCTGTACACATTAGTAATTGGATACAATTTGCTCAGTGTGTAACGGGTATTAGCCACATAACCATGAGTTGGGTCGGTCGCTTCTTGACATGCAGGAGTGCTCAAGTTGGTAACCAAGTTTGGCAGTGAATCCGGCTCAATAATCGCGATAATCCGCAGTGATGCGTATTTAGGATCAGAGAAAATTCCGGCAATGACATCGACATACTCGTTGCGATAGCGTGCACTACCCTCAGCAGTGTGACTTAGTTCGCCATTCGATGCTAGCGCGTGACAATCGCGATTTGGCAGGTCATACACAACAACCTGAATCACATTAGCTTTTTGCGCCAATGCGGCATCCAAGTGATCGCGCAGGCCGAAGCTGCCATCGGTCGGTGCAATAGCGCCGATGCGATCCATCCACACCGCAGTGTTATAACCCGCCACTTTTGAACCATTGGTTTCTGCCTGAGCCTTAGCAGACCAAATTGGATCGACGTACCACTGAGCACCCACGAATGGATTATCCATACGCACACCAGGTGTCACGCTCGATACCGACGAACTTGAACGCGAACTAGGCGCAATAGATGAACTGGTACTTGGAACTGAACTTGAGGTAGTTGCAATACTTGAACTACTGGGCATCAGTGAGCTGGTTGTTGCTACCGAAGAACTACTTGGCGCGACTGATGAACGCGAGCTTGGCACTACCGAACTAGTAGTGGCAACAGAAGAACTGCTAGGAACAACGGACGAACGAGAACTCGAACCTGGAGCAATACTGCTAGACGAACCGCCTACGATATTGGTGCAGGTAGAGCGCGAAATACAACTCTTGTTATTTTCCCAGCCCCAGCCACTTTGCGTAGTTACGCACAGAGGATAAAGGGTGCCATACCAGTTGCATTGCTGACCGCCATTATTAGGTGCGCTAGAGCTGCTCACTACAGGAGCAGAGCTGCTTGAGCGAGAAGAGCTAACGGGCGGGATGCTCGAAGGCGCTGACGAACTAGCTACTACCGTGCCGGAGCAAATACTGCCGCTGAAGCTTGGGATTTCTGCTGAGCCGCCACGTTTATCGACCTGAATACCAAAACTGACACTTTGACCTGGTGGCAGGCTGCCGTTCCAGCTCAGATTGCTCGCCGAATAGGGATTGCTGCCACTCACGTTAGCATTCCATGAGCCACTTAAGCGATTAGTTGCATACTGCCAACCCACAGTCCAGCCACTCACCGCAGCCGTGCCGCTATTGGTCACTACAATTTCGCCGGTAAGGCCAGTATTCCATTCATTAGTGATTTTATAGGCACAGCCAGCGGCAGCGCCTTGGCTAGCCGCAGCTAGACCAAGGCTTAGCAGCGCAGCCAAGCCATACTTTTTACTTATTGGAGTTGCCATTCAAGTTCTCCTGGATCCGATGAGGAAGGCGTAAAGCCTCGTTATTATTTTGCGCCAGCAATGAAGACGCCGACTTTCCTTACATTCCAGTAACATTGCCAGGCATTTGCCTACACGACATTTTCCCAACCACAAATTGATTGCGCTATCTTATCGATAGCACACAACGCAGAGAGATGACGCAACTCAGCAACATGCTCATTCACAAAAATCAATTACGGAATATATTCAAACGTAGAAGCAGGACAAAAACACGCGAAAACCATCTAAATCATTCTTTTTATCATTATTAAAAGCAAAAAAACCGCTTATCGCGTGAAAATACGGTCCAGCAATGTAGCGCGGCAAGAATATGATTTTATCTACACCACAGTCCGAGACCAGGCTCACATTGTACACTTGCACACTAGAAAATCTATCAGATATATGTTTGCGCAATCCTTTAGGCGACAAAATTTTCGAAATTACAGCTGCCTGCAAAAATTGCTCACCAGCTTTGAGCTTGGGGGCAGTTCAATTGTAAAAATGGAAAGGTTTTTATTTATTGATTACAAAGATCTTGATTTCGTCAACCCACAACCAACGACAACGCCTCAACCCAGCATGTAAACAATCTTTCACCTATGAATGAAACGTCACTCTCTTTTCACCTCATTCAACCTACCTCTACGTAAAATCGGTTAACTTTGATTTGTTTGTATTGTTTGCGCTACCATACTGAGGTAAATTAGCGCCGTGCACTTGTATATCAGCACAAACAGGTCACTGGATGCAGGCAGAAAAACACAATAATAAAAACCATAGATCGCATCCTATAACACAAAAAATAACTATTTTTATTTTTAAATGCTTTTTTACCTGCAATATCATAGGTATCAAACGCTATTTCTATAACACGTTAATCTTATTTTTAAACTGTTAATTGAAGCTTAATTTTTCAGCAACAACCTGTTAGCGCAACCATAAAATTAAAATAGACAAAGGCGTGAATCATCATGTTAAAAACCCTCATTGTTTATGCTCACCTCCTGGCTGCTTGTGTAGCTATCGGTATTTTACTTATCC
>CAXAVL010000017.1:0-33146 GCA_963971905.1 uncultured Cellvibrio sp.
CTAATGAAGCGATTCGCACAGCGGTGAAAAAATCTGTACCACTGCAACGCATGGGTTCTACCGATGATATCGCCCACGCCTGTTTATTTTTAGCCTCTGATTTTGCCAGCTATATCAGTGGTGCTGTTATTCCGGTTGATGGCGGTTGGGCACAGGGTGGCGCCGCTTTAGTAGGGGCAGGTTTGGCTGAGATGTTGAAATCTAAACCGGTTTCTACTTAGCAGCATAAATTCTTTTCCATAGGCAAAATTTAACTCGATTCTCCGCAAAAATTGCAGGCCACTTCGCAATTTTTTCGGGGGAGTGGCTTTTAAAGTAATTGCGTCCTGGTGATTATCCATGCATGCTGCATAACAATAATAAAAAATTCGACTGAGCTAGTAAGTATTTTTATTCTAATAATAATTGTTCGACGTCCGATCCAGTATCAATAGTATTTTGATTCGAAGGTGAGAGAACCTCCTGCCAAAGATCCTGCTGCGTGCTTGATATCAATTACATCAAGTTTGTGCAGTTTTTAAATGGCGTTTAAAAAATTCTGTCTTATCCATACTGGTTAAAAGGAAATGTTATGAAAAAATTTTCAGGTAACAAGATATCGCAATTCAAAAAAGCGTTAGCTATTACAAGTCTCGGTCTTTTGGCTGCACCTGTGTTGGCTCAGTCGCCCGCTGCGCCATTATTCTGGACTATTCAGAACGGTAAATTGTTAGATCCTCAAGGCAATCCTTTTGTATTTCGCGGCGTGACAATTGATCACACCTTGGCGCCAGAGAAAACAATCCAGGCGATAAAAGATGTTGCTGCATTGGGGGCAAACTCCGCGCAGATTGAGTTTGCTATTAAACCTGTATGGGTTTCTGGTGAATTTCCGCGCGAGGCAATACTGCAGCTGCGCGAAATTATTAAAGCCTGTAAAGATAACAAACTGGTTTGTGTGTTAGAGGCAAATGATGCCAGTGGTTATTCTCAAGGTGCCGGATCGGCTAGCCCGTCCGTTATTGCAAGTTACTGGGGTATTTCTGATATGCGCGATGCGCTGAATGGTGCGCAGTCACATATTATTATTGGTTTCAGCAATCAAATATTTGATGCAAATTACACTAGCCAAGACTATCAAGTGCGTATGAATACTTATTTGGGAGAGCTAAGAAATGCATTGCCTGCAGGATTTATGGTGATGATTGATGGGAACAAATGGGGGCAGGACACTGATAATGGCATGTTTCAATTTGCGCAATACAATATTGCATCGGGTAGTTATCTGAATAGCAGCGTTATTTATTCCGTTGACATGTTCGATGCCTACACAGATCCAGTAAAGGCGCGTGACTATATCGCCAAATTTACTCAAATTGGCGCCCCGTTGGTTGTGGGCGGTTTTGGTCCTGCGCCGTATTATCATCCGCATAACAATGCACCACGTCCTGCTGTTGTTTATGATTTGCCAAAAGAGTCGGTGATGCAATACGCAGAGCAATATGGTGCCGGTTATTTTGGTTGGAGCTGGAGTGGAAATAAAAATCCAGCATTAGATTTGGTGGCTAATTGGAATCCAAGTAATCTGACTGCTTGGGGAAACACACTATTTAATGGCGTAAATGGTATTAAGGCGACTGCAAAACCAGCCAGTATTTTTGTGAATAATTCTAGTAGTCAATCTAGTGTGAGTAGTTCTGTGGCGGCAAATAATTCACCTGTCGCAAACATTGATTACTCATTTGATTACGTGCGCTGTGGGCAAACTTATGGAAACGTAAGCGCATTGCGCTCGTACGACCCGGATGGTGATTCGCTAACTTATCAGTGGGATATCAAGGGCTATTCCAATGTCACTAGTTCAACCGAACCTTCTGTTCGATTTTATATGCAGCCGCCGCATAATTACACGATCAATCTTACTGTAACCGATGATAAAGGTGCATCTGCTACTGCAACTATCGTACGCAATCATACCAACTCCGATAATTGTATCGGTTCAAGCTCAAGCTCTTCGATAATTCGATCATCAAGTTCATCGATCAGATCATCCAGCTCTTCGGTTCCCTCGGTGGTCTCTTCAAGCTCAAAAAGCTCGTCCAGTTCTTCGCGCAGCTCTTCCAGTGCGATAGCGGTAGGTAACTGCAGTTATGTGATTAACAGCCAATGGAACAATGGTTTTACCGCAGCTATTCGCATAAAAAATAGTGGTTCACAGCCAATTAATGGTTGGAATGTAAACTGGCAGTATAGCGATGGTTCAAAAGTGACTAATCTTTGGAATGCTTCGCTGTCTGGCTCTAATCCCTATGCTGCAAATAATTTGAGCTGGAATTCAACTATCCAGCCAGGTCAAACTATTGAGTTTGGTTTTCAGGGTAGTAAAGGCGCTGGCGCTGCAACTATTCCAGCGGTGACAGGAAGTGTTTGCCAATAGGAGTTATTAATGAATTGATATTGCCCCGCCTGGTGCGGGGCTTTTTTTACTGCGAAATTCGAATCAAAAACATTTTCGGCCAGAGTTTTCCGGTAATCCAAAATGCTTGTTGTTTTTCATCCCACGCAATGCCGTTTAATACCTTCTCGCTGTTGTTGAGTTGCAGTGTTTGTTTCAGCCCAGATAGATCCATTTCGCCCATTACATTTCCAGTGACTGGATCAATTTTTATAATGCGATCCTGATACCAAATATTGGCCCAGATAAATCCCCCCGCAAACTCCAATTCATTCAGTTGCGAAATGGGCTTTCCCGCGTCAGTTACCTTTAGTGTTTTGGTGATACGGAAATCGTCAGGGCTGTGAAAGTACAGTGCATCGCTGCCATCGCTGCGGATAAGTTGTTTGCCATCTTCGGTCAAGCCCCAGCCTTCTCCTTTGTAGGTAATGCTCTTTTCGTAATTGAGTGTGGTTTTATCGTAAATCAATAGAGTTTGCTCTTGCCAGGTGAGCAGATACAGTTTGTCGCCCAGAAGTGCCAGCCCTTCAGCAAAATAGCGTCCGGGAATGGTTTGTTTTTTAGTAAAAGGCGCCGATATTTTTGCCCATGTGCTGGCGGGTTCTGCGATAGGGTAACTGACCAGCAGGGATTGGTTATAGAGGCCGCTGCTTTCATAAAAATGATCGCCATCCACCAACAGGCCCTGGGTAAAAAGAGTGGGTTTGTGCGTGCGCTCGGAGATCAACTCATAGGCGATTGATTCGGCGGCGATCGCTGGGGCTAGGTTCGCTATAAACAATAAGCTAGTGCACAATAGTGCGCAAAGTGTTTGTCTCACTCGGAATTCCATCTTTATTTGAAAGGCTCTCATCATGAAGCGTTTGCGTTCGTTTGTCAGCATTACCCTGATCGGTGGATTTATGGTAATCCTGCCAATAGCGATTTTTATGTGGTTGGTTGAATGGTTGTTGGGGATAGTGAGTTCACTGATTGAGCCGCTCAGTGTCTGGTTAGTGGAACAGACGGCATTTACCAATTTTATGGCCGATGTGCTGGGCGTTTTGTTATTGCTCAGCGCCTGTTTTTTGATTGGTTTATTTATTAAAACCAGTGTAGGCGAGTGGGTTCACGACCAAATTGATGCATGGCTAACCCGTTTGGCTCCCGGCTATAAAACGATTCGCGAAATAGTGTCCCAGTTATTGGGTGGCGAGGGGAATACCTCGCTGTTAAAAGGCGAGGTGTGTCGCGCGTATTTGATGGGTCGTGCTGCCGGAGTGTCGGTAACGGCGATTGTGACCGCTAAACACAGTAATGGTGATGTTACCGTTTATGTGCCGACAGCACCCATTCCTACATCGGGGTTTGTTTATCATTTGTCCGCTGAATGTGTGGATTTATTGCCGCATATCAATGTAGAGACTGCCATGCGTACCGTAATTGCGTGCGGCAGCGGGTCGCAGATCATCTCCGGGGATGCGGTAGCGGGGGCAGCAAAATAGGAGTGGTAGTGAGGCGATAAAAACCGAAGTTGGTTCTTATCGCCCGGACAAATCAGGACTTTTTCTTGCTAGCCTTTGCTTTCGGAGCGGCTTTAGTCGGTTTTGTCTCATCTCCAGCATTCTTGCTGGCTGTTTTTATAGGTTTGTCTGCACGGGTAGAAATAAGTGAAACCTCTACTGCGGGTAATTTAGGGTTTTCACCGCGCTCGCGGCTTTCCACGTAGTTCAATGCTTCTGTCACTGCCTGCTCAACTTTGCGTTCAATTTCCATCATGTCCTGCGGTGACATAAAAAACGTCATGTCGACATCGTGGCGAATATAGCGAGGCGGCAGGCGATTCAAGGCTACGCAGGCCACATCTGCGAGAAAATCCCGGTCGCCCTGCTGGACTCGCTCGCTTTGGTCGTGCACTTCCTGTACCACCAGTCGCTCATAGTAATTGTGCAAAAAATCGACGTCATCGTCCAAAACATAGGTGCGGTTGGTCAGCATAAGGTTACCTCTCTTTAGGGAATGCTAAAGAGTATAGACAGGGTTTTCCCTTAGCGTTTGTTCTTGATGAGGTCGCGAATTAAAAAACGCGCCGGATTTAACGCGTTGGTGAGTTCTCGTGGCAGCGGCAATGTTTCCTGATTGATCTGTGCTGCTAATAATTCTGCACATAAGGGCGTGTAAGCCAAACCACGTGAGCCGTGGCCGATGTTGATAAACAAACCTGAGTGGTAACGCCCAGTTTTATGGATTGCGGCGCGCGCATTTTTGCGCAGAGGGGCAAAGTCCTCCAGCATGGCCTGTTCATCAGGTACTGCTCCTATCAGCGGCAAATAGTCTGGCAGGGTGCAGCGAAAGGCTACGCGCCCCGGTAAACTTTCAAACGTCAAATCGCGCCATTCATTCAATAAATCTGGCAGCGGCGAACGCAGGTTTTCCAAGTTGGTGTGATGATCTTCTGCGCGCAGCTCGCGGGTATCCTCTTTTAAATTGAAGGTCGCGCCGGTGCAGTGTTCGCCGTTTGTGGCGGGGCCGATATAACCTTCGCTGCAAACGACTGTTTTGAGTGGGCTGCTTGCATTTGTTTGCGGAAGATAGGTTATTTGCCCGCGAATCGATTTGATTGGCAAGTGCTGCGTTAGCGCAAACGCTTTAGCATCGTTGGCATTGGCAATAATCACTATCGGTGCGCTGAGTTCGGGGTTGTTATTAATTTGCCAATGTTCACTCCGTTGTTCCAATACCAGTGCGGCGCATTCAGTAATAATTTTTATGGCGGGGTGATTGGTGAGGGTTTCGCAGAGTTTGCGCGGATTAATCCAACCGGCGTTGGGAAAATACAATGCACTTTGCGTAAGTGTTACCCCAGCAATCGCTGTTGCTTGCGTGGCATCGACAAATTGCACCAGTTCATCGGCGGCTGAAAATTTTTCGTGCAATTGCTGATGCAGCTGTTGTTCCGATTCGCAGTGCGCCAGTTGCAGCACGCCACATTGCTCGCCTATATCACTCCAGCGTGAACGATAAAATTGTTGTGCAAACTGCAACGCATGCAAATTAAATTCTGCCTGCGCTTCATTTTTAGGCGATAGCTTTGCGTAGAGCACACCTTGCGGGTTGCCCGATGCTTCTTGTGCAAGTGCTGCATGGCGCTCCACCAAAGTAATTTTCCAGCCGCGTTGGCCAATGCGCGCGCGCTAGTGCAACCTGCTAATCCTCCGCCAATAACCAATGCATGTTTTTTTTCAGCGACAGTATTTGTATTGATCGTCCAGGGCACAGGGTAGGGTGAGTAGCTGCGCGATTGCAGTGAATCTTGGTAATCAATCGCTGGCGCTTGCTCCATGCAGGCTTTTACCATTTCGCGTTTGCGCCCGAAGCCCGCCACTTTTTGAATAGTAAATCCCGCCAGTGTTAAACCTTGTTTAACAATAGCTGCCGCGCTAAAGGTTGCGGCGGTTGTACCTGCACGACTGAGTTGGCGAATCGCGGTAAATAATGCATCGCTCCACATTTGCGGATTTTTTGATGGCGCAAAACCATCTAAAAACCAGGCATCAATTTTGGCGCACTGGCTGGCAAAGGCAGGGTGGGTAGTGGCGAGTAATTGGGCAAAACCAGTGGAGGCGTCATTAATAATCAACGTTAGTTTGATGCGACCATCCATAAAACTCAGGCGATGAAAACCGGTGCCAACAAAGGTGGGATAGGCGGCGAGCAGTTGTGCGATAAATTCATCCAGCTCGGGCCAGAGTGCCAAGGCGCGCTGTAAATCCGGTTTGGTCAGCGGAAATTTTTCCACGCTGACAAAATGCAATTGTGCGCTGGCAGGTGCGGTGTTTAACCACAATTGCCAAGCGGCTAAAAAATTTAATCCGGAACCAAAACCGGTTTCGGCAATGGTGAAGTGTTCGCCAGCTGTAAGTTGCTGCCAGCGCTCGCTTAATTGATTGTGCTGCAAAAAAACGTGGCGCGTTTCTTCTAGCCCATTGGCGCGGGAAAAATACACATCGCCAAATACGCTGGAAACGGGTTGGCCATCTTCATCCCACTGTAATTGGGCGTGGCCGATGCTGGATGAATCACTCACAAACCAAACTCTTCCACAATTTGTGTGCACCACAGTTGGATGCGCGCATCGCTCAATTGAAACTCGGTTTCGTCGTCTAATGCGAGGCCAACAAAATATTGCTCATCGGGCGTGAGTGCTTTGGATGCTTCAAACACATAACCCGCGCGCGGCCAGTAACCGCAGGGAGTTGCACCGCGATGCACGAGTTTGCTATGCAAATAACCCATCGCATCCAAAAACCATTCGGGGTAGCCAACCTGATCACCCAAACCATAAATGGCAACTTTTTTGCCGCTGAAATCAAGTGTATCCAATTCGTCCCAAATATCTTCCCAGTCTTCTTGCAGCTCGCCGTAATCCCAGGTGGGAATGCCAAAAATTAAATAATCGTAAAATTGGGTTTGAATAATCGGGGTGTCGGCGATATTAAAAACATCCACTCGCTCTTCGCCGATCAATGTGTGCAGCGCGTTGCGGATTTTTTCGCCCGCCATTTCTGTGTAGCAGGTAGACGTGCCGTAAAACAGGCCTATGGTTTTGGTTTCACTCATATCGATCACTTACGTTTAATCACATCGCTAATGACGGGCATCAACTCAGTTAATACACATAGATTAGTTACAATAGCTTTGCCCAATCCTGTACCCACTCGCGTGCCAGTGTCGCTGCATCGTCACCACTGCTAGCGTCCAGCACTAATGGCTCGCCAATACGCTGTGCACCCAAATCTTCAAAGGCTGCATCCAGTAAGCGTCCAGCTTCGTTAAAGGTGGTGTAACAGCTATCGCCGAGATTGACCGCGCCGTAGCGGCGCCCGGCGATACGTGGAAAATCGCGGGTGAGATGCAAATACAGCGGTTGGATATTGTCGGGCAATTCGCCTGAGCCAGTATTGGAATGGCACAAAAGGATGATTTCATCCGGGTCGCGCGCCAGATCCTCTGCGCGTGCGTAAGTATTCAAACTGCTTTGATGGCCGAGTTTGCCCAGCTCCTCGCTCAGAATTTCGCCTACTTGCTCGGCACCGCCGTAGACACTGCCAATAAAAATCTGGATTTTGCTCATTACTCAATCTCTTCATTTGTAGCGGCATTTTTCCGCTTGTTACTAAAGCGCGCCAGCATACCCCAATTGGCGCCAGGCTTCATAAACCATCACCGCCACTGCATTGGATAAATTCATGCTTCTACTATTAGCGGCCATCGGGATGCGTAGAACTTGCTCGGCGGGCAGCGATTCGCGGATGTCTACCGGTAGCCCACGTGTTTCCGGGCCGAACAATAAATAATCACCGGATTGGAATTGTGCATCGCTGTGGCAGCGGGTGCCTTTGGTACTGAGGGCAAATATTCGCGTGGGTTTTTCATCGGCCAAAAATCCATCCCAGTTTTTATACAGTTGTACGTCCTGTATTTCCCGATAGTCCATTCCGGCGCGGTTTACGCTTTTTTCATCCAACTTGAAACCCAGTGGTTCAATTAAATGAAGTTGGCAGCCGGTATTGGCGGCGAGCCGGATGATGTTTCCTGTGTTGGGCGGAATTTCCGGTTCAAAAAGAACTATGTGCAGCATTTGGCGTTTTTTACCTTTATGGTCTATGTTCTTAGTTAAAGGTTATGTTTCCACGGTCAATTATAAGCAAGAGTTATTAGCTGTCCTGCACAATCTTTTCCTTTTGGTTAAAAGTTCATAGTGCAACCATTGTAAACCCGATAGGTGAGAGCCCCGATTTGAAGCAGCTTGTGAAAAAAGTAGCCAGCGTTTTGCGTGGTGCAAATGGCCATAATCAGGTTGTGGGTGTGGACTTTAGCACCACAGGCGTGGCTTTTGCACATATCCGCCGCCCTGCCACACAACAACCTTGTCTAGTGAACTGCGATTTTATCCCTGCTGAAACCGGTGTTGAATTAGCCGATCTTCTGCGTGCCCGGTTAACCAAGCTGGGTTTGCTGGGCGTGCCTTGTAATTTGGTGATGAGTCCGGGTAGCTATCAATTAATTTTGGGCGAAGCACCCAAGGTGCCCGCAGAAGAATTGGCGGAAGCATTGCGTTGGCGGATAAAAGATCTGGTGCAGTTTCCGATTGCTGAAGCTGTTGTCGATGCTTTCTTTCTGCCGGAAGACAGTGCCCGTGGTACCAGCCGTATGTCCTATGCTGTGGCCGCTCAACGCAAAAATATAGAGGCGGCAGTAGCGGCGATTAGCGCGACTGGCTTGAAATTAAACAAGATCGATATTCCTGAATTGGTACTGCGTAATTTGGCCGAAGACTGCTGCGATACAAAACGCGGTGTGGCGATTGTGAAACTTCAGCAAGGTGGCGGCAGTTTGCAAATTATTCGCGATGGTAATTTGTATTTATCCCGTCAGTTTTCGCTCTCTTATAACGCTGGCTTGCTCGATGATTTGCCCGGCGAGGCATTGGTGTTGGAGTTGCAGCGCTCGCTGGATTATTTCGAGCGACAAATGCGTCAGGTTCCACCGAGCCACATTTATCTCTGTGGGGAAAATGTGACGGCCGATAAATTAACCCCCAGTATTCGCAATGCCCTTGCGGTAACCATAAACTTGCTCGATCTCACCAGTGGCTTACAGATTGCTGATGGAATTCCCGAACATATTTGCTCGCTCGCGTTACATGCGATAGGTGCCGCGCTGCGCCAAGATCAAGTGGAGCAAAGCTAATATGCAACAGATCAATTTATATTTGCCGGAGTTTCAGCCCAATCGCGAGCCCCTGCGCAGCGTGCAAATGCTATGGGGTTTGGGTCTATTCGTTTTATTGTTGGTGATTGTTAGCGCTTATAGTGCAAATTCCAATCGTGAGCGCGAATTAGCCTTGGAGCAAAGCCGCGCGCAAGTAGAAGAGCTTAAAGCGCGTATTGTGCAATTGGAGCAACAGCGCCCGCGCAATAATCTCGTCGAGCTTGATCAGCAAATTGTACAGCTAATGCAAGAACTGGATCGACGCAAACAAATATTTTCGATAATCGCCAATAAGGACTTGGGCAATAACACAGGCTTTTCCGCACATCTGCAAGCCTTGGGGCGGCAATCTTTGGATACGGTAAGTCTTTCAATATTTTCACTCCAGTCGGGTGGCAACTACGCTGAGTTTGCCGGTAAAACACGTGCAGCAGATCAAATTCCTTTATATATACAGCGTTTGCGCAGTGAAGCTGTGTTTGCTCAGGCGGCCTTTGGTGTGCTCAATATTGAACCGGTAAAAAGTAATCCGGGGTTATTTGAGTTTTCGCTCGCCAAACAAAACGCAACCAAAAATATGCAGTTGAAAGAAAAAACTGCAGTGCAGATGTTGTTGGAACTAAATGAAAAAGCACGAGGTACACCTTAATGCCTCCAGCAATAAAAGATCTATTTGAAAAAATTGATAGTCGCATCTTGCGCGAGCGGATATTGATTTTTATTACGCTGCTCGCCGTGGTATTTCTGTTGTGGAATTTTCTGGTGCAGGCAAACTTTGATCGCGATCGCAAAGCCTTGCAAGCGGAGGCCGATAATATTGCCAGTGAGCAGCGCTCACTCGAAACACAAATCAACTCTCTTGCGATGGCAATGGCGAGTGATCCGGCTATCGCAAAACATAACGAAATTCGCAAGCTCAATACTGATATTGATGTGGTGGAAACTAAGCTGTCAGGCTTGTCGCAAGGATTGATCAGTGCTGAACAGCTACCTAAGGTATTGGAAGAGGTGTTATTACGCACCGCCAGTGTGAAACTGTTGCAGGTGCGCACGTTAGCGGCTTCAGAATTGCAGTTAGCGTCTGGAGTAAGCGATGCAAAGGATGAAGGTAAAATACATGCAAGTGGTACTGGCGTTTATAAGCATGGGGTGCTGATTCGTGTTGCCGGAAACTATGCGCAGTTAATCCAATTGATGACCGAAATAGAGGCGCTGCAATGGAAGTTTTATTGGGAGTCACTTGATTACACAGTAAAACAATATCCCAACGCAGAGATCGATATCCGGGTATTCACTCTGAGTTCAGAGGAGGGGCTGCTAGGTGTATAAAATTATTGCAATTTGTTTGAGTGCAGCACTGCTCAGTAGCGAAGTGGGGGCTGAGGCTAATACATCTGATGTGCGAGACCCAACAACGCCGTTAGGGCATGTCGCCGTTAATACTTCTGGTAATGCGGTGCAACAATTTACGCTAAATTCTATTTTAATTAGTCCGCAGCGAAAACTCGCCATCATTAATGGTAATACGTTACGCGAAGGGCAGCTAATCCCTGGGTCAGCTAATGTAAGAGTACAGCGCATTTCGGCGCAGGGAGTTGTGTTGCTGCAGGCCGAAAAACCCCGGACGCTGCGTTTATCACCCAGCATTATAAAAAGACATTAATCGATCAAAAAATATTTGAGGCAGTGACAATGTTCACCAACCCTAAAAAAATATCCTGTGTTGCGTTAGCTGTATTAATGCTCAATGCGTGCTCAACCAACAATAGCGATAAGCGTTTGGTTACTGAAAACGCGATGGATCAAGTAGTTGAACAGCAGCGTGAACAAAAAGCCGCGGCCAAAGTTGTGCCGCCAGAAGTGAATAAAGCACTGCTCGATAATCAAGCGTTACGAACAAATGGTGCGGTGAAAAACAGCTATGAACGTTTTGACGTCTCCGTGCGCAATGTGGCTGCTAAAGATTTCTTTCTTGGGCTGGTAAATGGTACTGGCGTCAATGTGGTGGTACATCCGGATGTGCACGGCAGTGTGACGCTCGATTTGAAAAATGTCACGGTTGATGATGTGCTGCGTGTTACTCGCGATATTTATGGTTACGAATTTAAAAAAGAGCGTGGCATTTACACTATTTACGCCAATGCTATGCGCACTGAAGTATTTCAGATTAATTATTTGGATGTGCAGCGCGTAGGTGTTTCAGATACAAGTGTGATGATTGGTCGGGCGCAAGCATCCGGTAATAATTCGAATTCCAATTCAAATTCCGGTGGGGGGAATAGTGGCGGTAGTGATACTGCAAATTTGCTGGGCATGATTGAAAGTGCAAGACAAGGCGAAAGCAGCGGTGGCTCCGGTTCAGCATTAACCCCGGGTTCCCGCGTACAAACATTAAACCGTACTGATTTTTGGGCTTCGCTGGAAAAAACGCTGGTTTCTATTATCGGCGGTGAAACAGAAAGCCGCTCGGTTATGATTACGCCACAAGCCGGAATGGTAGTTGTGAAGGCTATGCCAAATGAATTAAGTGCTGTGCGCACCTTCCTTGAGCGCTCGGAATTAAGTATTAAACGGCAGGTGATTTTGGAGGCAAAAATTTTAGAAGTTCGTCTAAGTGAAGGGTTTGAAGCGGGCGTAAATTGGGGCGCGATTAGCGGACAAATATCGGCTGCAAAAAACCTTCAGGATGGCTTTGCTCTAAATACCGATGGCACTTCATCCGTAGATGAGTTTAGAGATCTGACTATTACACGAATTTTCACTAATCCAGACGGAACAAGAGAAGTTATCTCAACCGATGGGCGCGAGCGTATCGGTGGCACAGTAGCTGGTTTAATACAAGTTACCGATATAACAAAATTGTTATCGCTATTGGAAACCCAAGGTAGCGTGCAAGTGCTTTCTAGTCCGCGTGTTTCTACAGTAAATAATCAAAAAGCTGTTATACGTGTAGGCTCCGATGAGTATTTTGTAACCGGTATTTCCAGCAATCAGACATCCAATGCAGCCACCACAACCAACACGCCTAATATCGAACTCTCCTCTTTTTTTAGTGGCATATCACTTGATGTAACACCCCAAATCTCTGAGACAGGCGAGGTGATTCTGCATATCCATCCTGTGGTGAGTGAAGTAACCGATCAGCAAAAAGTATTTACAGTGGGCGATCAGGAGTTTGCATTGCCTCTGGCGCTACGCGGTGTACGCGAGTCAGATAGTATTGTGAAAGCGGCCAACGGGCAGGTTATTGTGCTTGGTGGCCTGATGACTGAGTCGACTAATAATGTCGATGGAAAACGCCCGTTGCTCGGTGATATTCCTGGCATAAATGCATTATTTCGTACCAAAAATAAACGTAAATCAAAAACAGAACTAGTGATTTTACTGCGCCCAATTGTTGTTGATGATAAAACCTGGGATGCGCAACTGAATGACGCACAGAATAGTATGCAGCGTATTGGTGATGCCTATCGTAAGCAGTAAAAAGGTTTAGTAAGTAGAAATAAATAGCAAATGCACAGAGTGTTTGCCTGAGAGGCTTTCCATGTATCGTCAACATTTTGGATTACAGGAGCATCCGTTTTCGTTAACACCGGACACCCAGTTTTATTTTAATAGCCAGAGTCACCGTGAAGTGTTGAGTACACTCGTGCTGGCTCTGCGCCACAGCGAAGGGTTTATTAAAATTGTGGGGGAGGTTGGCACCGGTAAAACTCTGCTGAGTCGAAAATTATTGGCAAGCCTCGGCGATAATTTTATCACTGCCTATATCCCTAATCCCTATTTGACTCCCGATGAGCTCAAATGGTTTTTGGCCGAGGAAATCGGCATTTCTTACTCGCCTGAAATTCCCTCCTACCAGCTGTTAAAAGATATAAATTTACGTTTGGTTGAGCTTGCCCAACAAAAGCGGCAGGTTGTACTGATTGTGGATGAGGCGCAAGCCATGCCGCGTGAAACTATCGAAGCGCTGCGGTTGTTGACTAATCTTGAAACTGAAAAAAGCAAATTGCTGCAGGTTGTTTTGTTTGGGCAGCCAGAGCTGGATGAGTTGTTGGATCGCCCGGACTTGCGCCAACTTAAGCAGCGCATTGTTTTTGCCGAGTATTTACAGACAATTCCCAAAAAAAATCTGGCGGATTACCTTGCCTATCGATTGAGCTCTGCGGGTTACCGCGGTGCCTCTTTATTCTCATATTCTGCAATCAGTTTGTTGTATAAAGCATCCGGTGGTGTGCCGCGTTTGATTAATGTGATGGCGCACAAGGCAATGCTTGCAGCTTATGGGCAGGCGGCCAAACGTGTTAATCGCAACCATATGGTGCGCGCAATCAGCGATACTGCTGAGAGTAAATCATTGGGGCGTTGGTTAGCGCGGCGCGATTATTGGTTGTGGCCTATGTTGGCCGCTAGTGCAGCAGCGATTATTGTTTTGGCCCCGGGTTTGTTGGGGGGCACCTCATGAGTTTGCTTAACGACATGCTGAGGGATCTCTCCCACCAACAAAAAATAACGGATCCAGTTTCCGTTGCGCCGCAATCGAGCGTTGATTTACAGGCGGAAGAGCAACGCGAATTATTTTATAACTCCAGTGCAGCAAAGCCTTTGCCGCGGACGCTACTGCCTAGTTTGATTATATTTTTTCTAGTGTTAGCCATTCTTGTGTTTTGGAAACTGAAGCCAGCTACGCAAGAAGCTGCGGATGAACCGTTGAATACATTACCCGTTGCTGAGCAAGTTCAAGTGAAGAGTAAATCCGTTGCACTAGATGAACCGAGTGAAGTTGAGCGAATTATTGTTGCACCTGCAGTTTCGGCGCCGGAATTAGGTGAGCGAATTGCTGCGCTGGAATCTGCGATTACGCAATTATCAACTGTGGTTGCCAATGCAAATATTCAACCGGCTAGCGATGAAATTGTCGTAGCGACAAACGAACCTCAAACCCAAAATGCCAATGCAGATCTGCAAGTGGTTGAGCGAGAGCTGCAAGCCGAACACGCGCCTGTAGAATCAACGGAAGAAAATCTAAAGTCTGTCAGTATTCAAGAACCATTTGTCGCGTCAGTGGTAGGGCGTGAAATGGTGCAGGGCGAACCAGCGTTGTCAATTACGCCCAATGCCAAGTGGCAAGATCAGCAGCAAGTGCAACAGGCGAATCAATTAATCGCGCAAGGGCAGGTGGATATTGCGATAGAAAACCTGCGGCATTTTATTACAGCCGCCATACAGCCACGTGAATCGGTAAAAGCATTGCTGGATATTTTTGCGACGCAAGAGCGCACTGAAGCGATGCAGTCACTCTTGCTGCAAGCGGATTATTTGCCGGTAGTTGAGCGAATTTTTTATGAGGCAAAAATAGCTGTTATTCAACAACAGGATGCACAGGCTATTCAGCTTTTGGAAACACATATGCAAGAGGCGGAGCAGGATGAAAATTACCGTGCGTTACTGGCTGGCTTGTATCAGCGCACAGGAATGAATCTGGAGGCGGCTAATCATTATCGCCGCTTGCTCAGCGTGTTTGGTGATAAGCCCGCTTATTGGTTGGGGTTTGCACTGGCACAGGATGCCCTTAACCAACCACAGGTGGCTGCGCAAGCTTATCAGCGGGTAAACCAATATGCCGACTTGCAGCCGCAAGTACGTACCTATGTTCAGCAGCGAATTGCTGCGCTGCAGCAATAATTTTTATTGCTACATCATTAACACTAATAGTTGGTTAAACAGTTATGACTAACAATTTTTCGCAAAAACGTATTCGGATCGGCGATTTACTGGTCGAGAAAAATATGATTTCGGAAACCCAGTTGCAACACGCTTTGCAAGAGCAAAAACTCACTGGGCGAAAGCTGGGTGCCACCTTGGTGGAACTTGGTTACGTTGAAGAAAATGCGCTATTGAGTTTGTTGTCGGCGCAATTGGATATTCCATTTGTGGAATTAAAACAATTTCGTTTTGATCGCGATTTGGTACAGCAATTACCGGAAACCAGTGCGCGTCGTTACCGTGTAATGCTGCTGCGCGAAGATTTTGATGGTCTTCTGCTGGGTATGGCTGACCCGACGGATATTTTCTGTTTGGATGAATTGCAGCGTATTTTGCAAAAGAATCTTAAACCGGCGGTGGTGCGTGAATCAGAGCTGCTGGATATTCTGGATATCGCGTATACCCGCGCCAGTGAAATCGCCACACTTGCCGGTGAGCTTGATGAGGAGCTGCAAGAGTCTGCGTTGGATTTGGCTGATTTTGCTGTTGATGCCACAGACAGCGAAGCACCGGTAGTCAAACTACTGCAAAAAATATTTGAAGAGGCGATCAATACTAAAGCCTCGGATATTCATATCGAACCCGATGAAAAAGTGCTGCGCATCCGCAATCGTATCGATGGTGTGTTGTTAGAGCAGGTGATGAATGAAAAACGTATTGCCTCTGCTTTGGTGGTTCGTTTGAAACTTATGTCAGGTATGGATATTTCAGAGAAACGTTTGCCGCAAGATGGCCGCTTTAATTTAAAAGTGAAACATCACAATATCGATGTGCGTATTTCGACTATGCCAGTGCAATTTGGTGAGTCAGTGGTAATGCGTCTGCTTGATCAAACAGATGGCGTTCGCCCCTTAAGTAACGTGGGCATGCCAGATTATTTGATTGATCGTTTTCGCAAAGCCATCACACGCCCGCATGGATTGGTATTGGTAACCGGCCCTACAGGTAGCGGTAAGACGACCACGCTTTATGGCGCTTTGTCAGAGTTAAATAAACCCGAGAAAAAAATCATCACCGTTGAAGATCCCGTCGAATATCGTCTGCCGCGGATTAGCCAAGTGCAGCTGCATGAAAAAATCGGTTTGAATTTTGCCAGTGTATTGCGCGCAACACTGCGTCAGGATCCGGATATTTTATTGGTTGGTGAGATTCGCGACGCGGAATCGGCAGAAATTGCGCTGCGTGCATCCATGACCGGCCATATGGTGTTATCAACCTTGCACACCAACGATGCGGTTACCTCTGCACTGCGTTTAATGGATATAGGTGTAGATGGCTACTTAGTGGCGACAGCACTAAAAGCAATCGTTGCACAGCGATTGGTGCGGCGTATCTGTACTAGCTGTGTTCAACCTTACACGCCTAATGCCAATGAGCGGCAGTTATTGGCAACCATTGGTAAAGGCCGTGATTTTAGCGGTGCTACATTTAAGCAGGGTACAGGTTGTCCTCATTGTCATAACACCGGTTATCGTGGGCGCATTGGTATTTTTGAAATGTTGGAATTAAATCTGGAAATGGCCGAAGCCTTGCGGGTGAATGATATTAATGGATTTACTCGTGCGGCTTACGCTGTTCCTAATTTTGTCACGCTGAGCGAAGCGGCATTGGGTTATGCAATAGAAGGTACAACTACACTTGAAGAAGTGATGAGTATATCCGCACAAATTGATGACATCTAAAATGTCGGGTAATAAATAACTATGGCAATTTACGAATTCAAAGGCCGCAATGTGGAAGGCCGTTTGATAACCGGGCAAGTGGATGCATCCAGTCAGGATGCCGCTGTCAATCAGTTATTGGGGCGCGGTGTAACACCGGTTGAAATTAAAGAATTTATTGAACAGCTGAGTTTGTCTGAAAAATTCGCGCGCGCGACAAATCGCGGGCGGGTGGAAACGGTTGAACTGATTATGTTCTGCCGTCAAATGCATACCATCACCCGCGCGGGAATTCCGCTGGTAAAAGGCTTGCGTGGATTATCGGCGTCGCTGCGAAATTACGCGTTTCAGCAGGCGTTGAATGATATTGTTGAACGATTGGAAGCGGGGGTGGAGTTGTCTACGGCAATGCGTGCGCACCCGAAAATATTTCATAATTTATTTGTCAGTTTGGTCAGTGTGGGGGAAAACTCAGGACGTTTGGATTTGGTGTTCAAGCAGCTGAGTGAATATATGGAGCGCGATTTGGCGACCATGAAAAGCATCAAAACTGCGTTGCGTTATCCTTCATTTGTACTGATTGCAATTTCTATTGCGATTGTAATTATCAATGTAAAGGTAATTCCTGCATTCGCGGGCATGTTTGCCAAGTTTGGTGCGCAGTTGCCGTTGCCAACACGCATACTGATCGGAGTATCTGATTTTTTTGTCAATTACTGGCTGTATCTTTTGGCTGCTGTAACGGTACTGGTTGCCTGGACTTATCACTACGTAAATACACCAGAGGGCAGCCGGGTATGGGGGCGTAAAAAACTGCGGCTGATTGTGGTGGGTGATATTATCGAGCGCGCATCTCTTGCGCGCTATGCCCGCTCGTTTGGTCTAATGCTCAATGCTGGCTTGCCCCTTTCTAATGCGCTGGAGTTGAGCGCCCGTGCGGTAGATAACCCTTACCTTGGCGATAAAATTCGCGGTATTCGCGCAGGGGTGGAGCGTGGTGAGGGGTTATTTCAAACGCATTTGGTCAGCGGCATGTTTACCCCTTTGGTACTGCAAATGATTTCAGTGGGAGAGGAAAGCGGTCAAGTAGATACGCTGTTGGCAGAAGTTGCGGCTTTTTATGAAAGCGAAGTGGAATACGATGTAAAACAACTGAGCGATAGAATCGAGCCGATTATGATTGTAATTATGGCAGGTTTTGTCACGGTGATTGCCTTGGGTATCTTCCTGCCCATGTGGGATATGTACAACATTCAAAAGTGAGGCTTGTTTGATTCAAACTTATCACAATGGGCGATTCGAGTTTTTTGTTGTGGTGATCGTTATCGCGATTATTGCGCTTGCTGCACTCGGGCGTTATTCCTTAATGGCTAAAGATGCACGAATTTTGCGCTTGGAAATTATATCGCATCACTTTATGACCGGGGCAGTTAACGCCCGTGTCCAATATTTGTTAGAGAATGTGGTTAACAAAAAGAGTAAAGCGGAGCCACTTAAACTTGCAGGCACATTGGTTTATTTTTCTTCGCAAGGCTGGCCGGTATCCTTGGTTGGTCCGGTGGTTGCTGATTATCAACCAACCGATGAGGATTGCTTCCAGTTGTGGCAATTGCTTTTGCAAAACCCGGCTCCCATAACCAAAGGTGCGGATAGTGAGAGCCGCAATGAGTACCGGGTATTTGCACAGGCTAATAACTGTCGCTATGGATTCACTGATGGCACTGCTTATTTTGATTATTATATGTTGGATGGCAAATTACTTTTTATTCCAGTGAATAACGAAAAGATCATTATTAATTAGTCTGGAAACTGGCATTTTTGATGGTTTTAGCTATATTTTGTTTTAACCGAGAGTGTTTTTGTTCGCAAATTCGAGAGTATTTGTGAATTCAAGGAGGTATATCTTAAAAGGCTCGGCGGTATCGAGCTCGCTATTCATAGTTCACTTCATTTTTCTACTTGTACGGAGCTTTACTTATGAAACAACAATCTGGTTTTACCTTGATTGAATTAATTGCGGTAATCGTTATTCTCGGGATTTTAGCGGCTACGGCGCTGCCGAAATTTGTGGATCTTTCAGACGCGGCCGAAGAAGCTACCGTTAACGGTGTTGCGGGTGCCTTGGGTAGTGCGGCAGCGCTTAACCATGCGAATAATATTGCTAAGGATGCGGGGCTTACTACAACCTCTGCTTTAACTACTGTTGCTAAATGCGATGATGTTAAAAATGCCCTTGATGGCGGTTTACCCTCTACAGATTATGTAATTACACCGGCAACGGCTATCGCAGAAGGGGCCTCACTTACATGCACGGTTACTTTTAAAGGTAAACCAGGTTACTTTACTGCTTATGGCGTTACACCTTAGTTTGTAAATGTCGTATGAGACTCCATGAAAAAAACAGCGCAGGGTTTTACATTAATTGAATTAGTTACTGTAATGATTCTGGTAGGTGTTATATCGGTTGTTGTTATTGCTCGCATAGATTCAGCAGGTACAGCGCCAGTGCAATCAGGCCGCGATGATCTCATCGCGGCTTTGTTTTTTTCGCAGCAGCAAGCCATGATGCGCAGTAATGTTACGTTGGTGCTTACCTCTAGCACCATCAGTGTTAATGAGAACAATACTCCAATTAAAGTCAGCACTGATTTTTACCCTCTAAAAGTGCCAGTTGGAGTCAGTTTGCCGGTATTGACCTTGAGTTACGATAAATTAGGGCGTACAAATAAAACACAAATAGTGTTAACCGGTTCAGGTAATAGCAGTGGAGTAACTGCAACGATTCAAGTTGAAGCGAGTGGTTATGCATATGCGCAATAGATTGCTTGCAAATCGCATTCCAATATTGGGCGTTAGCCTGATTGAAATGATTGTGTTTATTGTGGTGGTCAGTATTGCACTGCTGGCGTTAGTGGGTGTTTATCGTCAAGCTACTATCAATAACATTGATCCCATTGTTCGCGTGAAAGCCTTGGAGGCTGCGCAGTCACTATTGGATGAAATACTCTCACTGAAATATTCCGAAAGCACGCCAACAGGCGGTGTTCCAGCTTGCTCTTCTTGTGATGATACTCCCGACACAAATATGAATGATGTGGATGATTACCGCAATTGGAGTGACACTCCCTATCCTGGTTATACCCGTTCAGTATCAGTCACCACTAATGCGGGTAATACCATAAAGCTCATTACCGTCAGCGTTTCCAGTCCCAGAGGCGAAACCATTTTGTTGGCTGCTGAGCGAGCAAATTTTTGATGTTGCTCTTGATGCGGCGACAAAAAGGAGTTGTGGTGGTGAATAGGAGCGAATCAGCAGGATTTACGCTGATTGAGCTTATCGCTGTTATTGTAATTCTTTCCATTCTCGCCACTATAGGCTCAGGTTTTGTTGTCAAAACAATGGAGTCATATCAACGCACACAGACCCGCGCTTTATTGGTCAATACTTCACGCCAAGCGTTGGAGCGCATGACACGTCAACTGCGCATTGCGTTACCTTATTCTGTGCGTATTACCAATACCGGTAGTTGCGTTGAATTCATGCCGATTGCCGCAGGGGGAAATTATTTTTCCCCAGTGCCTGATGCTAAAAATTCTGCAGCCGCTACAGCAACAATTGATGCATCGCCAGTTATTGTCGATTTTGGCACGCCTCGCTATGTCACTATCGGCGCTATGACAGCAGATGAGATTTATGGCGGAAGCCCTGTTTCGCGCGCTAGTTATGCGAGCGGAAATCTAGTCCTCACTGCCGCTAAAAGTTGGCAGCGAAACTCCATTAATAAACGTTATTATCTGCTTGATGATCCACAGGCTTTTTGTGTGGTGGGCGATGAGCTGCGTTTTTATGAGGGTATCGATGTGACGGCTGCAAATGTCAATCTGGCGAGTGGATTTAGCATTGTTGCTCGCAATGTGGCTGTTGAAAATCCGGCTAGCCCACAACCTTTTTCATTGCAGATGGGCAGCGAGAACCGTAACACACGAATTAATATCACACTGAAGTTTTCCAGCGCAGGTGAATCGATTGTGTATAGTCAGGGGGTATTGATTCGCAATGTCCCTTAAATTGTTTAAAACGAAAACCAGTCAGCTACAACAAGGCTTCTTGTTGCCGTTGGCACTTTTTATTTTGGTTGTAATGGGCGTGCTTGCCCTGACAATCTCTCGCACCGCAACACAAACGCAAAATTCCGGCATTCAGGAGTTTACTAATATTCAAGCCTTTTATGCCGCAGAGAGCGGCGCCCAGCGTGGAATGCAGGCATTATTTTTGGGAAATACTACGCGGCAAACAACGGATTCAGCTTGTGCGGGTATGGCTATTAATCATAATTTTGCGGGTGTAAATGGGTTAAAAATTTGTACTGTCGTAGTGGGGTGTACGTGCCTTTATCAAAACGGCAGTGCTTGCGCACCTGGGGCAGCGGCTAATTATTTGCCGAACTCCGCAGTAGGTGTGACAAAAAGTTTTTATACGATCAACAGTGAAGGGGTATGCGGGCAAGATCATTTTCGTGCTAATCGCCGCATTCAAGTTGGCGCCTATCGGGAGCAAGAATAAATGTTGCGATCATTTTATTTTTGCCAGAAAAAATTGTTGTGGTCTGGGTTGCTGTTGCTGGTGTTGTACGCCACAGCAGGAGCTACTCGCGCGGCAACCTATAATTTGAGTGCAGGTACATACCCGCCTTGTAATACTAGCTGGAGTGTTTCTGGCTCTACTTATACCTGCAACGGAAATGGCCGTGTGACCTTGACTGCCGGGGATATTATTACATCCAGTGGTAATGCCACGATTTTAGCAAATAATGGTTTTTCCCTTGCTGGGAATACAATAGGAAGCCCTAGTGTCAACATTAATTTAACTTCAAGCTACGGAACCATCACTGCTACTGGCACTAACACAATTTATGGAAATGTGGATGCCGGCAGTGGAGTGATTACACTGGCGGGCACTACGGTAAATGGCACAGTCACTTCTACGGGCAATATTAATTTAACCGGCGGCGCCGTAAGTGGTTTAGTCACTAGTTCTAGTAACACCATTACTACTAATGGCACCAATTTAAGCGGTGGCGCCACAGCGCGGTCCGGAATGTCTATTACTGGTGGAACGATAGCTGGAAATTTCGTAATGACCTCGAATAATGCTGCGACATTTTCGGGTGTCACTATGACCAGTGGTAGTATTTCTGGTGCAAGTACAGTAACGATTGATAATGGCAGTGCACTTGGGTCTGGTTCCAATTCAATTTCTATTAGCAGTAATAGCGGGGCAATTACCGTTAATAACTCTACCGTGTACGGCAATTTAAGTGCACCCAATTACTCTACCGTTAATGTCACCAATGGTGGCAATGTGTATGGTACATGTTCGCCAAATTCTACCCCGGCTAATGCGTGTGGAGCAGCTCCGCTTCCACCTACACCGATGAATTGTTCTGCGGGCGTTTCCAGTGGTATCACTGGAAATTATTACAATAACCGTACACTTACAGAGCCATCGACCAGTACACGCTCTGATGCGCCGATTGATTTTAATTGGGGCAGTGGAGCATCGGGTGCGAGTGGAATTAATGCGGATAATTTTTCAATTCGTTGGAATGGTTATATACGAGCCACTCAAACCGGAGCTTACCGCTTTCAAACGGAGTCAGATGATGGGGTGCGCTTATACATCAATGGTAATTTGGTCATTGATCGTTGGAATAATCATTCAGCAACAACAGATACAACAACAGATATCAATCTTGTTGCGGGAAACACTTACAGCATAGCGCTAGAGTTTTATGAAAATACTGGCGAGGCAGTTATCCGTTTACGTTGGCGATTACCGGGAGCAAGCACCTACGTAGCTATTCCGGGTGGGCCTTTGCCAACTATGGGGGCTGGTTTGTATGAGTGTGCGCCAGTAGCCAGCCCCCCCGTCTCCTCTTGTGCAACTACCCTAACAGCGGGTATTACGGGAGATTATTTCAATAATCAAACATTAACTTCGCCTGTTACCGGTAGGCGATCTGATGGCCCAATTAATTTTGATTGGGGAACCGGTGCTCCGGGGGTTGCAGGTATAGGAAGTAATAATTTTTCGGTGAGATGGAACGGTTATGTGCATGTCACTCAATCCGGCGTCCATCGTTTTCAAACCAATTCTGATGATGGTGTGCGTTTAACAGTAAATGGTGCCTTGTTAATTGATCAATGGAATGATCACTCAGTTACCACGCACACCTCTGCGGCAGTTAATTTGGAGGTGGGAAAAACCTATCCAATTAAATTGGAATTTTATGAAAATGGCGGATTTGCTGTTGCGCAATTGCTTTGGCAAACGCCTGGTAGCGGCTCTTATGTTGCTATTCCTCGAGGAGCGGGTTCATCGCCTATTTCGGCAGCTGGGCTTTATGAGTGCGTAACGCCACCTTCATCTTATTCAATTACACATAATCCGACAGGTATTACTTGCGCTGCAGAGTCGGTCACTATTACTGCATTGAATGCATCGGGTAGTGCGTATAACCCTCCAGCAGGTACAGTTGTTACCCTTAGTACCACCCCGGCAACCGGTGTATGGCTGGGTGGGAATCCGTTTACTTTTACCGGCGGGGAATCAAGCTTTACTCGATATTTACAACAGACAACACCTGGAACTTTAACCATTAAGGCGGAAAGTGCTACTGCATCGACTACATCAACAATTGAGTTTGTAAATACAGTATTGCGAATTGCACAAAATTCGGCTTTAGAAAATATACCTACGCAGGTAGCGGGGGTGAATGGTAGTGCGATTGCAAAAGTTATTAGTACTAATCCAAAAACTGGCGTGTGTGAAGCAAGGGTTGCCTCAAAAACCTTGCCGGTTGATTTGGGTTTTAGCTGCAATAATCCAACAACTTGTGTCAGCCTCCAGACGTTAATGGTAAATGGTGTTGCCATTGCGGCAAATAATAATGGTGCAGCGGTAAGCTATAACAGTGTGAATCTTGCTTTTAATGCAAGCGGCGAAGCTCCCATGGCTATTAATTATTCTGATGTAGGCCAAGTCACATTACATGGGCGGTTAAAAATTACAGCTTCAGGTAATGATCCTGAACTTACCTTGTCTGCGAACAGTAATCCTTTTGTGGTTAAACCTTATACCTTGGCTGTTACCAGTGCGGTACAGGCTGCAGCGCCTTTTAAAGCAAATCCGGGTGGAACCAGTAATTCAACACAGGGTTTTATCCCTGCCGGCGAAAAGTTTACTGTGAATGTTCAGGCGCGAAATGCGCTGGGTAATCCAACGCCTAATTTTGGCAATGAAATTCTTGTGGGTGGTCTATCCGCAGAGCGCAACAAAATTCAATTGTTAATGGGCTGCCCAGAAAGAAATACAAGTTTAGATGCAAGTTGTGGTACCAGGCGGCCAGATTACCCGCTGGGTGCTGTAGCGGGTAACTTGATCATTGGGGAGGATAATAACTCAGATGGTATTACTGACCCTTACGGCGCGTTGGCAGCCGGTGCAATTATTCCGGGGGTGTGGAATGAAGTGGGAAGCTTCAAGCTTGAGCCTAATCTATCTGGCACAGGATATTTAGGGCAGGGAAATGTGAGTGTGATAACGCCGAGTGGAATTCTTGGGCGTTTTTATCCGAGCCATTTCACCTTGATAAGCTCAGCGCTTGCGAATAGTTGTGGTTCATTTTCTTATATGCAACAACCTTTAACGTTGAGTTATACGATAGAGGCGAGGGGAGTCGCAAATAATAAATTAGCTAATTACACCTCCGCTTACGGGACTATGCCGAGTATTAGCTATGTGGCAGAAAATGCGAATTCAGGTGTTAACCTGTCACGATTTACCGCTGGTGCTGTGCCTACTTGGTCTGCCGGCGAGCTGTTACTAAATTCCTCTGCCGCAAGCTTTAGTCGGCTTGCGCCAAATTATGCTCCAGATGGCCCATTCGAAAGTGTGCAGGTTGGTCTGCAATTAAGTGATACGTTTGATAGTCGCAGTCTGCAAAATTTAAATATGAATGCATCTACAACAGGTATCTGTAGTGGTGGGAGTTGTAATGCAATAACTCTTGGATCAACCTTAAATTTACGTTATGGGCGCCTTCGTCTTGATGATGCCTTCGGTCCGGAAACTGCCAATCTTCCAGTCAATCTTTCTACAGAGTATTGGGTAGGAAGCTTTTTTGTTCCAAATCAAAATGATAGTTGTACCAAAATTTTACGCAGTGTAATCAATTATCCAGCTGGCAGTATATTTACTCCTGCCAATTTAACTGTTTCGTTGAGTGGTGGAAGCACCACAGGCTCCTACGCAACAATGAATGCGACGGAGGTAAGTTTTACCAGTGGTAATGCACAGCATTTTTTTACCGCACCTAGTGGTGGTGGGCAAGGGTCTTTTAATGTAAATGTGGATTTAACTGACTACTCTTGGTTGCGCTTTGATTGGAATCAGGATGGTAATTATTCAGATGTCAGCTTACCTACGGCACGTTTTGGTTTTGGTAGTTATCGCGGGCACGATCGCATAATTTACTGGCGTGAACGCTTTAATTAAGAATACGACACAAAGAAGATAGTTATGGAAATGACCATTACCACTCCAAGTTTATTGTTTCCAGCTATTTCATTGTTGATGCTGGCATACACCAATCGCTTTGTCACTTTAGCGAATGTAATTCGTCAATTGAGTAGTCTCGACAATGCTCCATCTAAAGATTTAGTGATTCGTCAAATTGAAAATCTGCGCACACGGATGGCGGTGATTCGTTTTATGCAGGCTTTTGGGGTGCTGTCTTTTGTGTTTTGTACTCTCTCCATGTTTTCATTGTTGTTAGCATTTCAGGTGGCGGGGATGTACCTGTTTGCGGTCAGTTTGATTTTATTGGTCGTCTCGCTGCTGTGTTCATTTTATGAAGTCAATATATCGACAACAGCAATCAATATTGAATTGGAAAAGTTTGATGAGGAACTAAAAAGGCGGAAACATTAGCCGGAGATATTGAATGTTTTGGATTCCAAGAGCCATATTTAAGGCTCTTGGAATAAAGTGTTGTGAATTAGTTATTTCTTTCGGTGGATGATTCTAGGCGAATATCCACGGCCAGTTCATCGGCTATCTTATCCAAATAGTCATAAAGCTCATTCATATCGACCGATTTGGGTACTTCAATGATCCCTGTGGCCTCAAACAGGGGTTCTCCTGACCATGGCATGCTCGAACACGCCGTTTCTAGCTCACCCATGTTAATATGGCGGGCAGCAAACGCTTGTGCGATCTCTCGTACAATGCCGGGGCGGTCATTGCCTACCACGCTAAAACTAAATTCACGGCAGTCTTGTCTAGTCGTAGTAGACGCATTTTCAATGACAATTTTAAAACCTTTGTCAGTTAGTTCGTTTAAGGCAGTGCGTAATTCGTTGTGGTGGGTATCTGCCACTGCGATCTGAAGGATTCCTGCAAATTTCCCTGCAAGTTGCGCCATGCGGCTTTCCAGCCAGTTGCCGTGGTGATTGGTGATGGTTTGTGCAAGTTGTTCAACAATACCGGGGCGGTCATCGCAGAGAACAGTTAAAACCAGTTGTGTATTCACGGTGATTCCTTATTGTTTGAGTAAAGCTGTTATGTGGGTTTGATAGGTGAAGATTACTCCGCTTACCGCTGCTGAACAAGTCAGACCTTGTCCGGTGGCAATCCCTTCATTTAATAGATAGAAAGAGAAATATAAATAGATGATTATTCCCTATGAACAATTATCGAGCGATGCATTGCAGGGATTGATTGAAGAATTTATTACTCGCGAGGGAACGGATTATGGCGCTGAGGAAATATCGCTCAGTACAAAAGTGGAACAAATTAAACAGCAGCTAAGACGCCGCGAAATTGTAGTGGTATTTGATACGGCTACTGAAACAGTCAGCATTTTGTCGCGCCGCGATGCCCAATTGCTGGAGCAAGATTCAGCAACTTAATTATTATTTGAAAAAGAGAAAACTGTGAATCATTTATTTTTACATTGTCGGGCTGGTTTTGAAAAAGAATGTGCGGCAGAAATTACCGATCTGGCGGGTGAACTAGGTATTTATGGTTATAGTAAAACCAAAGATAACAGCGCCTATGTTGTTTTTATCACCCAAGAGCCTAATGGTGCAGATTTAATTACCAAACAGCTGCGTTTTACCAAGCTTATTTTTGCGCGCCAATGGTTTGTATGTGCCGGTTTGATAGAGGACCTACCGGTCACCGATCGCGTAACGCCATTACTTGCAGCTGCAGAATCCTTGCCGCGTACCAGTGAATTGGTGATCGAAACGGTGGACACAAACGAAGGCAAAGAGCTTTCCGGATTGAGCAAAAAATTTACCGCTCCATTTGAAAAGGCATTAAAGGCGAATAAATTATTTCAGCCGAGTAGTCACATGCGGCTGCATTTGATTTTCATCTCGGGTACTCAGGCTTATTTAGGCGTAATTCCCGCTTATAACTCGTCTCCCTGGCCAATGGGTATTGCGCGCTTACGTTTGCCCAAAGAAGCGCCGAGCCGAGCAACTTTAAAACTGGAAGAGGCTTGGCATCACTTTATCCCTGCAGAAGATTGGGATACCCGCTTAGCCTCTGGTATGCGCGCGGTTGATCTTGGTGCGGCGCCCGGTGGTTGGACCTGGCAATTAGTGCAGCGTGGCATGTATGTAGAAGCAGTTGATAATGGCCCTATGGACAAGAATTTATTAGAGACGGGGCAAGTTTTGCATATTCTGACCGACGGCTTTTTATACGAACCCAAAAAGCCAGTGCATTGGTTGGTGTGCGATATTGTTGATAAGCCTGCGCGTGTGACGAGTATGGTAATTGGCTGGTTTACTAAAGCGAATTGCCGCGAAGCGATTTTTAATTTGAAACTGCCGATGAAGCAGCGTTATTTGGAAGTGAAAAAATGCGAAGAGCGTATTCGCACAGCCTTGGAAAAGGCGGGTTTTAAAGTGGAAATTCAATTTAAGCAGTTGTATCACGATAGAGAAGAAGTGACCGGCCATCTGCGTGTGTATTGATGACTGATTGAGCGGCGGGGTCGAATGATTAGTGATAGGAAGTGCGATCATTCTGGTCTGCAGCAGTATGCGCCAAAACCCATTCTGTGAGCTGCACCCAGTCTTCAATTAAAGTTCGCATTAATGTCATGTGGCTAGGGGGTAGGTCGCGTTGCTTTAATGCCTCTTCGCCAATATCGGTTAACACGGATACGATTTTTCCTATGGTATGTGCTTTGAGGAAGCTTAATACCTCTGTGTTCAATAGCATTTCACCTGTAAAAACAGACTGTAAGTCTTCGTAAGGCACAGGTGTAGTATTATCTATTGTGTGTTTAACAGCGTGTGCCAGTAATGGGTGATTGTTGCGCAGCAGGCGAAACGTCAGCTCCAAAGCTTGGCGGCTAAAAAAATCGGTGGGCATATAATCGCTTATTGGTTTCCGAGACATCGAACAGAGTTCCCCGGTGGTTAGTCTTGTCCTGGATCTATTTCCGTTGTCCTAATAATAGCAATCACTTGGCTATTTGCCGAAAAGTTTATAGACGATTTAAAACTATGAATGACACAATTGATAAAAGTTTGGATGCTTCGGGCTTGCTTTGCCCTGAGCCAGTGATGATGTTGCACAAAGTGATGCGCGAGGCGATAAGCGGCAATCTTGTCGAAGTGATTGCAACTGATCCGTCGACATTGCGCGACATTCCCAAGTTTTGTTTATTTCTTGGGCATGAATTAATCTCTCAAAAAGAAACTGATACACAGTATTTTTTTTATATTCGCAAAAAGTAGTTTTTAACAAGAGTTAACAACAACTACCGAGATTTGGGATATTTTTTGTAATTAAAAAACGCCGCGTTTGCGGCGTTATTTTTATGCGGTAGGAATAAAAATTAATCTATGCCATCGACCAACATCGAAATCGCAGCCATCGCTTCCGGGTCTTCTGCTTTGATCTTGTTGGCAATTTGGTGTTGGAAGAAGTAACGGAAATGTTCGCTGCCTTGAGCTTCGTACAAAGAGTCATCGCCCGGTAGAACCGGCGTGCTCACAACTTTAGCTGGATCGCTGATCATGGCGTAGACACTGCCATCAAAATGCAAACTCCAACTAACAACTTCTACCAGCGACAAATTCTTGCTGTCTGGTACTGCCAACACGGCATGGGTGCCGATGGTATCAGGTAATTCCTGAATCACATCATCACCACTGTCACACTGAATTTCGTAATACTCTGCGGCAGTTTCAAGCTCAATGATTTTGTGCATCGGTGCTTCAAAAAAGAGTTCGTCAATGCCCGGGTCGTAATAACCTTCCCAGTGGCCGTTTAACGGGTCACATAAGTCGGGGCAGGGGACAATGTCATTGAGCCATGGCACCAAGCCGACAACTTCGCCGTTAGCGCGTAGGCCCCAGCAGAGGATTTTGAGGCTATAGAGTTTTTCGGAGCTGGTATCGTTGGAGTAGAGCATTTCCAACCCGTCCAATTCAGGAGCAAGGCGGATAAAGCGCTCATCGTGAAGGGCTGAATAGGTTTTCCTGGAGAAGAGGTCGACCACGTTATCCATGTTGTGGCCAGTGTCTGAGATCTTCATAATACCACCCCCTAAAGTGAGGCAGATCCCGATCTAGTAGATCAGGCGCCGAACGATGGTTTTAACGTCACCATCACTACATAAAGTATATGCTAAATCCCCAAAGCACAACTGCTATGGGGACTTTTTTTATTACTTGGATTTATCTGGCGGCAAGTTTTGTTGCTGAATGAATCTAATGTACCCATTTTCAAGTGTAAGCGAGCGATTATGAGAATAGTGGCGGATGAGAATATCCCAATGGTTAATGCATTTTTTGGCCATTTGGGTGAGGTAGTTTGCATGCCAGGCCGCAATATGATCGCAGCAGATGTGCGCGATGCGGATGCGCTGATTATTCGTTCGGTTACCAAGGTGAATTCTGCGCTTCTGGCAGGGAGCAAGGTTAAGTTTGTAGGTACCTGCACGATTGGTGTTGATCATTTGGATCAAACCTTTTTGGATGCCAATAAAATTGAGTGGTCGAGCGCCCCAGGTTGTAATGCTAACTCCGTTGTTGAGTTCGTGTATGCGGCACTATGTCATTTGGATATCAATTGGCTGCCGTTAAGATTCGGCATTATCGGTTGCGGTAATGTGGGTGGCTTGCTCTACAAGCGGTTGAAAGCGCAGGGTGTTGATGTGCGCTGTTACGACCCCAACCTAACAGTTGCACAGAATCCGGATCTCACCAGCCTCGCAGAAGTGCTTGCATGTGATGTGATCAGTATGCATACCCCTTTAGTTACCACTGGGGCACACCCTAGCTTTCATTTGCTAGGGCGCGATGAATTGCAGCAGTTAAAAAACGGCGCAGTGTTAATCAATTGTGGACGCGGGCCGGTTATTAATAATCAGGCGTTGTTAGATGTTTTAAGCGAGCGCAAGGATTTACGAGTGGTGCTGGATGTATGGGAGCCAGAGCCGGATATATCGTTAGAACTGTTGGATAAAGTGCTGCTCGGTAGTCCGCATATTGCTGGGTACAGTTACGATGGCAAATTAAACGGAACTGAGATGATTTATCGCTCGCTCTGTCTCCATTTTGATAAAAAACCACAATCTTCTCTTGACCAATTGGTGCCGCCGTTGGCGAACAATCAATTGCGTATTGATGGCATTGAACCGCCCACCACGATTTTTAATATCGCCAAAAACTTAATTAGGCAAGTTTACGATATCGCTGCGGACGACTTGCGTTTACGTACGCTCGCGGCACAAGCCTCAACAGGCGAAGTTGTTTTTGGTGAAGGTTTTGATAGCTTGCGTAAGCATTATCCGGTTCGACGCGAATTTCACAATTATCAAGTTCACTTGGAAGATGTCAGCGATGCCGATAAGCAGTGGCTGCAGGTGTTAGGGTTTCACTGTGTTTAAGCTCGGCTTAATTATTAACCCCTACGCCGGTTTGGGGGGCAGTGTTGGTTTAAAAGGCTCAGATGGCGATGCGATTCGGTCAGAAGCAATTGCCCGCGGTGCGGAGCCGCGGGCGCAGCAGCGTATGGAGCGTGCGCTGCAAGTCATTGCCAATTTTCGCGAACAAGTAGAAATATTTTGTTTTGCGGGCGATATGGGCGAAACCTGTGCTAAAGCAGCGGGTTTTAGCGTACATCTTATAGGTGCTGCGCAACAGCAGCCCAGCAGTGCGCAAGATACTTGCGCCGCTGCAACTGCACTTATGCAACAAGGTGTGGATCTGATTCTGTTTGCCGGTGGCGACGGCACGGCGCGTTTAATTGCCGATGTGGTGGGTACATCGCAACCGGTATTGGGGGTTCCCTGTGGTGTGAAAATGCACTCTGGTGTTTATGCCAATGCGCCGGAAGCGGCGGGTGAAATTCTTAAACAATTATTAATCGGCACCTTGGTAAATATTGTGGAACGCGATGTAAAAGATATAGATGAGGATGCGTTTCGCAATGGTCAGGTGCGTGCGCGCTTTTACGGAACTTTGTTAGTGCCAGAAGACTCGCAGTTTTTGCAACAAGTTAAAAATGCAGGCACCGAGCGCGATGAGTTGGCGCAATTGGATGTTGCGCAAGCGATGATTGAACAATTGCAGCCCGATACCTTGTATTTAGTGGGGCCAGGTTCAACGACGCATCTTTTTTTACATGAGCTCGGTTTGGAAGGCAGCCTGTTGGGGGTTGACTTGTTATTGAATAATGAATTGATCGCAACTGATGTAAGCGCAGCGCAAATTACCGCGCAGTTGGATCAGTTTTCCGGTGCAGTAAAAATGATTATTACTGCAATTGGCGGGCAGGGGCATATTCTAGGGCGCGGCAATCAGCAATTTACGCCCACAATTTTGCGCCGTATCGGCAAAGACAATATTCATATTATTGCTGCGCGCGGAAAAATTCTTGCACTGAATGGCCGTCCATTATTAGTGGATACCAATGATGCAGAATTGGATATTGCATTTGGTGGCTATCGCCCGGTTATTACCGGTTATCGCGAAACCATTATGTATCCCGTAGGTTATTCCGCAGAGGGCGATCATTAATGCAAATTATTATTGAACGCCTTGCCCTGCTCGCTGAAAAGACTCGCTCTCAAACTACGATTGATAGTTATCGTGTGTTTCATGGGCGCGGCCGTACTTTTCCTGGGTTGGAATTCATTACGGTGGATTTTTTCCAGCCCGCAATACTCATCACCTTATTTTTTGCACCACCAGAACAATGGTTAGATGAGCTGCTCGTTAACATCCGCCCGCTATTTGATGCTGAAACTACGGTGTTAGTGGTGCAGCGACGCTATTTGCCTGGTGCGCCGAGTGAAATTGTATTTGGGAATTTACCTGATCCAATTTTCGCACGCCGGGGCAATTCGCTGTTTAATTTACATTTGGCGCAACAACAAAACTCCGGGTATTTTTTAGATATGGAGCCGGGCAGGGAGTGGATCGAACAACATACGACAGGTAAACGTGTGTTGAATCTTTTTGCGTATACCTGTGCATTTTCGGTGGTCGCTGTTGCGGCGGGTGCGGAGAAAGTAGTTAATGTGGATATGAGCAGCGCCGCATTAAATCTGGGGCGAGCAAATCACCAACTGAATAATCTGGCCAAAAATAAAAGTGAGTATGTTGCCGAAAATATCCTTAAGTCCTGGGCGAGAGTTAAGAAGCCTGGCCCCTATGACATAGTGATTATTGATCCGCCCTCGTACCAAAAAGGCAGTTTTATCGCAGAAAAAGATTACGCAAAAGTGATTCGCCGGTTGCCAGAGTTAATGCCGGGAGGTGGTTTGGTATTGGCCTGTTTAAATGCGCCGGAATTGAGTGAAGGATTTTTAAAGCAGCAATTTATTGAACAGTGCCCGCAGGCAAGTTTTATTGAGCGCGTAAAACCTCATGCCGATTTTCCAGATGTAGATCCGGAGCAGCAATTAAAACTCTTGGTTTATCAGGTGCCTGCCAGTTTATCTTGAACGTAAAAAACCAGCGCTCGGCTGGTTTTTTTTACGCTGGAAGATGGCAAAAAATTATTGTGAGTAGCGCGATAAAAAGTTGCCAAAACGTTGAATGGCTTTGGTTAAATCATCTTCGCGCGGCAAAAATACGATGCGGAAGTGATCGCGGTTTGGCCAGTTAAACGCGGTGCCTTGTACCAACAGTACTTTTTCTTGCAGCAAGAAATCCAAAATCATTTGCTGGTCGTCTTTGATTTTGTACATGTTCAAATCTAGCTTAGGGAACAAGTACAAAGCGCCTTTGGGTTTTACGCACGTGAGGCCTGGAATTTCCGCCATAGCTTTTAACGCTGTGTCTCGCTGTTCACGCAAGCGTCCGCCAGGGATAATCAATTCATTAATACTTTGGTAGCCGCCCAATGCCGTTTGTACCGCGTACATTGCAGGCACATTGGCGCAAAGGCGCATGGATGAGAGCATCTCCAAACCTTCAATATAATTGCGTGCGCG
>CAXAVL010000018.1:0-32622 GCA_963971905.1 uncultured Cellvibrio sp.
TGCGATGACGCCGATGTCATGGTTGCAGGCGGTGCGGAAGGGGCGATCTGCCGCCTTGGTATTGCCGGCTTTGCGTCTGCCAAGGCGCTCTCCAAGGGTTATCACGATGCGCCGGAGACGGCCTCGCGCCCCTATGACAAGGGCCGTGACGGCTTCGTCATGGGCGAAGGGGCGGGCGTTGTTGTGCTCGAAGAATATGAGCATGCGAAGAAGCGCGGCGCAAAAATCTACGCTGAATTGATTGGTTTTGGCACCAACTCCGATGGCGGTCATGTCACCCAGCCAGATCCAGCGACCATGAATATCGCCATGCAAATGGCATTGGATGATGCCGGTTTGCAGCCTGCGGACATCGGCTATATCAACGCCCATGGCACTGCGACTGACCGCGGCGATATCGCAGAGTCCACCGCTACCGAAAAATTGTTTGGCAAACAGACAGTGCCGATCAGTACACTCAAGGGCAATATTGGCCACACTCTCGGTGCCTGTGGGGCAATTGAGGCTTGGGCAAGCATCCAAATGATGAACGAAGGTTGGTTTGCGCCGACCCTGAACCTGCACACCCCCGATCCACAGTGTGGCGATTTGGACTACATCATGGGTGAAGGCAGGGAACTGGATTGCCCTTACATCATGAGTAACAATTTTGCTTTTGGCGGGATTAATACCTCGCTGATTTTTAAACGTTGGACTAACTGATTTTTATTATTAATCAAGGAGAGCTGTAACCATGTTATTACGTGCACTGTTGTTGATGGTGGGGATTTGCACTAGTTGGATTGTGCAGGCGGAAACCGAAACGCCGGAAGATTACGTCAAAATTTTCCAATCTGGCAGCCCAATTGAACAGGAAAAAGCCGCGCAAACACTGGAGTGGGCTGGTTTAAGTTCGCCGCAGTTGTTTGATTTAGTCGAAGCCAAAGCCTTGGCGTCCCTGCCCAAGGCAAGCGATAAGGTCACTATCAATTACGTTGCCCATCTCACTAAAGCCTTAGCCTATTCGGGCAATGAAAAATATCGCCCGACAATTGAAAAAATTATCGCTGAGGCTCCCCATAAGAAATTAAAAAAATATGCGGTTCAAGCACTCAATACTCTGTCGCTGCATACGCAAATTAACCCGTTGATCGCGCCCAAGGCTTGGCCGGAGCACAGCCATCCTACATACAACCAGCGCATCGTTAATATGCTGGCCAGCGGCAATGCGGAGCTTATGCGGATGGCGGCAAAACGCATTCACTTCACTCAAAATTACCAACCGGAATTTCTGCAACAACTCAATAAAACAATAGAAAGTACTTATCAGCAGTCCTTGGACAGTCTGGGGTTAGATGCTGCTGCTTGGATGTGCCGCGCCTTGGCCGGCAGCCGCATGGCAGAATACAAACCCACGATTGAAAAAGTAGCTAGCGGCGCCAAAGAAAAGAAATTGGCAAAATACGCCAAAAAATACCTGGCTTACTTCGGTAGCTAAAGAAGAATCTGGAAGTATATAAACGGGCGCTTGCGCCCGTTTTTTTATTGCAGGCAGCAAAACGCGAAGTAACCGGGTATAACCTTGCAGGCACAGGCACAGCTCTTTAGACTGTCGCATCATTTGATCTGGCCGGTGTCATCGGCATTACATCACGCGTTAAGAGAGAATCATGCCAAACCAATTACCTGCCGATTCGGTGGGTCTTGTCACTCCCCAAACTCATCGTTTTACCGCGCCGCTTTTGCTAGCCTGCGGCCGCACACTTGATGAGTATGAATTGGTCTATGAAACCTACGGCCAGTTGAATGCGGCCAAATCCAATGCCGTGCTGATCTGCCACGCGCTCTCCGGCCATCATCACGCCGCTGGTTATCACAGCATGGACGACAAGCGCCCGGGCTGGTGGGACGCTTATATCGGCCCCGGTAAACCTATCGATACCAACAAATTTTTTGTGGTGTCGCTCAATAATATTGGCGGCTGCCACGGTTCAACCGGCCCGCGTTCGATCAACCCCGCGACCGGTAAAGCTTGGGGCGCCGATTTCCCCATGATCCGCGTGCGCGATTGGGTGGCGAGTCAGGCGCGCTTGGCCGATGTGCTGGGTATTGATGTCTGGGCGGCGATCATCGGCGGCAGTCTCGGCGGTATGCAAGTGATGCGCTGGGCGCTGGATTACCCTGAGCGTATTCGTCACGCGGTGGTGATTGCGTCGGCGTTAAAACTGTCCGCGCAAAATATTGCGTTTAACGAAGCGGCGCGCAAAGCGATTATCAGCGATCCGAATTTTTGCGATGGCGATTACATAGCGCACAACACTTTGCCGAAAAACGGTTTGGCGGTGGCGCGCATGATCGGCCACATCACCTATTTATCGGATCATGCGATGGGCGAAAAATTTGGCCGCGATTTGCGCAGCGGCAGTTTTGACCTTGGCACCGCAGAACCGGTGGAATTTCAGATCGAAAGTTATCTGCGCTACCAAGGCGATAGTTTTGCCAATACGTTTGACGCGAACTCCTATATTCGCATCACCAAAGCCCTGGATTATTTTGATTTGGCGCGCGAGTACGGGGATGACCCGGTCAATGCGTTTAAACAAACCAACGCAAAATTTTTAGTTATCTCGTTCAGCACCGATTGGCGTTTTGCGCCCGAGCGCTCCCGTGAAATTGTTAACGCGTTGGTCGGCGCCAATCGCTCAGTGAGCTATGCAGAAATTGAATCCAAACACGGTCACGATGCATTTTTATTACCCGACGAACGCTACCAACAAGTGTTTGGTCGCTACCTTGCGGGAGTGACAATCTGATGCGTATAGATCTCAACGAAATTCAACATTGGATTCAACAGGGTAGCCGTATTCTCGATTTGGGTTGTGGCGATGGCACCTTATTAAAATTTTTGATTGATACCAAACAAGTGCAAGGTTACGGATTGGAAATTGATGCAGCCCAAATCAACGCTTGTATCGATAAAGGGTTAAATGTTATCGAACAAAATCTCGATAGCGGTTTGGGGAATTTTGCCGATAAAAGTTTCGACACAGTGCTTATGACCCAAGCGCTGCAAACGCTGCATTTCCCACACTTGGTGTTGGATGAAATGTTGCGTGTCGGCAAAGAGTGTATTGTCACTTTCCCCAACTTTGGTCATTGGAAGGCGCGCTATTACTTGGCGACACGGGGGCGTATGCCAGTGTCAGATTTACTGCCTTACGAATGGTACAACACACCCAATATTCACTTTTGTACTTTTAAAGATTTTGAAGTGCTCTGCCGCGAGCGCAATATCAAGGTGATCCATCGTCAGGTAGTCAACGAACAATCCGGTCAGACCTTAAAAGATTTTATGCCTAACTTGTTTGGTGAAACGGCGATTTATCATCTCAGCAAATAGTGCGTTGAAAAATCAATACGCTAACCCATTGGAGCGTCTTATGAAAAAAATTCTACAAGGCATTTGTTTAAGTCTTGTTGCTGCAATCGCTCAGGCGCAAATTGATCAGCCAAAAGAAATCAGTACCACCGAAAAATTCGGCGACTATACCGTTCACTACAATGTATTTAACAGTACCGATATTCCCGTCAGCGTTGCCGAAGCCTATCAATTAGTGCGTGGTAAAGATCGCGCCTTGGTGAATATCAGTCTTACTAAAACCGAAGATGGCAATACCAGTTTGGGTATGCCTGCGCTGGTGAGTGGAAAAACGAAAAATTTAATGCAGCAACAGCAAGCACTGAAATTTATCGAAATTAACGAAGGCGATGCGACTTACTATCTCGCCCCATTTGTATTTAACAACGAAGAATTATTGCATTTTGATATTCAGGTCAGCTCGGATAAAGATGCCAAACCAATGACATTTACCTTTAACCGAACGCTTTACACCGAATAATCCTATGCTGGATTGCATAACAAAGGCGCTCAGAGGCACCTTTTCTTTCTCTGATTAATTTATGCGGAAAAGATGTCTTATGAAAAAAATAGTCTTGGCGAGTGGCAACGCCGGAAAATTGCGCGAGTTTCAGCAACTTTTAGCGGGCTGTGGTTTTGACGTGGTGCCGCAATCGGATTTTTTTAGCGAAAATGCCGAAGAGACCGGTTTAACCTTTGTTGAAAATGCCATCATCAAAGCGCGTTACGCCTGCGCTAAAACCGGCTTACCAGCCATCGCCGACGATTCCGGCATCGAGGTAGATGCATTAAACGGCCGCCCCGGAATTTATTCCGCTCGCTATGCGGGTGAAGTCGCAAAAGATGCAGACAACAATTCAAAACTCTTGCAAGAATTAACAGGTATTCCTGCCGAAAAACGTACCGCACGTTATCACGCAGTGCTTGCCTTTATGCGTCATGCGGAAGACCCTACGCCGATTTTATGCCACGGCATTTGGGAAGGCGTCATTCTCACCGAACCACGCGGCGAAGGTGGTTTTGGTTATGACCCTTTATTTTTTGTACCAACGCACAATTGTGCATCGGCTGAATTAGATAAAGCAGAAAAAAATCGCATTAGCCATCGTGGCAGAGCGATGCAGGAATTGCTGCAAAAATTATCTACATTGACTGGCAATAAATAATATGTCCCTGCAATTACCACCGCTCTCGCTTTATATTCACGTGCCTTGGTGTATTCGCAAATGCCCCTATTGCGATTTTAATTCCCATCAGGCGAATAACGATATTCCCGAAGCAGATTATGTAGCAGCACTGCGCTTGGATTTGCAGCAGGATCAATCTCTGGCGCAAGGCCGCAAACTCACCAGCATTTTTTTTGGTGGTGGCACACCGAGTATGTTGTCGGCGCAAGCGATAGGGCAGATTTTAAACGATGCAGAAACGATTATCGGTTTTGAACCGGATATCGAAATCACCTTGGAAGCAAATCCCGGTACGTTTGAGCAAGAAAAGTTTTCCGGTTTTCGCGCTGCGGGAGTAAATCGTTTATCCATCGGCATTCAAAGTTTTAATGATCAGCAATTAAAATTACTTGGCCGCGTGCACGGTCGCGCTGAAGCTCTGCGGGCAGTAGGTGTGGCGCGCACGGCAGGTTTCGATAATATCAATTTGGATTTAATGCACGGTTTGCCGGAGCAATCCGTTGCTGCCGCCAAAGCGGATTTGCAACAGGCGATTGACCTCGCACCAGAACATCTCTCTTGGTATCAACTCACCATTGAACAAAACACCGCATTTTATTCCGCTCCACCTCTATTGCCGGAAGAAGAAATACTGGCGGATATTCAGGATGCTGGCATCGAGTTGTTAGCGGCGGCGGGCTACGAGCAATATGAAATTTCTGCCTATGCACGCGCTAAAAAATGTGCGCGCCACAATCTTAATTATTGGCAGTTTGGCGATTATTTGGGAATAGGTGCGGGCGCTCATGGAAAGATAACCTTTCCAGCTGAAAATAAAATCCTGCGCCTGTGGAAAACCCGCTTGCCCAAACATTATTTGGACGCAACCACGTCTCAAAAGATCTCCACCAACTTGGGTGGTCACCAAAATGTTTTTGGTGGCGGCAGCGATTTATTATTACCGGATGCATTGCCGCTGGAATTTATGATGAATGCATTGCGCCTACATACTGGTGTGCCAGTAAATTACTTTACTGAGCGCACCGGTGTGGATTGGCAACAACTTGAATCGCAATGGGAAAAATTAACACAGCAAGGTTTAGTGGAAATCGCTCAGGGCTACGCACGCCCCACCCCTATGGGGCGCCGTTTTCTCAACCGGGTATTGCAGGAGTTTATGCAGGAATCTGAGTGATTCAGAATGTTTGAGTAATCTTGCGTAAAAACGTTTGTGATTGTGCCGGATTGGCGTCATTTTATTGCTCAAATGCAATAACAAGGAGCACACATGACTACTACCCGCCGTGAATTTTTAACTGCCAGTGCTATCGCCGGAGCGGCACTCGCTTCATCGGGTGCATTGGCAACATCAACTACAGCGAATAATCCTATGCCTAAATTACTGCATCATGTTTTTTTCTGGTTGAAAAACCCCGAGTCAAAAGAAGATCTTGCTAAGTTGATTGCTGGTGTTAAGTCACTGGGGTCGATTGAGACGGTGCGCAGTATTCATGTGGGTATACCTGCATCGACGGAAAAGCGTGAAGTTATAGATAACTCTTACCACGTTTCAGAGTTGCTCGGATTTGATGATGTAGCGGGGCAAGATGCGTATCAGGTCCATCCATTGCACCAGAAGTTTATCGATGAGCATCAGCATTTGTGGAGCAAGGTCGTGGTGTATGACGCGCTATCTGTTGAATAATTAAGCGGCTTATCCTATAGATTTTCAACACATAAAACCCCGCGGTGATTGGTGATTGTTCGCAGCGAGGTTTTTTGTGTTTTATTGCGAGCTTGTGCAAATGTAAAAACTTGAGTTGCCTCAATAGGTATTTATTTGAAAATGGCCTCTACTTGCAAAGGCTGCTGGTGATATCAGTAATGCTTGGACTAGTAATTTTTTTACTGTCGATTACTAGTGAGACACCCCCGCTAGTCAATGAGATTCTGCTGCTACTGATAGAGCCGCCGTAGACTATTTTTGTAATTGCGTTATTTGAGTCCAGTTTCCAAGCGATAGAGTTATCATTTACGCTGGTGGTGTATTCTGCATTTGCTTTCGAATAGCTGATTGTTTTGCCATTGATGCCTGCATTAATATCTTTGTCTATAGCCACTCTATAGCAATTGTTTCCAGCGTCCTTAGCATCACCTAAATAATTATAAGCAGTAATTTTTCCAGCTCCGCTGATATAGAGATAGCTCTCATCTTTAATATTGTTGCTGGTGATACTCGCATCGTACAAGCCGGTTATTGCATCAAAATCTGGGTTGTTTGCTTGGCTTGAGTTTTGAGCTGAAGACTGAGCCGTATTATTTGGTGATGATGAGCTTGCAGGTTTATCTGATCCGCCACCGCCACCGCCACCGCCACCGCCACATCCTGCCAGTGACATTAAACACAGTGAGAGAATTAGAGTGGGGCGTGATTGAAGGGTAATCATTTTGCATCCTTTTAAAAAAGCCATAAAGTGTGGTGTGCTCATTTGAGCGGGCGAGCATGTTAATTCAAACCATCATCAAATTAAATATCAAAAGAAGAGAGTATTTTCTTGAGCGCTGGGCAGGTGAGTTTTTTCGACTGAGGACTTGTACTGCGCTGAATAGATATAAAGTGATTGCAAATACTTTAATGTTGAATAGGATTTGATAATGCGCGCGTTGGTTCTATATATAAAAAACCCGCTGCGGTAGCCCGAACGGGTTTTTTTATAATCGGCTATTTTACAGTTCTATGTCGTAATCGATAATGACCGGCATGTGACTGGAAAATTGCTGGGTCTTGTAGATAGCAGCGTATTCAACTTTAGCGCCGAGGCTATTGGAGACCACTTGAAAATCGGTTCTCCAGCCGTCGCCTTCGTCTTTAAGGCCTTTTGGCCACCAGCTGTATTCATCGCCGTCTTTGTTCACTTTGCGGAAGGCATCGACGTAACCAATCTGGTTAAATAACTGGCTTAACCATTGACGCTCGTGTGGCAGGAAGCCGGAATTGTGCTGATTGGCGGCACTATTGCTCACATCTTTTGGCGTGTGAGCCATCTGCCAATTGCCACAGAAAATATATTCGCGGCGCTTTCGGGTGATTTTGTCCAGATGCGCCTGAAAGTCATCAAAGAATTTGATTTTGACTTCTTGGGATTCCATCGCGGAACTGGCGCCAGGGGCGAGCAGGGAGCCAATGCTTAATTGCTCAAAATCCACCTGCAGATAGCGGCCTTCCATATCGACACCCGAGGCAAAACCCAAGCCGTAAATAAGCGCTTTAGGCTGCAGGCGGGTATAAATCGCAACGCCGTTGTAGTGTTTGGTACCAGAGTCGAAAAAATAGGCATGGTAGCCCTTGAGCTCGAACTCGGGTTTCTCTAACTCACGCTCTAGTGCGCGTAGATCCTGCAAGCAGATAAAATCTGCATCTTGATTCGCGAGCCAAGTGTATAGGCCGCGTTGCGCCGCCTGAAAAATACCATCGACGCTAAGACTGATAACTCTCATGTTAGCCCCTTGATTACGGACTGTGTATCATACCCGAGCTTTGTGTGATTGTGTTACCGCCAATATCGGGTTTTTTGTGGTAGGCGTTACGAATTTTCACATCCTTACATTTGGAAAGCTGCTGTGATCCAAATGCGGGTCTTGCTCATGGGCAAGACCTCGTTGTATTTATTTTGTCACTTAAAACTTAGTTCATAGTTGGATACTTTGCATGGAAAAATACCAATTTGACTTTATTCAGCTCGCTGTCAGGCATCAAGCGCTATGCTTTGGCGAGTTTTTGCTCAAGTCAGGTCGTACCAGCCCCTACTTTTTTAATGCTGGCCGCTTTCAGACCGGACAGGCTTTGGCTGAATTGGGTCGCTATTATGCGGCGGCTATCACTGCATCGGGCGTGGAGTTCGATATAGTGTTTGGCCCGGCTTATAAAGGAATTCCTTTGGCTGCCACCACTGCCATTGCATTGGCTGATCAATATCAGCGCGATTTGCCTTATTGCTACAATCGCAAAGAGGCGAAAGACCATGGTGAAGGCGGAACATTGGTAGGTGCGCCGTTACAAGGCAAGGTGCTGATTGTGGATGATGTGATCACCGCAGGCACTGCAGTACGCGAAGTGATGAGCATTATTGATACCGCAGGTGCTAAACCTGCCGCTGTGTTGATTGGCTTGAATCGTCAGGAGAAAGGGCAGGGCGAGATATCTGCAATACAGGAAGTAGAACAAACCTTTGGTATACCGGTCATTAGCATTATTAACTTGAATCACATCATTGATTATCTTGAAAACCAAAGTGGCCAAGAGGCAATGGTGGATAAAATCAAAGCATATCGCGCAACCTACGGTGTAGAGCTGGCGTGATACGAGAGAGGTAACTGATTCAGATGCGCAGCTTGTTATTAGTATTGATCACCTGTAGTTCGCTGTTGTTGAGCGGCTGGGTTGCCGCGCAAAATACTGCAGCGGGCAAAGTGGTTTATCGCTATAAAAACAAGGCGGGTGTGACTGTGCTTGATAGTGCGATTCCACCTGAGTACGTCAATCATGGCTATGAAATTGTTTCGCTCAGTGGAAAAGTTCTTAAGGTTGTTAAGCCAGTGATACAGGGACCTGAAGCGGAGCGTTTGCAGCGTGAAAGACTACAGCGTGAACAGCGTGAGCGTGATGATATTCAACTGCGTCGCAGCTACAGTAATGTTGCTGATATAGATGCAGCGAAACGTCGCAATCTGGAAAGTTTGCGAGGCAATATCAATATCTTGCAAGCTAACTTGCTCTCTGCTCGCTCGCGCTTGGAAACCTCGCAAAAGCAGGCGGCCGCGATAGAGCGCGCTGGCCGCCAATTGCCTGAAGAGTTATTGCGCAATATAGATAAGCTGGTGCAAGAAGAGAAAGATACTCAAGAGCAGATCCAGCAGCGCGAACAAGAGTTAACAGCGGTAGAGAAAAAGTTCGATGAAGATCGCAAGCGGTTTATTGAAATTTCGCAATAGCGATTATGATTCTTTACCCATAAAAAAACCGGCAGTTGCCGGTTTTTTTATGGGCGAAACTTATTGGGCGGAGTCACTCGCCACCAAAAACCCCTGCGCTATCAGTTGCCATTGATCTTGCCAATGTTCAGTGGGGCGACGGCGAAATTCAGTGCGTACAAATTCAGCGATACGGCCATCAACTAGGGCAATTAACAAATTGGCAGCGGCCGCAACAGGTAGCTGTGGGTGCAAACCCTCGCGCAATTCCGCTTCGCGCAATATTTGTTTTAGCTGGGTTTCAATGCGATCAAAAAACTGCGCGATCCGCACGCGCAGGCGTTCGGTTTCACCGGTCAGTGCATCGCCGGTAAGCAAGCGAGTCAAACCCGGATTGCGTTCGGCAAACGTAAGTAGCAGCGAGAGAGTTTTTTCACAGCGTTTTAATGCCGATTTTTCCTCGGCGAGAATCAGTGTGATGCGGGAAAAAATCGTTTCTTCTATAAACTCAATTAAACCCTCAAACATTTTGGATTTGCTGGGAAAGTGCCGATAGAGCGCCGCTTCGGAGACACCGACTTCTCTGGCTAGCGCAGCGGTAGTAATTCGTTCGCCCGGGCTGGCTTCCAGCATGCGCGCCAAACATTCCAGAATTTGTTGACGGCGCGGGGTTTTACTAGGGGATTTAATCATAGCGACTCCATTCAGAGCGATTCCATTTAAAAGAGTGCGCGTCCATGTTTATTGGCGACGCGCACAATTGGATCAGACCTTGCGAGAATTATTGGTGATCAGTGTGCCTACACCGACATCGGTAAATATTTCTAACAGCACTGCGTGATCAACGCGGCCATCGATAATGTGGGCGCTGTTAACACCGGCTTTTACTGCATCGAGTGCGCAGGCAATTTTGGGTAACATGCCACCGTAAATAGTGCCATCGGCAATTAAGCCGTCTACCTGCTCAGTGCTGAGGCCAGTCAATACTTTGCCTTGTTTATCTTGTAAACCAGACACGTTAGTGAGCAGCATTAATTTTTCCGCGCGTAAATACTCGGCAATTTTTCCTGCAACCAAATCGGCATTGATATTGTAGGAGGCTCCATCTTCACCCACGCCAATGGGCGCAATTACTGGGATAAAATCACTGTTGATCAACATGTCGATGACGGAGGTGTTGACGTTGGCCACTTCGCCAACATGACCGATGTCGAGAATTTCCGGTGCAAGCATTTCAGGGGTTTTGTGGGTAACGGTTAACTTTCTCGCTTGAATTAATTTGCCGTCTTTGCCAGTTAAACCAATCGCCTGACCGCCATTGCGGTTAATCAGGCTGACGATTTGTTTATTCACTGTGCCACCCAATACCATTTCCACTACATCCATGGTGGCGCTATCAGTTACGCGCATGCCATTGATAAATTCGGATTTGATGCTGAGTTTTTCCAACAGGTTGCCAATTTGTGGCCCACCACCGTGTACGACTACGGGATTCATACCGACCAGTTTCATCAAAACAATATCGCGCGCGAAACTGTTTTGCAGTTCTTCACCTTCCATCGCATTGCCGCCAAATTTTACTACCACGGTTTTACCGGTGAAGCGTTGTATGTAAGGCAGAGCTTCAGTTAATACATTGGCGATATTCATCGCTGATTCGCGGTTCAAAGACATAAAAATTAATCCTGTGAATTTAAATTAAACGTTAAACGGTTATCGACTTTTAATAATTCCCGTTTGAAAATTTGCTGGATTTTTTCCAGGGATTCGTGTGATTCCGCCTCAAAGCGCAGTGTTAGCGCGGGCGATGTATTGGAGGCGCGCACCAGTCCCCAGCCTTTGGTGTAATCCACGCGTAGGCCATCAATGGCAGTAATAGTGCCGTTGGCAAAATCGCCAGTTTCGCTGAGTTTATTAATCAAACCAAACTTGTCGAGATCAGGGATGGCAATTTTAATTTCCGGTGTTGAGTAGAGTTGCGGAAAGGCCGCAAAAATATCATCGATTTTTTGATCGCGCAGGGTGATGATTTCCAGTAGCCGCGCCATTGCATAAATACCGTCATCAAAACCGTACCAGCGGTCTTTAATAAAGATATGGCCGGAATATTCGCCGCCAATTAAAGCCTGCGTCTCTTCCATTTTTGCTTTCATCGGTGAGTGGCCAGTCTTCCACATAATTGGCCTGCCACCGTAGCTGCTAATCACTTGGTTTAATTGGCGCGAGCATTTTACATCGAACAACACATCGGCGCCCGGGTTGCGCGAGAGCACATCTTTGGCGAACAGCATTAATAGACGATCGGGCCAGATAATATCGCCTTTAGGGGTGACTACCACTAAGCGATCGCCGTCACCATCAAAGGCAACACCAATATCGGCATTGCTTTCCTGCACTTTGGCGATGAGTGCGTGCAGATTTTTTTCGACGGTTGGGTCTGGGTCATGGTTGGGGAATTCACCATCTAAGTCGCAAAATAAAGGGATAACATCGCAGCCCAACTCTTCAAATAATTGCGGCGCCACTATACCCGTTACTGCGTTGCCCGCATCGACCACTATCGAGACATTACCCGCAAGTGCCACGTCAGAAAAAATACGGTCGATATAATCTGGAATAATACTGCGCGGCGTCTCTTCACCAAGCCCCTGATGAAAACGTTGGCCAATAATGCGCGAGCGCAGATCGATCACGGCATCATCGGCCAGTGCGCGATTGTTCATTACCACTTTAAAGCCGTTGTACTCTTTGGGGTTGTGGCTCGCAGTTACCATCACACCGCTACTAGTATCCTCGAAATGAAACGTAGAAAAATACATCAACGGTGTGGGTACTACACCGATATTAATCACATTGCAGCCGGAGCGCAGAATGCCGCGAATGAGCGCTTGAGTTAATGATTCACTGTGCGTGCGGCCATCGCGCGCTACCACAATGGCTTGTTCACCTTGATCAATTGCCTCGCTGCCGACCGCTTGGCCTATTAGTTGGGCGAGTTCAGGTGTTACCTGGTTGCCGACCAGCCCGCGAATATCGTAGGAGCGAAAAATTTCAGCGGGTACATCGGCTTCATTGATTTTATTGCGCGTCGTAGCGCTGGATTTTTTACCGGATGCCTGTTGCAGACCGAGAATATTTTCATCTTCATCGATCATAGCGATATCGAGAATATCTTGTTTTTGGAATAGTGGATTGGTCATGGCATCTTCAGCGCTGACTGATTCCTTGCTGGTTTTGACCACCTCGGCAACCGATGGTGTTGCATTGTCTTTTTCGCCGAGCTCGATGCGCACCAAAATTTTACTGATGAACCACACCAGTGCCAAACTTCCTGCCACTATCAAGCTGACTAGACTTAACCAAAGTGCGGGTAATTCTTCGGCGGCCAGCAACAGCTGTTCAGATGGGGTAAATTTAACAACCAAATGGCTGCCGCTGACATTGCTCTGCATACTATTGCCAGCCGTGCCCGCACCGAGTTTTTTAACCGTTTGTGGCGGGCTACCGGTAAATTGTTGTAGCAGTATGAATTCACCCAGACTTGGTTCTGCTGAGTTAAAGATGCGGATTAGCTCGGCGGCATCTATGGTGACCATGACCGTTCCTAGCGGCGGACTTTTTTCATCTGTTGCTAGCGGGCGAACCCAGTTCAACATCCAGCGATCATTAATTTCAACTAGCTCTGGCAAGGTGGCTTGGCGCTCTTCTGCGCGTTTAATTAAATCTAGTTCGGCATAGCGAATAGGAAATTCAGCGTTGCGATCCAACTGCGCGCTGCCCAATAGTAGCAAGCGCAGGTTAAGTGCAGACTGGGTTGTGCGCAGCCATTTTTTTTCCAATTGCGCGCGCATTTCTGCGGTATTGTCTGGATTGTTTGTATCAAGACTGGCAATCAATTCTGATTCAGTGGCAAGTTTGTCGATTAGTTGAGTTTGCTGCTTGAAATAACTGGCGAGCGCGCTGCTTCGTTCATCCACTTTTTCTTGGGTTAGATTGTGCAAATTAACCTGTTGTTGCTGCACGACCAGTTTTTGATAGAGCAGGTAGCCCACAATCGCGTTAATAACCAGCGCTATGCCCAGTAAAATCAGGAGAATTTTTTGCTGCACCGCGGCTTTGTGTTTGGCTGCGTCCAAAGCGCGCTGTGCGCTGCGTGAAAGCGGTGTTGTGCTGGCTTCTGCCTTGGCTTTTAATAAGTCCTGTGGGTTCACACCTATACCTTTTGGCTAACGAGTCTATGACGTTTGTTGTGCTAACAAACCTGGGCTTATTGCACTGTTATTTTTTGTGCGAAGAGCGCGATAAGTTCGCGCGCCAATTGCTGTTTGCTGCGCTGGCTAATATCAGTCGCGCCATTTTGCTCTACCAGCGTAACGGCATTGTCATCGCTGTTAAAACCAATCGTGCTATCGCTGATATTATTGGCGACAACCATATCCAGATTTTTGCGCGCTAATTTTACGCGCGCGTATTCCAGCAGATTTTCGCTTTCCGCCGCAAAACCTACGGTAAAAGGTTTTGGATTAAGTGACGCAATACTCGCCACTATGTCTGGATTTTTTACCAGAGCGAGTGTCAATGTATCGCTATTATCTTTTTTCATTTTCTGTACGGCGATTTGCGCAGGGCGATAATCGGCCACCGCAGCGGCGGCGATAAATAAATCGCACCCCTGTGCTGCATGCAAGCTGGCGCGATGCATTTCTTCCGCGCTGATCACCTCAATGCGCTTTACCCGCGCTGGAGCTGGCAATTGAGTGGGGCCGCTGATGAGAATCGTTTCGGCGCCTGCTTCTGCTGCGGCTTGCGCCAGAGCGTAGCCCATTTTCCCTGAGCTGTAGTTGCTCAGGTAGCGCACTGGGTCCAATGCTTCGCGGGTGGGGCCAGCGGTAATCACCACTTTTTTCCCGGCCAAACTACCGCTGGCAAACAAACTGGCAGCGGCATCGACCAGTTGCAGCGGCTCTAGCATGCGCCCTGCGCCTATATCGCCACAGGCTTGTATGCCATCTGCTGGGCCAAAAACTGAAACCTTGCGTTTGCTGAGGGTTTCCAAATTGGCTTGTGTTGCTTGGTTGTGCCACATACCTTGGTTCATCGCCGGTGCTATGGCGATGGGTGCAGCAGTGGCGAGGCAGATACTGGTGAGCAAGTCATTGCCCATACCCTGACTCAAACGTGCGATAAAATCGGCCGTGGCGGGCGCGATCAACACCAGATCCGCCCAGCGCGCCAATTGGATATGACCCATGCCTGCCTCGGCTTCGGGGTCGAGCAGCTGGGTATGCACCGGATTGCCAGACAGCGCTTGCATCGTCAGTGGGGTAATAAACTCCTGCGCTGCAGGTGTCATCACCACCTGCACACTGGCGCCTGCATCTTGCAGGCGACGCACCAGATCGGCACTTTTATAGGCGGCAATCCCGCCGGTCACGCCGAGCAAAATCTGTTTGTTGGCAAGCGATGTCATAAATAGGGTTGGATTCCGGCAGCAAAAAGATGTCTAGTGATCAACCTTAGCCCTGCTTGGCGTAATTAGCCACTAACAGCGCCAGCCACGCAGGGCTTGACGAAAGAGGGTTAAGATACCATTCTTGCCGGCGTTTTCGTAACTGTCCCGCACAGTTACGGCACTAAAAGTAATGATCAGATCTCACTACAAGGACACGCGCGTTTAATCGCGCATCAAAGGAGAATGCCATGTCGATTGCCCATTGGCCCGAGGCCGAACGCCCCCGCGAAAAACTCTTATCCCTTGGCCCGCGCGCCCTATCCGATGCTGAATTGCTCGCCATTTTCCTGCGGGTTGGCTGTGTGGGTAAATCTGCCGTGGATCTTGCGCGCGAGTTATTGCAGCAATACGGTGGCTTGCGTCAGTTGCTGGAGGCATCCCAAGCTGAGTTCTGTAAGGGGCTCGGTTTGGGCAATGCCAAATATGCGCAGCTGCAAGCTGTTTTGGAAATGGGGCGCCGTCACCTGTCGGCAGCGATGAAAGCGGGTGATCTGCTTACCAGCCCGGACTTGGTGCGCCGTTATCTTAGTGCCCAGTTGCGTCATCAACCACGCGAAGTCTTTGCGGTGTTGTTCCTCGACAACCAAAATCGCCTGATCACCTATGAAGAGTTATTCTTCGGCACGATTGACGGTGCATCGGTCTATCCACGCGAAGTAGTGCGGCGCGCGCTGGCGCACAATTGTGCGGCAGTAATCCTCAGCAATGTTTTCCAGAGCAACTGAAATTGTTCAAGCGGCTTCCATCTTTGGAACCATTGTATTATGAGACGTATGTTCAGAATATGATTATCTCTCTGAACAAGTGGGCTTGAACAACGGTCTTTATCTTCCTTACTTATAGGACATAAAGATGCGCTATCTTCTCTCTGATAACTCGCTGACGATCCATGTAGATAATCCCCGCAGTCCGCGACCCCAAGTTAAAGCGGTTCCAGAACTCCTAGTTTTACCTGCGGAACAAATCACGATAGTTCTTGAAGCAACGTTTCGAAAACTGCATGGGAAAGAATTCAAAACTCGAATCCAGTGCGTAGACGTTGTGTTGAGATCCCTTGGGCGGTTCCTAAAATGGTCTAAGCAAAAGGAACTTCCCCGAACTTTTGGTGAGTGGCAATTTTTCTTATCGCAATGGGCACTTTGGCACATCAGCAACCCCCATTCGTCGATGACCTTGGAAAACAGATGTGATGTTTGGAACGACCAAATATGCCCCTGGATTGAGTTCCTCGTAAATGACGATCTAATACCCTTAGGACTAACAATCCCCGACTTGAGGCTTCCTCGACAAGCGGTGAGTGGCACGTCGAAACCATCGATTGCTGGGAGCTCGCCAGTATCAGTCTACAAACGAAACCTGAAAAACATGGATAACACGTTGGCTGGTCCCATCCTTTGGGCAGCCGACGTCGAATACCTTGACGAATTTTTAGCTCAATTAAAAGGAAAGGACAGAGTATTAGCAGATGCGCTGGATGACTATTGGTCCAGGTTGGTAGCTGATTTTCGCAAAGGAAAACAAATGATGAAACTTGTTTCGACCGACGAGCTTCTGAATCGCTGTGAAAAAAATGATTGGAAGGAGAAGGTTTTTCTTGGGCTACGGCCCAAAACGCTTGTGGCTTCGCCATCTCATCCGAACGGAGCCGCTTGGGTATTAAAAATAATTGAGCATCGAATGACAGCGGAACAAGATTTGAACTGCATAGGTCTCCAGGCACTTCGGGAGCATCCAGCATTTCTAACCACATTCGCTAAATTTCCTTTATCGGTAAAACCTTTTGTTGACGCAACCAAGCTGCTTTCCCATCAAATCGAAAATCTCTCAAGCTATTTACTCGTAATGCGATTTATGGGTTTATTAAGTTCTTTAGATATTGCAGTAGCAATAGCAATTCTTATCAGGGAACACCCAAATCTGAATCCAGAATCGTTGGCTGCGGCGAAATTACTCTGCGCCCGAGGAAAATATTATTTGATGCCGCAAGGCGAAGGACAGTCCATTATTTTCAGTGTGGACAAGCCTAGAGCTAAATCCAGGAAATATTGCGAATTATCACGAAGAGCCGTAAGGGTATTGAAGCACATCTTACGCGTTACTCATCCGGTAAGGGAATTAATGAAGAGAGCTGCGATTCCCCAATGGAGATACCTATTTCTGGGCATTGTTACTGAATCTGGGTCTTGGAAGTTAGGGCACCCGGTAACGATCAATGCGGGAATCCTTCATCGAAGCTCAGGCTGCACACTCTTGAATTATTATCCAAATCTTGCAGAGCATGGCTTACAGGCTGGCACCCTGAGTTTTGAAAGGATACGTAATACGCAAGGGGTTCTCTCATGGTTTGACGAAGGAAGCATCAGCGCATGCGCAACGACACTCGGCAACACAGAGGAAGTTAGCATGAAAAACTATATTCCAGAGTCGCTGCTTAATGCATGGAACGAAAGAATAATTAGACGATTTCAAAACACGCTACTCATTCTCGCTGCTGCAAAAGAGGATTATTTGCTTAACGCTGTCGATCTTCGAACCACTTCTGATCTAAATCATTTCATTGCTCAATTAATTTTTGAAAATGGTCCAGAAGATTCCCCTATATCAAAAAAAATCCATGAACTATTTGGTCAGCGTTATACGTTTAGTCTGCCGAGCGATACGCATGATATGGCACGTGACGGGTTGTTGTATGTCAGGCTTTCCAGTGAGAGCTTGGCAATTTTAATCGGTTACAAGAAATGGGCATTGGAAAATCTCGACCATTCGAAATTATTAATTAAAGACAGCGTATCAGGGAAATGCGCATCAGACTTCGTAAAGCTTGCTGAGGTAATACAGGCGCTGGTATCAATGACCAATCCATCCGTAAGCGTTCGTGAGGCTCATGACATAGCACGCTTGAAGCGGGTGTACCTGGAAGCCGAAGTATTAGTCCCGAATGTTTCCTCCCGTTTTAGTTCATTATCCATTTCCATGAGTCAGGAGAAAATTGAATGTTTCAACTAGAATTAGAAAAATTGCAACTGGCTGGGAATTCATCAAACACTTTGCTACGAAGTTTCAGATCAATGATTCAAGACCAGGTAAGGTCTTACGATGGTGTTTACAAAGCTGAGTGGCTATTGTCCGATTGGGATGATGAAAAGTGGCAAACCTCTGCTGGAGAAAGGACTCGGACAAATGTTGCAGGAAACATCGTAGGAACCTTCGACACCAATTGGTCTGTGGTGATGCCGGATGGAGCACTCCTTACATCAGCACAGTACGAACTAATATTGGGAACGATAAAAAAAGTATCGTTTCTCTATAGGATGGGGTTGATAAGCGGAACGATACCGAGTTTAACAAGATGGGGAAGATTCAATTTAGATATGATTAATCTAGCCTCATATTTGGTTTTGAATGGTGACCGATATCGTCCGAGCACTTGCGGCTTCAAGCTGATGGATCAGTCTGGATTGGAAAATCTATTTTACTTATGCTCAAAAGGTGGCTGGACTGAAGCACTAGCATTAGGTAAGAGAACAGTGGATGCATTTTACACTGCTGCATATAACGCGCCCTGTCCCCCAGATTTGCTATTGACTGTTGAAAGCCTTCCAACGAATGTGATAGAGAAAATCTGTAATTGGTTGGTCGCGAACGAAGCATATAGGAAGGAAGACAAATCGGCCCTGGACCGAAGCTTCGTGGCGGAAAGCATTAACGCCCCGGTGAAATCGCTTAAAAGCGAAAAATTTTCTGCAATAATACGTCAGTTCGAACCTGATTTATACCACGCGACGCTCCAAATAAGATCGCGAAGTCAGAAGACAGAGCATTTAGGACATTGCACCCCGATCAAAACTGAAATATTCAAGCGGGGAAATTCGGAGACTTCTTTCTTAGGCGTAACAACATCTGTGCTTAATTTAATCCGAGCATATCGTCATTTTTCAGATGAAGTTCCTTCTCCCGACACTTTTAAATTTGACACAGCCAGAAGGAAGGCCATAGTAAATTGCTCTACCGATAGCCACACACCTTTTATTCCAATAGATATTGGGTTCATGTATCTGAATGAATCCATTCGATGGGTGGAGGTGTATGGAGATGCGCTAATCGATTTCTATCTCTCCGTTTTAAAAAAGCTCTCAAGAAAAGTAGAGAATTCTGTCCAGAAGAAATGGGGTCAGGTGATCTATCGGGATTATCACAAATTTGTTGACGACATAGGTGTACCCGAAGTTTTGAAAAGCGCGGGATTTAAATTTAGCTCAATGGGAGCCCCGTTGGGGAGGTCGCGGGATTTTGAAAGATTTCATGCGGATCCGTCATTGGATGAGGTTATCGAAATATTCATCGGTGCGGCTACAGTAATTTTAGGCTTTTTGAAGCCATCCAGAGATATTGAAATTTGCACTCTGCCTCGAGATTGCCTTTTACGGGACTCTGCTGGTAGATACTGGATCGACAGCGCATTGGCTAAGAGAACCAAAGCAGAAGTTCGGGCGAAAACCGGAGCAAAGCCTATTCCAGATATTGTTGCAAAGGCAATTCAGCAACTGCAACGGTTGGGTAATGGGCTGTGCGAAATATTCGAAGAGCAAGATACGTATATGCGAAGCAGGTTGTTCTATTTACGAAATACAACCAAAAATGGAGTGGGTGTCACCGTAAATGGGCAAATGCTGTCTGGGTACCTAGATCGATTTTGTGACTACGTAAATAGCCCGTTGGATTATTACGGGCGGCGATGGTATTTACGAATTCACGAAATGCGTAAATGGTTTTTGCTCCTTCTATTTTGGTGTGGCAGGTACGATATATTGGATGCTGCCCGGTGGATAGCAAGCCATACAAACATCAAGCACATATACGCATATATAAGTCGCGAGCTCCCCGCGACTCAGCTTGGATCAATTGAAGCTGATTGGGCCATTCACCAGCTTGCATCCTACGATGTTTCAGGGACTACACATGATAATTGCCAGGGAATAAGCCATTTGTATGAACAGGTACTTCGCCAATTCAAGTCAAAATCATTGAGCTTTATTGACGAACGACAATGGAAAACATATGTGAAAACCTTGTTTCAAGGTCATTATCATCTGGAGCCCTTCATGATTAAAGTCGATGACAATAATTCGGGGATTTGTGTTGCGATTAGAGCCGAAGGGAGAGCGCTAGCATGAGCAACATGTCAGAGCCGTTAAATTCAGCTTCAATGTGTCAGTTAAACGTAGAGGCTCGGTGGAAAATGCTGGAGGAAACGCTTAGATCTCCTAAAACTGCCGATTCCGAATTTATAAGTGTATGTTCGTCCCAAGCAATATTTGCAGCTGCAGCAATTCCACGATTAAAAATATTCCCCCTCTCTCGTAATTCGATGTACAAGTATGCGGACATCATATTGGCCGATAAATTAACAAAGGATAATAAGTCGGGGCGGTTTTACCTTGACTGGCTCCGAAAGGAGGTGGCCAAATTGCCGCTTGGTTCTTCTTCATTCAGGAGTAAAGCCAAGTACCAAGAAAGGCGATCATCAGAGCAAGATGAACTGCGTGAAAAACTGCGTATCACTGAGGCTACTCTTTTAATACGCGGATCCGCCTACTTGCGCTTAGTTCAGGCATTCAATTTAATATCTCGTGATCCAGCAGTGGAAGATTCTACTAGAAACCGAATAAGTAATATTTTAACTGAACAAGAAAAATTGTTCGAGCAGGCTTTCCGCGATGAGCCTTTTCCATCTGACTCCGCCAACATTAGGAAATTAAATCCGAAATGAATCGGAAGAAAAAACTATATTCTCAGCTCAGAGATTTAGATGTGCCAAGCCACCTTATTAGATACCGATCTTCGGGTGGTATCCATTACACGGCTGAATCAACAAAATATCTGACCGCCGTTTTTGTCAGGTGGCCAAGCGGAAAACCGTGCGATGCAGTTAACATGTATCTGCTAGAAAACGCAGCCAATTGGACCGGTAAAACAGTTGTAACAGTTGCAGCGAAGCTCTCGGAATTAATTCGATACTGCTCAACTCATGGCAGGGGATTCAACGAGTTAGATGATATGGATCTAAACATTTTAATATCAAATCTATGTTCGGAAATTGATCCAAAGTCGCGCCAGCGAGTTAGAAATAATAATTCGGTGAGGTCCATCATATATTCAGTGTTGAGTTTCCTTATATGGTTTCAGGAAAATCTGCATTTCAGTAAGCGTCCTCTCATCGGCACAAAATCTTCTGGCGCTTCAATTGTAATAGAGTATAAAAATTCCGGTAGACGGGGTGAAAAATTTCTGCATCATCGTTATCTTCCACCATCAAACAGTACCGATCGAAAGTTGCCCATCAGTACAGATATGATTGAGAAAATCCAGCTGCAGATCGAAATTTTGTATGACCCCGGAGTCTACCCTGAACCTGCCCGCCGACGATTTGGAAAAAACAAGGATTTATTCGATGGCTATAGGGAATATATTACTGCGCGTAGAGAGTTTATGATATTCGCGATGAGAAGAACTGGCATGAGGCCTCAGGAACTTTGCGACATGTCTTTAGAAAAAAATAAAGTCAGCCTTATTGGTTTGAATCCGTTCCTAGTTCTGCCAACTCTTAAGAGACGTCGGAACGATCCACCGGAGCGCTTTTTTCCTATCTCTGAAGGCGATGCCGTGAGATTCAAGGCATATTTCACCGCACGCGACGATTGGTATCAGCTATGCCTACTCACAAACCCAAGCCTGAAAGATGATCGGGCAATGTTTCTTAGCACCGAATCGAAGTCACTCGGTACGGCTATTAGTAAATCTGGTTTAGAAAAAGATTTCAGCAAATTATGCGAGCGCGCCGGACTTCTGAATGTGCAGAGTTGCTTCTCAATGTTTCGGCATCGATTTATAACCGATCTCGTGATTCTTTATCTGAAAGAATGGCGCGCACAACAGGGGCGGGTTGCTAAACAGGACTATCGAATGCTCTTGGAAAAAGTTCGTGAAAAGACAGGGCATAAAAGTGTTGAATCGTTGTGGCATTACATTGATCTTGCGATATCTATGGAAGGCGTTTGGGATCCCATCAATAGGGCTGCGAAACGGCTTGATGCATGCGAAACGTTGAGGCACGATTTAGTCGACCTCAAGCGTAGATTAGAAACTAGCACCAAAGATAGTATTGAAAATGAAGCAGTTGAATTTGCGATTGCCCGCTTGCAATCGATAATCAACGAGGGGACTACAATAATTAAAGTTTAACCGGAGATCCGATCGCTACGGTTATCCATCAAAGTAGTTATGCGTCGGGCCCTGGCGTGTGTTTTGAATTGTGTTTCCTTTTCCGTGTTCAGAGCTCCGAGAATGGCGTCGAATCCCACCCGCCGATATGCGCCACCGCATTGCAATATTCAATGACTCAAATAGTTCTAACTTGAAGCTGCCGTCTTCAATCTTTCCAATTACGGCTCTCTTAAGAATGTTATATGAGCTAATTAAGTTGGTACAGGGCAATTATTCCTTGATCTTTATTCCCCGAAAATTTGTGCCCGCATTTTTTTCATCGTGATCTGCGTATAGTGCATGTCAGAATATTTGAGATCCTATAAAGATCTTCGAAATGATTGTTGACTGGTTCTACATTTTCCGATCTAGTGTCAAGTTATGGGTCAGTAAAAGACAAAAAATGAGTGCAATGTTTTTACTTTATGTTAGTCATTCTAGATTAATATTAAATGAAACTTAGAAGGTATACGTGAGGTATAAATGGCAACAAAACAGGAATTGATTCAAACAGTCAACAATACAGATGAGAAAATACTAGCAATAGCCAAAACAGAGTTCGAAAAACACGGTTTGGTTGACACATGGGTGCTCGGAGGACGCTAATCCGATCTAACACGTTTTTTTTGATTGGAAGTTGAGGTTAAATTAAAACCAGCAGTCTCATTGGCAAATTTAGCTAAGTTACACCTTCTTATAATCACCTCGTCTGGTGTAGGTCTACCCATCCTCTGGGGTATAAGAGCAGTCATTTCTTCAGACATCTTCTTTGAAATGTTAGGTCCCGACGCTAGGCCATAACCGCCTATGACGATAGGCTTTGGCAGGGAATAATCAATAGTGAGCTTCGTGCATTTGATATTTTCACTAAATACCGGGAAAGTCTTATCGGCAGAGGCAATTTTCGTGAGAAATAACTGAGATAGGTTTGGGCGAATGGCTGAATCAACACAGTAAACAAAAATTCCAATATCAAAAGCAACATTCCACAATTTCATGTTTTCGTTTTCGTTTTTACTAGAAATAGACATATCACTTTGAATTTTACTTCGTTGTGCTTCTGATATTTCAAACGTTTTTTCTTTCGCGAGAAACGCGACCGCTGCGAAAAGGAAAGCTACAGTAAAAATAGGCAAATTTTTTGAAATTGCCGTATCAACTAAGCTACTCATTTTATCAATAGGTGATCCATCTTGATTCCACAATCTCTTAATGGCTGGTAAATAATCTCGTAACAGCGATATATTGTATCTTAGGTTATCTGAATAAATATCTAGGTGGGCATCAAATGCATCAACGTTTGCACAACCGATGTTAATTCCAAAGTTACTTTTTAATGCGGCGGCGTATTCTTCTATGGCCCTTTTCGGATTACCGTGCCGTATTCGCTGCTCGATTAAAGCGAATGAAGGATCCAATTTTAAACCAAGATCACGAGAAATATTGACAATCTTTGTTGCCTCTACTCCACGCGGATCTTGACGAATATAATTAAAGAGATTGGAATCCAAAACTATAGATAGATCTATGTGATTTTCTTTCGTGTTAGGCTCTCCCCAAAAAACTGAATCGAGGGCTATGTCGGCAACTTCCTTGCAGGAAAATGAGAACCTATTCATCAGAAAGAACTCGGTTCTATCATGTAATTCAAAAATTTTCATTTAAATTCCGCAGAAGGTTTATCGACGCCAAGAAGGCTGCTTTACCACATATAACCCATAATTGAGTATTCAGGATGTCATTATCCATTCATCCGCGTGAATCAACTCTGGCTCTCCTCTAGGCACCGCATCCTTGTATGTTTTAACGGGCGTTACAGTGAGGTCAGTAAAGATTTTCGGTTGCTTTAGTAATTCGGCAATTGCCTGATCGTCAGGAGGTGTATCAGAAAGCCAAAGTTTCAGGAAATTTGGATCATGAGGCAGCATTAGTGGAAATGCGTCGTCGTGATAATCCGTGAAGCGAGGGTGCGCGTTACGGGTTATGACAGCACAACTATATTTTCCATTTTGAAATCGGTTGTACAAGCAACCTAGCAATATCGGACGTTCGCCCTCCACGAAAAAACGCTTTTCCTTTCCCTTGGGGCCAATTGCTTCTCCGATTGCTGTCGCGATTGCGATGCCCCTACGGTGTCTCAGTGGTTCTTGCCAGATATCGAGGTGCAACCTTCTGGCGTTGAGGGTTTGCTTCGCCATATTGGGACGTAGAGTGTCCCCCAGCTCATCGCACGCGTACCACCACGTTGCATCTACAGCCTTAGGGCGACCATCCTCCAGCACGATGAGACCTTTGATCTGCTTCTCTGGCACGGCGCCCCAAGCAGGATAGAAATGCTGTGCAAGTCCGTCCTCCGGGAATGGGAGATCGAGTTGTGGCATCCCGATCAATTTCAGGAATTCCTTCAAGTCCTTCGGGCCGATATGACGTCTTAAATAACCGCACATAGCTTAACTCCAAATCTATCAGGTCAAAAATGTTCTAAACGAGTTAGTTGACTGTACAGTGGTTCGCTGGCCTATACTGTATATATCTACAGTATAGTGACAATCATGAATGAGATGCCACCCGAACTTCCATCCAATGCATCGCTTGAGCAGCTTTTGCTCAGAGATGATATGTGGATGGGCTCCTCCCAGCGCTTCACCACACGTGCAGCTGTTGAGACGGGCTATGAAGAGCTGAATACAAGCCTATTGAATCGTGGGTGGCCTTTAGGAAGTTTAGTTGAGGTGTGCCAACAGGGCATGCAGGGCGAATGGCAATTGTTCACGCCATCGCTGCTTGAACTGCCGGGCCTGATCGTTCTGTTGAACCCTCCAGCTGCCCCTTTCAGCCAAGCCTTCATTCAGGCAGGAATTGATCTTGAGCGCTTACTGGTTGTGACCGCCGCTGAGAAAAATCATTTCATCGCGTGCTTCATCGAATTGTCGCGGGCCAGTGTCGGGGCAGTACTCGCGTGGCAACCCAATGAATCGATGACATATACTGAACTTAGAAAGTGCCAGCTTGCATCTACCGAAGGCTCGGGGCTCTCGGTGATGTTTCGACCAGCATCGGCGCAACAGCAAAGCTCACCCGCGACATTGCGTATGTATGCGCAGATTGTACCTACCGGTTTAGAAATTACTGTCTTTAAACAAAAGGGCCATCTGCAAACCCAACAAGCCAAGCCTATTGTGCTACCTCTACCAGACCAATGGCAGCCGATATTGCCCTACCATGCCCTCAACCAGCATGCACCAATCATTAAACCTGATATGAAGCCACCACGCCTTGCCACTGTGACCCCGTTGCGAGGTAAGACGTGAGTGCATCACGCTTACGACTTTGGCTAGCCATCCGATTTTCTGACCTTCCACTGACCGCTCTGAAACTCGATGACTCTGTAGAAAAGCCAATAGTCGTTATTCAAAAAAAACGGGTCATCTTTGCTAACGCGTTGGCCGAAAAGGCAGGTGCGCAAGTAGGGATGGATTTCACCACGGCGCAATTGCTCAGTGGCTGTGAAGTTGTTGAGCGCGACGAAGCAAAAGAGCAATCAGCACTAAATGCACTGTCCGAACAGTTCTATCACTTCAGTCCCTACATCGACCGTTTTTGCAGCGATAGATTCGCGCAGTCCGGATTGCTGCTGGAGATCTCCAGCTGCCTGCAATTGTTTGGTGGGCTTAAAGCTTTATCCGAAAGAGTGTTTACGCACCTTGCACAAACTACTTACGGTTTTAAATACGGATTAGCGCACTCTGCGAAAGCCGCTTGGTATCTGTCGTTTGATTATCATGAAATTGTAGACAATGAAACCAAGTCACTTTTTATCGCAAGGTTGAATAAACTTTCGATTGATCTCCTGTTTGATTATCCCAAAGCTGTTGATGCTTTATCGAAGACCGGCTTTAAAACATTCGGTGATCTTGCCAAACAAATTGAAGGCAAATCGATCAGCAGTTTTAAAAAGCGATTGGGTGCAGCATTCACTGATGTGCTCTGTGAAATTTACGACATTGATCAGAACTTCCAACAAAGTTCATTGTTTGAAAAGCCGCGAGATATCTATCGTCCCGTTGAATGGTTTGAAGAGGAAATACAATTCGACTATCCAGTCACGAATGTCGAGCAATTGAAACCGGCATTTGAAAGCCTGCTTCAAGAGCTCAGCAATTACCTACGTAAACGGCAGCAACAATGCCAATACGTTGAATGGTGCATTTCTGATATTTACAGAAAAAAAGAATTCGTTAACGTAAACAGTGATGAGCCGCAAAGTCATTGGCAGCTGCTCTATGACTTGTCACTGATCCAGTTCGATAATAAAGAGCTTCCATTTGAAGTCGATACGGTAAAACTCACTTGCCACCATGTGATGCCGCTACAAACAAAGAGCCAGGTATTGGATTTTGATCAAAGTCGACGCCGTAAGTCAGTGAATGACTTCGCTGTTACGATTGCGAAAATCAAAGCAAGATTGGGCCATAGCGCGGTTTACAAGCTAGGTTATCGCGATAGTCGTGTCCCGGAAATAACCAATGCGATGGTTGCACTTGCAGACAGATGTAACCAGGAGCTACCTGAAATCCATCTAAAAGCGTTGCGCCCCACATGGCTGTTAACACTGCCAGAGCTGATTGATGTTAAAGGAAATCGACTGTACTGGCATGGATACCTTACGACGTTGGTCGGCCCTGAACGAGTCATCGGGGAATGGTGGGAGAAGCCGGTGGCGCGAGATTATTTTTTGGCTAAACGCAACGACAGCCTACCGGTGTGGATCTTCTTCGATCTTTACGACAAACAATGGTACATCCAAGGAGTATTTGCGTAATGCGGTATGCCCATTTACACACTACAACTAATTTCACTTTCCTCACGGGTGCATCACATCCGGCTGAGTATATCTACCAGGCTGCCGAACTCGGTTACGACGCGCTTGCGATTACAGATGAATGTTCACTGGCCGGTGTGGTGAAAGCATTTGTGGCCGCTGAAGAAATTGGGTTTAAACTAATTGTCGGTAGTAGGTTCCGCCTGTCTAACGGTATGGATCTAATTGCTATTGCACCTTCGCGCACAGCTTACGCCGAGCTCTCGGGTTTTATTACATTGGCTCGAATGCGTGCATACAAAGGCTCATACGAAGCCCATTTCGAGGACCTACGTTTTCGTTTACGTCACTGCTTGATCATCTGGATTGCCAAATTGAGTGAAGCAATTTCTGATGAAGTAGCGAATGAATTAAGCAATGCGTTCAGAGGTCGCTTGTGGATTGGTATTAATCATCAACTGCATGGAGGCGAGCAACAAGACTTTGCGCGATGGCAGGCGCTTGGCATCGAGAAAGATATTCCACTTATGGCATGCGGCGAAGCTTTGATGCATAGCGCTGAGCGAAAGCCGCTGCAAGATATCCTTACTGCAATTAAACACAGCACTCCAATTCAAGAAATGGGCACCAAGCTCGAATTGAATGGTGAGGCTCATTTGAAGTCGTTGTATCAATTGGCTCGCCTGTATCCACCAGAGCTGCTGGAAGAAACGTGCGCTATTGCCGATCTATGTCATTTCTCCATGTTGGAACTTCGATACCAATATCCAAAAGAGTTGGTGCCTGAATCTTTAACACCACTCAATCATCTTCGAAACCTAGTCAGTGTTGGCAAACAACAACGGTGGCCAGATGGAGTTGCGGATTGGATAGAAGAGCTACTTGAGAAAGAGCTCGGCTTAATCGAGGAACTTGAATACGAATATTATTTTTTGACAGTGCATGACATCGTTCGATTTGCACGTGAGCAAGGCATTCTCTGCCAGGGACGAGGCTCGGCCGCCAACTCAGTTGTTTGTTATTGCCTGTTTATCACAGAAATTGCACCAGGTCAGATAGGCATCCTCTTCGAACGTTTTATCTCTAGGGAGAGAGATGAACCACCGGATATTGACGTCGATTTCGAACACCAGCGTCGTGAAGAGGTTATCCAATATATCTATCGTAAGTACGGGCGTGAACGTGCTGCGATTGCAGCTGTCGTTACAACCTACCGGAGTAAAAGCTCTGTGCGCGATGTTGGCAAAGCATTGGGAATGGACGAGTCACTGGTAAATCATTTAACGAAAAATATTGCGTGGTGGGATGATAGTAAGGATTTGCAAAAACGTATCAAAGAGATGGGCATAAAAATAGGCAGCGATTTGCTTAATCATTTTTTTAGTCTGGTACAGCAAATATACGGCTTCCCCCGCCATTTAAGCCAACACACAGGCGGTTTTGTAATTTCCGAAAACAAGATCAGCGATTTAGTGCCGCTTGAAAATGCGAGCATGCCCGATCGCACGATTATTCAGTGGGATAAAGAAGATCTTGAATCAATGCGTCTGCTGAAGGTTGATGTTCTTGCTTTAGGAATGCTATCAGCATTGCGACGCGCCATTGAATCGATTTCTACCTATGACCCAACCATTCGCTCAATGCAAGATATTCCCCGTGAAGATCCTGAAACCTACAAAATGCTATGTCGGGGTGAAAGCGTTGGGGTATTCCAGATTGAATCCCGTGCACAAATGGCAATGCTGCCGCGACTACAGCCGAAATGTTTTTATGATCTTGTAATTGAAATTGCAATCGTTAGGCCAGGCCCAATCCAGGGTGATATGGTTCATCCCTATCTTCGCCGTCGGGCTGGTCAGGAGCCTATTACTTTTCCAAGTGATGCGATCAAGGACGTATTAATGCCGACGTTAGGCGTTCCTATTTTTCAGGAACAGGTCATGCGTCTGTCAATGGTCGCTGCTGGTTTTACTGGCGGTGAGGCAGATGAATTGCGGCGAGCAATTACCAATTGGGGTAAGAACTCGAAGCTTCTGTTATTTGAAGACAAATTCAAAAATGGTTTGCTGGCGAACGGCTACACGCAGGAATTCGCAGACAACCTATTCGAGCAAGTAAAGGGATTTGGTGGATACGGCTTTCCAGAAAGTCACTCCGCTTCATTCGCCATTCTATGTTACATATCCAGCTGGATTAAGCGGCATCATCCCGCAGCATTTTATTGTGCACTGCTAAATAGTCAGCCCATGGGATTTTATAGTCCGGCGCAATTAGTTAAGGATGCGCGACATTACAAAATCACAGTTAAGCCCGTTAATATTAATCGCAGTTTTTATGAGAACACGTTGGAGACAGATGAAAATGGAAATCGCGGGATTCGTCTTGGATTCATTTCCGTAAAAAATCTCAATAAGGATGATGCGATGTCAATTGAGGTTGCGCGAGGAGACTTTCCATTTGACACGATCAAGGAGGTTGCGATGCGTACATCGCTAAGTGACTCCGCAATGGAATGCCTTGCGTCGTCGGATGCCTTTCGCGAACTCGCGGGAAATCGATTCAATGCGCGCTGGCAAGCTTCAGGGTTAATGCCGCACTCGGAATTACTGGCAGAAAGTGATGTGGATGATGACGATTTATTGATGTCAGGTCCAACACTTGAAGAAAATGTGATGGAAGATTACGAGTCTATTGGCCTAACATTGCGCGCCCACCCGATGAAAATTTTGAGGTCAGAAGTTCCCTTCAGTGAATGCAAACGCTTCACGGATCTGGTTGACTTGAGGCATAAAAGCCATGTGAAAATTGCCGGGATAGTTACCGGCAAGCAACGTCCAGGTACTGCGAGCGGCGTGATGTTTTTGTCTCTTGAAGATGAAACAGGGACCACCAATGTTGTTATCTGGAATTCAACCCAAGAGTATTTCAGAACAGAAATACTCACGGGTAAATTGCTTGTTATCAAAGGCACAGTTGAGATTTTAACGGAAGGTGTAAGTGTGCCCGTAGTCCACGTGATTGCAGGTCACATCCTAAACGTTACAGACAGGCTATATAGTCTCGCGTTGAAATCGCGAGATTTTCATTAAGGAAGCATATGATTAGAAGTACATTATTTGTTGCACTCATAGGTGCATCGTTAGTAGTGCAAGCAGGCCAACCAACTTATGGCGACGTCAAAGTAAGTAGGGTAACCACAATTTACGATGGAGATACGTTTACCGCCACGATAGATAGTTGGCCTGGCATTGCTGGAAAAAATATAGGCATACGTATATCCGGGATAGATACGCCTGAAATGCGTGGCAAGTGCAAAAAAGAAATCGAGCTTGCAAGAATGGCTAAGAAAAAAACCGTTGCAATGATTCGGTCAGCAAAAACAATTGAATTAAGACAAATGCGTCGCGATAAATACTTTCGAATAGATGCGGAGGTTTTTGTTGATGGCAAGAGCATTGCGCAAGCTTTAATATCTGCTGGACTTGCAGTGTCGTATCATGGGCACAAAAAAGTGACATGGTGTTAGGTCGAACCGCGAAATACAACATGCCTCTGTGATGAAGTCGTACTTTAAAATGCCTAATGAGTGCTTGTCGTAGAAGAGCCTTGTAAGACATATCTCACACGAAACTTATCATTAATCGACTAGCGACCTTGGTTACTAATTAAATAAAATGATACAGCTTACTAATACGAGCCCGAGCGTGGGTCGAAAGTTGACCCAGTGGATGATATTACTCTAGGAGGAGATATGGGACTTTTAGCGTTTACTTTGATTTCAATGATATTAATCTGGCGGCTGTCATCAGCAACTTCAGATAAGTAAAACATTACTAAGAAATCACCTTTACTTACATATAATAATAAACGCGTACCCTGAGCGCACAAGATCAGATTGCTCACCGAATCAAAAGGATTTCGATTTGAAAATCACATGCGTCGCATCGACCTTCACCCACGAAATACGATACTTCGAGTTCTTACGGCCCGATGATGGCAGGTTAATCACTGCATTTTATCAAGTAGTGCAAAAGCCAGATACCGGTATCGGCTGCTTTGATGACTGCGAAGAGGCTATAGAGCTAATAAATAACCTGCCCGTACTTGAAGACACCAAAAATGTCATACCCTTGCTCCAATTAAAGATACCGACTCGGCGCGACGACTGGAAAAACTTAGTCCCCCCCTTGCATCAATCAATGCAGCTCTACGAACAGCTCATCGGCAAATAACGTGTGACATGCGTATGGGTTATCCAGCTGTAAGATGGCGTAATTGACGCCACTATATTTCGCATGATAAGACTGCTTCTAGCTAGTGAATTGGCATAGGTCGCTTAGACCAAGTGTGCGCACCGCAACAGATTGAAGGTCGGAAGCGTGCCCAAAGCGGTCCTTGGTTCAAATGAAACAAGGTATTTCATTCACTGCTAGTTGACATCAAACAATAGTCTTTTCGGTAAGGATAAAATGCATTATCCCTCCTATATCTCTAGGTCGAACTGTGCTATCCAATTTTCTATTAATTCTTTTTAAAGTAGCTACGCATTGGTTCTAGTCTCCCTAATTGGGTGTGTTGTAGCATGTATTTGCTTTTTTCCTGCGGTAGAGATCACATAGCCTATAAGTACTGGCAGAAAGCTCAATCCCCATTTCTCAATTCAAATTCATTAGTCCTTTAATTTTTTAATCGTAGTAATGCGAGTTTTAAACCAGCTCCAACCGAAGCCACCCGCTGCGACAAATCCTACAATTATTTGTGCGATGAATGTCTCCAGCGTTGGATAAAGTCCGAGCCATTCTACACGCGGGATATTAATGAGCGTTACGTCTATCCACCCAGCCTCTTGCAAAGCCGATATGCCTTTGCCAATTAACACCACTGCAAGCACAACCACCAATATGGATGTGACAGAGAAGAATGTTCCCAGCGGCATACGTGCACTTGTGCGCAACAATATCCACGCTATTACTACCAATAACAATAAGGCTGTAAAAAAACCTGTTATCAATGCGCCGCTATTACCATCCGCTGCCAATGCGGAATAAAACAGCACGGTTTCAAAAACCTCGCGATACACCGCGATAAAAGCCAGAGCAAATAATGCCCACGCTGAACGTTGCGACACTGCCATGGATAATTTTTCTTTCAAATAATCTTGCCATTTGCCAGCGCTACTTTTTTGATGCATCCACAATCCAACGCTAAGCAAAACGACTGCTGCGAGTACAGATCCAAGCCCCTCAGTCACCTCACGGTTAGCACCGCTAATGCCGATTAGATAAGTTGCCACGACCCACGTCAGCACGCCAGCAAGCAAGGCACTTATCCAACCTCTATGGACATGGCGGAGCACTTCAGGCCTGTCCGTCTTTTTCAAGAATGTAATCATGCCGATGACAATCAACAACGCTTCGATACCTTCGCGTAAGAGAATGGTGAGCGCCCCAACAAACGTTGTTGTGGGATCAGCCTTAGCTTCTTGCATCAG
>CAXAVL010000019.1:0-31873 GCA_963971905.1 uncultured Cellvibrio sp.
GAAGAGGCGTTTTTTCAGAGGCTCGAAAGTGTCTAGTAAAAGCTGGGAAGTCCAGTTCCACCTGCACTGGCACCATCTTTACGGGCTGCGTTGAACTCTACCAGCGGATTAATTAGAGAAAAAGTTGCCTCTGCTGCCGCGCTAAGCGAGCAATAGTTTTTGACAGTAAGTACCGCAAAAAAACCGCTTATATAGCGGTTTTTTTTGTCCGCAATTGTAGAACGTGCACCGACAAAATATTGAACGCTGCATCAGCATACTTACGACCTTCTAATGTCCGCAATTGGCCGTTATGCGAAGTTAAACTCATGAAGGTTCAACAAGTAGCCTGTATGGAGGCTAACGTAATGCGGGATTATTTAAGGAGCGTGAAGCGATTCGATTATTGAAGGTTTCAAATATTTACACCTCCCGTATTCCGCTAGGCTCCATACAGGCTACGAAATAAACGTTAACCATTATGGGTGAAGCCGAAGTTACCGATCTTGGTCGAACTCGGCTTGCTGCACGAACCCCGCCCTACACTATGAAAATAATTGGCAGTAGAAGAAGTCTTAAAGCAAAAATTAATCGCAACGTGCGATAAGAAAATTCTTACCAAAAACGAAAATGTTGGGGCTTCATTCTATGCTTTTGTACAAACAAGAATGAACCCCCTGAGTTATTAATAAAAGCGACGCATTGCCCGTTAATCTGTTGGGTTATATTACGCGCTTCGTGCTCTGCTAAATTGATGTTCGCCTACAAAAAATTCAGTTCACAGAATATGGGGAAGTGATCCGATGGCGGTGTAGTGCCTTCGCGGTAAGTGATGAGGTTACAGCCAGACACTGTAAATTTACTGGCAAAGATGTAATCCAATTGCACATTAGCCGTCGGGTTCCAACCGTTAAAGGTATTGCCGGTAAACAAACTGATGAGTTGTGTTTGATTCTTCAATGCATTGATCGGACCACTGTTGGGTGTAGCATTTAAATCGCCCAATAAAATGGTTGGTAGCGACCAACTTTGATTCAAGCTGGCAATTCTATCGCGCAAAATATTGGCAGAGCCTTGCTGCGAATTGCCATCAACACCCCAATGATTATTCAAAAACAAAAACTCGCGGCCATCAGATTTTCTGCGCAGCTTTATCCATTCACTGGTACGTCTGCCCCACTCATCGGCAATCAATTCAATGATGCCGCTCTGCACCGCATCAAACGCATCGTTGCGATAAATAATCTGACGCGCGGGCGATGAACTCCACAAGCTACCTAAATTGTTTTTGATGTAATCGTGCTGCTCACTGGTTGCTTCTTGAAAACCAATTACTTGCGGTAACTGGATTTTAATGGCCTTCACCAACTCGGCTTTGCGGTTATCCCAAAAGCGCTCACCCACATCACCCGCCGGTGTAGTGCGCACGTTATAGGTCATCACTTTGAGTGTGCTCGCACTGCTGGAGCTACTACTGGAACTGCTAGAGCCATCGGTTGGACCGAGGTATTCAAAATCCACATAATTTAAATTGAAATTACCGGTTTCAAAATAAGCTTCCAATTCCTGCACGCCCTGATCAAGCGATGCCTCAATACTCACATTTTGCCAAGTTTGCCAATTATTGGTGTTGGGCACACCAATACGACCACCAAGATCGCGGCCATTAATTTTTAATTTGAAATAGGCGCCGCTATTGGGCGATGCCACTCGCGCAGTAATTTTGTACCGCCCCTTGGTGTTTACGTAGAGGTTGTAACGCAAATATTCACCTGCTTCGATCCAACCTACGTTGTAACCACCTCCTGAATCATTTGTGAGTTCTATATCCACATTATCGTTACGCAATTGGCCGCCGGTGTTGCCCGCTGTGGTATCCAGAAAACCGCTGTAACGCTCCGCTTCCACACGCCCCGGAATGGCATGACCACAATCCGTTTGCTGGCAAGACACCACATCGACCCAATTTAAATTCCAGCCGCCGGTAGTAGCGTAAACACCCAGGCTGTAAGTGCCCGCATTTATTTTCACCACTTTTGAAAACGTCTTCCAGGTTTGCCAGCCGCCAGTGCCAGTTATCGCAAGCTGCCCCAACTGAATAGAGCCGCCATTTAAATCCAGCGACAAGGTGCCACCGCTTTCGCTGGCGACACGCGCGCTAATTAAATAATCGCCCGTAGTGGGAATGCTCAAATTTTTAAAGCTGAGCCATTCCGTCGGCTCAACCCAGCCCACATTAAAACCACCGCCGGTATCGCTAGTTGCCTGAATATCAACATCACCGGTGCGATACACATTGCCCGTATTGCCGGTAGTGGTATCAAACGCAGCGGTGTAATCCTCCGCTTGAAAGCGCGCTGCGGAACACATTTCAGCGTAACCCAGGCTGGCAAATAGAATAAAAGGCAATAGCCGCGCAGGACATTTTAAATAGGGATGCATGGAGATTCTCCGATGAGGATAGTAGAAAAGTTGAATCAATTATTAGTATGGGAACAACGCGCCGCAGTTAAAAAACTGCAAGCTACGAGTGCGGAAGCCTAACGCGAACGGTGAGTGATTTGTTAGTCAGTTTAGGCTGGGCGATAAAGTGATTGAAAAACGCAAGTGTGCCAGTTGGAAAAAATAAGTGGGACACTTAGGCTATCGCTATGATTTTATTAGCGTTTACACAAGCTTGGTATTCACTGCAAATGGTTTTTAGGATGCACCCGAACAACTTTCAAAAAGCCGTAAAAATTAAACGCTTGGTGAACGCTTAACACTGCTGAAATTGTTTAAGTGATTAACTGCGTTTACAGCTAAAGCCCAATGACTAATCACTTAGGTTGCGGCAACTAAAAAGCTGACGTTGCTATCAGCTTTATATTAGGTATTAACCTTCCGTTGATTTATCTAACGCCTCCATCTTCTTCAACATATCCTCCGCTTCACTCGTCAACGTAGAATACAAACGGATATCGCCATTGCGCTGCGCAAGCATGGCCTCTTCCAGTTTTTGCAGATATTGTTTGTTGAGTGCTTTGAGTGGGTCTTTTTTGAAAAACGAGAACATTGCGTTTACCTGTTGATTAATAGATGTAGCTTGTACGATAACCAACCAATTTTAGCTCAATGGAATTGGCATTAGGGTAATTTGCACCAACCTGCGTTCAGAGTCTAAGATGCGACCTCCATTCATTGCCTACAGCACATTCGATGCCCACTATTAAAATAACTGCTCTGCCTTACTGCAACGGATGCGATGGTGTTTGACACGCTCAGCCTCGAACCGACTAAAGTCGCCGCTGGCGAGGTGTGGCGGTTGCTTTCCGGCAACCTGGTCCATTTTGGTTGGCTACATACGCTGATGAATGCGGCGGCGCTGCTGTTATGTGCACTGGCTTTTTTTGCAGAATATTCGTTTAAAAAATTCTCGCTGTTATTGCTCTGGTGCTGTGCCAGCGTAGGGGTTTGGATTTACCTCTTGAACCCTGAGTATTCGCCTTATGCAGGTTTATCTGGCGCGATTCACGGGTTAATTGTGGCTGGATTATTGCTCCCGCGCAGTTATCCTATTTGGATTCGTGTCATCGCCTTAGGCATGGTGCTGGCTAAATTAATGCAGGAAAATAGCGCCGATTACGAGGCGACTGATTTGCAGGCGCTGCTGCCCGTTGCGGTGGCAGTGGAATCGCATTTATACGGCGCGCTGGCGGGTTTGGTGTTTGCGAGCAGTGACTACTTATTACAACGTTTGAAAAGGAAAGAATAAATGCAAGGTTCTCCGGGTATTGCGATAGATTATTTTTTGGCGGGGGCGCGGCTGGTGGTGAAGCCGGGATTTCGCCGTTTTATTCTAATTCCGCTGTTAATTAATCTGGTTATTTTTTTCGCGGTAACGATTGCGCTCTATCACGCCTTTGGCGATTTTTTTGCTCTGGTGCTGGACTGGTCGCCGGATTGGCTGGACTGGTTTGCCTGGCTATTGTGGCCGCTAGTGGGATTTGTTTTTTTGGTTGTCTATGGTTACAGCTTTAATATCATTACCAATTTTTTAGCGGCGCCATTTTTTGGTTTACTGGCCGAGAAAATCGAAACCCACTTAACCGGCGTTGCACCGCCAGATGAACCCTGGGGGCAATTAATTCCACGCACACTGCAACGCGAAGCGGTGAAGCTTTGGTATTTTGTCAGCCGTGGCTTACTGATTTTGTTGGTGTTTATCGCGCTGTTTTTTATTCCTGGTGCAAACTTACTGGGTGTATTGATCGGCGCGATTTGGAGCTGCTGGTGCATGGCGGTGCAGTATTCAGATTATCCCGCCGATAACCACCAACTCAGTTTTCGCGAATTGCGGCGCCGCTTGAATAAGCAGCCGCTCACCAGTTATTCCTATGGCGGGATTATCTTGTTGGGCAGTATGGTGCCGGTATTAAATATTTTTGTTACGCCAATCGCAGTAGCGGGAGCAACTTTATATTGGGTGAAAGAAGTAAAACATCTTTCATCGCAATAATGATTTGATTGACCAAGATCGTCATCCTCGCGCAGCGGGGACCCATAAGTTTTAAGGAAAAATCAAAAAACTGGACTCCCGCTTGCGGGAGTGACGATGATGACACCCTCTAACTCTATGCAACTCTATTTAGCAATTCCAAGTAAGAATATTCGCTATTCTTCAGCATCCCCATCATCTACAACCATATTGCCACCAGCCTCTTTGGCGTGTTGCAAGTAAGTGTGAGCCTGGGCGATTTGCTGGTCGAGACTCTGGTGCAGCTGACTTGTTACACCTGCACTGAAATAAAAATTACAGGTCTCGCCATTCAGCGTACAGGCTTCAGCTGCGAGTAATTGTTTCACTTTGCTTAACAACGCCGCTGCTTTTTCGTGATCTAACCCCGGCATTAATACATAAAAATCATCGCTGTCGGCTCGCGCCAATAAAAATCGCCCGAGCATATTGTGTAAATTAGCCGCAATATGTTTGAGCGCGACATCGCCCCAGACATTGCCATAATGCTGATTAATGTTGCTGAATTGATCGATATTGATAATGGCCATAGACAGCGGAGCCGCTTTTTCTACTGCGGTTTTATACAGTTCGCGCGCGGCATTAAAAAAGTAGGCGCGATGATACAGCCCGGTAAGATGATCGCGCTGAGCGTTTTCCGTGATCTGCTCGACCAATTCAAGATATTCAATATTATGAATAATGCGGCAATAGAATTCTTCCGGATGAAAAGGTTTGCGCAAAAAATCATTGGCGCCGTGTTTGATAAATTTCGCCGAGAGCGCCTCACTACTTTCACCGGAAACACCAATCATAATCAGATCGGTTTTGTCGTACTTGTAGCGTAGGTTGCGCACCAATTCGAAGCCATCCATTTGAGGCATGTTGTAATCGGTGATTAATAATTTAATGTCCGGGTTATCCAGCAGCACTTTGATTGCATCAACACCATCAACGGCTTCCACCACTTGAAATAAATGGCGACGAAACAAATTCGCCATATGTTTGCGCGACATATCCGAATCATCTACCACCAATACTTTGATGCGCTGATTTTTTTCCAGCCGATGAATCATGCCAATCGCTTTGCTGTAGGCGTAGCGACCTTCTTTAGTTACGTAATCGACGATACCCTTGTTGAATAATTGCTCGCGCCGTTTTTCATCGTAAGAACCGGTAAGCACAATGGTGGGAATTTTTTTGCTGAGGGTAAAATCTACCACTTCACCATCCGGCGCATCGGGCAGATTCAGATCGACCAGCGCCGCAAAAAACTCCTCTGGCGCTTGCTCGCAAAGACTAGTCGCCTGGGCCAGGCTGACGGCATAGACAGCTTCATAATCCAGCGATGCGCTTTGCACCAAATGGCGCAATACCTTCATCACCATATCGCTGTCTTCTACAATGAGAATTTTTTTCATAGCAAACCACTCAACAAATGCGTAAGTATTCATTGAGTGTAGCCAATGTTTGGCAAAAGCTTGGAAAAATGCGCTAAGCCTATGATTAGACTTAAAATTTAGCGCTTAAGATGACCTTTCAATAAGGTGTAAACATCAACGCGCAGATTTTTTGTGCTCGCGTACCGACTCATAAATTGCCGCCGCCATAATAATACTGCCGCCAAGTAAGGTGCTCATTCCGGGATAGGTATGCAGAAAGGCGATCTCATAACCCACGGCATAGACCGGCTGTAAACAAGCCACCAAGCCCACGGTTTTTGCCTTTAGATAACGCAGTGAAAACCCTAACAGCGTGTGAGTAATGGCGGTAAACCCGATACCCAAACACAACAGTAACCACCAATCGTGCTGTGTAGGCTGATGCGGTGACAGCCACAAAACCGGCGTCATTAGAAGTGCAACTACCAGGACTTGATAGCTCATGGAGCGCGCCGCACTTTGTTTGCTAAACCAATGGCCCAACAATAAATTGCGCACCGCGAAGGTGAGCGCGGAAATCACTCCCCAGATCACGCCCTGGGTCATGTTGTTACCTAGATCGAACTCCGGCACCAGGCAATAGATCCCGACCAGTACCAAAAAACCACTCACTACATCGCGCCAGTCGAGCTTGGTGCGCTTGAGCCATGGCTCCAGAAATACCGTGACGACCGGATAGGCATAGAGCGAAATCATGCCCACGGCGATATTGGCGACCTGCATCGAATGGAAAAAAGTAATCCAGTGCAAAGCCAGCAACAGACCCAGAATAAACATGCGACCAAAATCACGCAGGGATTTCAGGCCAATATGAGATTCACGCCACCAGACCCAGAGAAACAATACCACCGCCGCAATCCAGGTGCGGTAACCGGTAATATCCCACGCGGGCAGTTCAATAATTTTGGAGAAAAGCCCGGTCGCGCCCATCAGGAACGCGCCCAAATGCAGGGTTAACAAGGCAGATTTAGCAGACGACATAACCCTTCCAGGCGATGGGAGCGCCCGGTGAATACCGGGCGGATCAATCAATGGTTAGCGATAAACAAGTGTGCTTAGTTGCGTGGCCTGCGGCTGCGGTTGCCACCAGGGCGATTGCCGACCGAGCGATTACTAAACCGCTCATTGGTACGTGCCCGCGGCGGTGCTGGCGGGCTGTCGGGCGGGGTCAACAACAGATATTCCGGTGGCTGCTCACACTTGATTGGTTTGCCCAACAGCTTTGCAATAGGCTCCAACAACAAGGCATCGTCTTCGCAGGCAAAACTGATCGAGGTCCCATTTTTACCGGCGCGACCGGTGCGACCAATGCGATGCACATAATCTTCCGGCTCTTCTGGCAAGGTGAAATTCACCACGTGACTGATACCGCTGATATGAATCCCGCGCCCGGCCACATCGGTTGCCACCAGCACTTTAATATCACCGGATTTAAATGCATCCAAAGTAGAAACGCGTTTGTTCTGCGCAATCTCACCAGAGAGCAGGCCTGCTTTAATACCGTGACGTTGCAGCTTTTCTTGCAAATCGCGGCACTCATCGCGGCGATTGGCAAATACAATCATGCTCTCGGCATGTTCTTGTTGAATCAGGTTGTAAAGCAGTGTGTATTTCTCTTCAGTCGACACCAGATACACATGTTGATCAACGCGCTCGTTGGCGACGGATTCCGGCTCTATATCAATCGTTGTCGGCTGGTATGTCCACTGCTCAACCAGAGTGCGCACTTCATCGGTAAAGGTGGCAGAGAAAAACAGCGTTTGGCGATCTTCACGCTTAGGTGTCTGGCGCACAATCTGACGCACTTGCGGAATGAAGCCCATATCGAGCATGCGGTCGGCTTCATCGATAACAAGAATTTCCAACTGATCGAGATAGACGTCTTTATTGCCACAAAAATCGAGCAGTCTGCCGGGTGTGGCCACCAGAATATCGACCAGATCATCGTGTAAGTGGCGCTGTTGTTTGACGTAATCCATACCGCCAACCAGTGTATGAATTTTTAAATCCGTGTATTTACACAGGCTTTTGGCATCTTCGGCAATCTGGATCACCAGCTCCCGCGTCGGTGCAATGATCAGTGCACGCGCTTCACCGGCGTAGCGTTTTTCGGTGATAGGATTTTTAAGCAAATCATCGATGATTGCGGTTAAAAACGCCGCCGTTTTACCCGTACCGGTTTGGGCTTTGCCCACTACATCCTTACCTTGCAAAGCGTAGGGTAAAGATTGCGCCTGAATCGGCGAGCAGTATTTAAAACCGAGATCCGCAATCGCGCGCATGATCGGCAGCTCTAGATCAAAATCATGGAAGCGGCTTTTGCCTTCGATTTGCTCTACCTCAAACTGGGCAATATCCCAAGGGCCATGATCGACCTTAACGGCTTTTCTTGGACGATGCTCAGCATGACGCGCAGGTTTGGGCGAGTGATCGCGCTTTACTGCAGGAGTTTGTTGCTCGCTTTTTTGACCTTGGCGCTGGTCGCGGGAGTTGCGATTGCCGCGATTGTTCTGGCCACTGCGCTCGCGGGGATGTTTTTTTGCGGCGGGTTTGTCACTAGCAGGCTTGGATGTTGCCTCGTTCTTTTCAGGTTTTTCCGCACCTGAACCTATCAATTTTTTAAAGAAATTTCCGATCAATCTATTCACCAAAAGTTATTGCAGCCAGAGGCTTAGGGGGGGAAGTCACGCAGACTTACCGATAAACTACTGCTTCGCGCTTATGCATCAGGGCGTTCAAATCTGGCATTAGAGGGGTTCAAACCTACCAAGGAATTCAAACCTGTGGCGAGACAGTAGAAGGAACGCGCAAACAGTCTATTAATTGCACGCATGAACTGTGCCCGAGTATACACCAATCATCAGACAATCAGCGGCTTTGACGCCAGTTGGAGGGAATTAATGGCCACCAACCCCATGGTTTTCTGCATAATCAGCACCGTTTTATCCATTTTCACCAGCGCCTATGAGCAACAGAAGGAACCCTCTATGAGAATTCACAGCTTGCAACATGTTGCCTTTGAAGATATTGGCAGCATGGCCAACGACTTTCACGCGCGCGGTTACGCGCTGTCCAGCACTCACTGGTACAGAGGCGATGCAGCCCCGGCACTCGATGAGTTTGATGCATTAATCGTCATGGGCGGCCCAATGGGCATTTATGATGAAGCGCTCTACCCCTGGCTGGCCGATGAGAAAATCCTGATTAAACAGGCCATCGGCGCCGGAAAAATCGTGCTGGGAATTTGTTTGGGCGCCCAGCTAATTGCCGATGTGCTCGGCGCAAAAGTCACCCGCAACCCGCACAAAGAAATTGGCTGGCTGCCAATCACGATTGATCCCGCAGCGGCGACTCACCCTATCGCGCAAGTATTTTCCCGTTACCCGGAAGTGTTTCACTGGCACGGCGATACTTTTGCATTGCCACCCGGTGCGGTTCATCTCGCGCGCAGCGAAGGCTGTGCCAATCAGGCTTATGTGTATCAAGAGAAGGTTTACGGTTTCCAGTTCCATTTGGAAACCACACCTGAATCGGCGCGCGCGCTGATTGAACATTGCGGCGAGGATATTGATGGTTCGCGCTACACCCAAACTGCACAAGAAATTCTGGCGAGCGACGAAACATTTGCGCAGATTAATCGCGCCATGAGCGAGGTAATCGCCATTATTTTTGGATCAGAACACAACACCAAATAAATGCCCAGCGACAGAGGTTAACGCCATAGCGGCAGCCCCCCAAAAACCGACGCGGGCAGCGCCAAGCCAGAGATTGGCGCCGCCCACTTTAGCGGCAAGCCCACCTAACAACACCAGCGCAAGCAGTGAACTCGCTACAATCGCAAAGGATAAATATTGTGCAGGATGCAACAACACAACCAATAACGGAATCAGCGCACCAACTGCAAAAGTGGCAGCGGAAGTGAGCGCCGCTTGCAGTGGCCGCGCGCTGTACATATCGGTGATGCCCAACTCATCCCGTGCGTGGGCGCCGAGCGCATCGTGCTGCATTAATTGTTTGGCTACTTCGCGGGCGAGTTCCCGCTGCAAACCGCGCGCGACATAAATCTCTTCCAACTCGCGATGCTCGCCTGCTGCATCAGTCGCAAGCTCATGGGTTTCGCGTGCAAGGTCAGCCGCCTCGGTATCTGCCTGTGAGCGAACCGAAACATATTCGCCGGCAGCCATACTCATCGCGCCCGCCACCAGCCCCGCCACACCGGCCAACAAAACGGCAGAGGAATCAGCCTGCGCGGCGACAATGCCCATCATCAAACTAGCAGTGGAAATGATGCCATCGTTTGCGCCCAATACCGCAGCGCGCAACCAACCTGAGTGATGGGAACGATGTCCCTCGCGATGAGGCATAGTTTCAAGACTTTTTATTGGTCAGTGAAATGCGCGTTAAGGTATTGTCGCGCTTTATATAGTGGTGAAATAAACCTGCCAATACATGCAAGCCAATCAGGTAATAACCAATTTCACCAACCAGTTTGTGAATATCTTCAACCTGTTCCGCCAGCTCATCATTTTTACCGACTAAAGGCGGCAACTCCAAACCAAAAAAAGGAACGCCGTGGCCTTCAGCACTTAAAATTATCCAGCCGGCAATCGGCATAAAAATCATAAAAACATAGAGCGCGATATGCATGATTTTGGCGAGCAGGTTTTCAATCGAACGCGGCGCAGGAACAATTGCAGGCGTAGGGCTGGATAAACGCACACCAAGGCGAATAACTACCAGCAACAACACGGCAATCCCCAGCATAAAATGCAATGCCTTAACCAAATCCCGCGGATCACTGCCGCGCGGAAATAAGCTGCGCATTTCAATGGTGGCAAACACCGCAATCAACAGCACAAACATAAACCAGTGCAAACCAATAATAATCGGGCTATAGCGGCTAACAGTACTGGGGTTATTCATCATTGTTCCTCGGTAAATTTCTTATTGTGTTAAAACTATTTATTTATAGATACGGCCTTCATATTTCAGCCAACCACCGGGATGCTGCCCCCGTGGATCATGATGAGTCCAGTGAATGACACCACCTTTCTGATTCCATTCGTACTCACCATAAAACTCCAAACGTTCGCCCTCGCGCAGATTCTCTACACGCGGCGCCAAATCAATATTATGAGCAATCAATAAAGTGTGACCAGAATCCAGCTCCAATAGAAATTTTTGGTGGCGACTCCCCTCGTTGTCATCCGGCAAAATGCGCAGCACCCTGCCCTCTCCGCCAAGCTGGACATTGGACCGCCCATTGCGAAATGCTTCCGCAATTAATACATCCGCCCCAGCAGCACTACCGCCCTCTGCCGTCAGCTGCAACTGTGCTTGTGCAGCATCCGATTCCAGCAATTGCTGTGTATTAACGCTATTGAGCACGCCCAGACCAAGGGCAAAAATCAACAGCGCCAACAGCGGCTTCATTTTACTGCGAGGTTTCATGGTCACTCCTCCATAATATGTGAGAGCCCTGCAGCATAACCCAGTCTGCCACGAGTGTTAACGCCCAGCACAACACAGCTTACTCACCCAAACTTAAAGCTGGATTAATTGAGCTTTCCATGCCCAATCCAAACTCCACACTTTTTCACAAAAGTTAAATTGACAGACCACTTGGTCTGTTATCTAATGACGACCGACCAATTGGTCGGTTTACGATTAAAAAACCAGGCACTACAAGATCGCTCAAGGAGCAAAACCTTAATGAAAGAGAGATTCAAATCGTTACTTTCGCAGATGCCATCACTCCAGAATTTTCCAAGCCTTGAGTTACGCTCGCCCTATCACAAAGCCGACTTCCAGCCGTTTTCGCTGGAGTTGATGAGTTATACCAGCCAGATCAGAACAATAGCCTTTAGTTTTTTTATAATTGGCATATTGGCAATCAGTAGCACATTGAGTTTTGAGGCTTGGCAGTTCAACTCAGCAATTGCACACGAAAACGCCCTGCTCGAACTAGCACAAGGTGGTTTTTTGCTTTTGGCGGCCTTAGTTCAAGGTTGGCGCGCGTTTAAAGACCATGACACCGGCCTAAGGCGCGATATTCGCATAGGCTTGGCATTATTCGCCCTAGCGCTTTTCTTGCGCGAAGTGGATATAGATAAACTAGGCAGCAGTGTCGTGTGGGATATACTGGAAAAAACATTGCGTGTAATTGCCGTATTAATGATTCTAGGTTTTACTTGGCATATGTCGCGCAGGATCAAATCGGTTGTGCGCAACGTAGGCAGCATTTTGTTATCACCCACCATTATGCTGACCATACTGGGCTGCATTTTCTATGCCTGTGGCTGGCCGTTTGACCGGGAGTTTTTCAGTATTGATAAGGACTTATCCCAATGGTTTGAGGAAACCTTCGAGCTAAATGCATGTCTGCTAATATTCTGTGCAAGTTTAATAGCCAATATCAAAAGCAATGTGGTAAAAATTCAAGCGCCGTCATTTTAACGGCGCTGTGTTTTAATGAGACTGTTTTTACTAAAGTGTTTCACTGGGATGTCATGAAACTCGACAACAATAAAATAATTACATACCCAAGAGACAATTATGACCACTGAACGTAACGCCGAACAAACACGCACCCGCATACTGGAAGCCGCACGGGAAGAGATTTTCCAAAACGGTTATCAAGGTATGCGTATTGACTCCATACTGCAAAAGACCAATCTAGCCAAAGGCGCTCTTTATCATTATTTTCCCAATAAATTGGCCCTGGGTTATGCAGTGGTCGACGAAGTTTTGATGGGGCAGTTTCAAAGTGTGTGGGAAGAGCTGTTTCTGGAATCCAAAGATCCGCTAACCACTCTGCAAAAAATGTTTTTACGAAAAGCTGAATCTTTTCAAAATGCCGTCGCCTTTAATGGCTGCCCGCTGAATAATCTGAATCAGGAAATGGCTGCAATCGATGCCGGTTTTCACCAGCGTTTGGAAAAGGTATTTGAAGGCGTACACATGACCATAGTGCATTCGCTTGCACAAGGGCAAGTCGATGGCATAGTCAGAAAAGACATAGATCCGGCAAAAATTTCGATGTTCATTTTTAGCAGCTATCAAGGCATTATGGGCGCAGCTAAATGCATGCAGGCACCGGAATTACTGGGCGATTTATTTGGCACGCTGAACGACTATATTGACACCTTGCGTGCACCGGCACAAAAACATTAGAAAATCCCATTTATTAAAAAAGGGCTTCACAGGAAGCCCTTTTTTATTGCACAAACCCAGATCAACTCAATGGCTAATCATCCACGGTCGCATTGATGGAAACATTTTGTTGCCGCCAGCGGTATACATTAAATTCGATTTCCGAATCGGTTTGTCGCCACACCCACAACCCTTGCCGTGTTTATGCTCGCGACGCGCTTGTTGTTCAGCGCGATACTCCGGTGTGGAAAACACCGGGGCATGCATGGCTGTTTCATTGCGCGCATGCGCTGCACGATTTTCTTTTTTCATATCCAAAAACTCCGGCGCGATCATTATTACGCGGGGGCAGAGCTTTGCGCAGCTTGGACATGCAATGGGCTTGCTCGAATCATCCATAGAGGCCAATTCATAAAACAAACCATGGTCTGCACACTTGTAGTCGTAAACGGGCATAGTTATTACTCCTATTTATCCTTCGATAAAGGCACATCCATTCCCGGCGATACTTTTTTGGAGGGGCCTTCTGCCGATGGATTGACATCGAAATCAAAAATATCCGTGGGCAACCAGAGCGTCGCGCAGGCATTTGGTATATCTACCACACCCGAAATATGCCCCTGCACCGGCGCACAACCGAGAATGGAATAGGCTTGGGCTTTTGAGTAACCAAATTTGGTCATGTAGTTAATCGCATTCAAACACGCCTGGCGATAGGCGACATGCACATCCAGATAATGTTGCTCGCCATATTCATCAACAGAGATACCCTCAAAGATTAAGTAGTCGTCATATTTCGGTGCAATTGGGCTCGGCTTGAAGATCGGATTTTTAATCGCGTATTTCGCCATGCCGTCTTTGATTAAACTCACCCGCAAATGAATCCAACCGGCCATTTCAATCGCACCGCAAAACGTGATCTCGCCATCGCCTTGACTAAAATGCAAATCACCGACGGATAAGCCGCCGCCTTTTACATATACAGGGAAATAAATTTTGGAACCGCGCGATAAATCTTTAATATCGCAGTTACCGCCATGCTCACGCGGCGGAACGGTGCGCGCACCTTCTGCAGCGGCAATTTTTGCAGCATCGGGAGCCATCTTGCCCATATGGGCTGTATCGGCATAAGGCAGTGTCGCGAGTGCCGGAACGCGATCCGGTTCAGTGTCGTAAAGCTCTTTTTCGCGTTTGTTCCACTCCAACAGCATTTCTTTGGAAGGCAAACAACCGATCAAACCGGGATGCATTAATCCCGCAAATTCCACATTCGGAATATGACGGGATTTAGTGAACATGCCGTTGATATCCCAGATCGATTTTTGCGCTTCAGGAAAATGTTCTGTTAAAAAACCACCGCCATTTTGTTTGGAGAAAAAGCCGTTAAAGCCCCAAAGACTTTCTTGAAAGGCGCCAATATCAAGAATATCGACCACCAATAAATCGCCTGGCTCTGCACCTTCAACACCCACAGGGCCGGACAGAAAATGCACTTGCGATAAATCTACATCGCGCACGTCATCGGCACAGTCGTCATTTTTAATTTGACCGCCAGTCCAGTCGTAACATTCAATAATAAAATCTTCGCCAGGCTTCACGGTTTTCACCATGGGAATATCCGGATGCCAGCGGTTGTGAATCATTTCATTTTCATAGGGCGATTTAGTTAAATCTATTTTGATAATCGTTTCAGCCATGGTACTGACTCCTGCTGTGGTTGGACAAATTGTCACGGAACAAGATCAGTATCTGGTGCGCACCGATGATTCACCATACGACAAATAGCGCGCAGAGCTACGTCATTTAACGTATGGAAAAATAGATAGCGCTTTCTCTACGCGAAAAAAAACCGATCCCTCGCAGGATCGGTTTTTACATGCAAAGCATAACGCCTTACTGATTAATCGATTAAGGAGCGTTACGACCTACATTACTTGCGGTCAGCGCAGCGGGCTTGGTAACAGCAGGTTTACTGCTCAATACCAATACTTGCGCAGCGCTCAAACTTCCGCCACCTACTGCAGTTGCAGAACCAGTGGCATACGCCTGATTGTTTGACCAAAGGTTAGTGGATTTATCGGCAACGTTGTTAAACAAAATACCGCTGCTTGATATCACCGTATTACCAGTAACAGAAATATTGTATGGCATGTTTTTGTAGACATCGCCACCAAGATGAATGCCACCGCCCAAGCTATCAACAATAGTATTGTTGTAAACCGCGATATTGCTAGAGGTTTCATGGCTATCGCCACCGGTGCTGTCTTGCGTATCACCCGAGTCGATCAGAATCGGACGACGCCAGCTGATACCTGTCAAACCTTCCATATAGTTGTTGTAGATCTCGTGACCAGCACCATACACACGAATACCACCGGTTTCGTAGTTGTCATTGGTTACTGCAGCACCAGTACCCTCACCGTAGAAATAGTTGCCATAAGCCTTGTTGTTTGAACCCAAACGGAATGAAAGAGATCCCATAGAGTTTTTGAAGGTGTTGTAGCGGAATACGTTGTTCGATGTTTTCACCGTAATAATTTCGTTCTCACCATCACAATTTTCAAACAAGTTATATTCAACTACGTTATTGGTCACTACGTCTTGTGAGTTGGCAATTCCCATCGCAATTGCTTCACGATCAGAATCACCAGCAGGCACACCATTTACAAGGAATGGCACTATATTTTTAAAATGGTTGCGATAAATATGCACGTGCTTGCTCATCAGCGGCTCATCAAATTGAGTTTTGATATAGCTACCAGTGATTTTAGTGCCGTTCACATCACCAATATTTTTATCGCGGAATTCGTTGTAACCAATAGAGACGTAATCACTTGCTTGCGATAGCACAATCGCCGTCTGGCTGTTGGTCACATTTTTATGATCAAACAAGTTACGCAAAATTTGTACATTGGTGGAGTTAACAATCTTCAAGTAGGTACTCTGTGTGTTAGGACCAAACACAAATCCCTGCAGGATAATGTTATTCACATTAGTGAGCGCCGCATTGGTCAGCGTAGTGCCACCGATTGACGCCGCGCGAATCAATACCGGGGAACTAAAACTAATATCTTTAATGCTGATTGAACCAGAACCGGTAACAATAATTTGATCACCTGCTCCAGCAGTCGCCAATACACTGCTCAAGTTGCTTGGCGTTGCATTTAAAGTTTTGCCACTGGACACCCAAGAAGATGCACTGCTGCTTGCCACAGATGAAGCAACACTTGATTTAACTGAAGAACTGCTAACAACAGATGATGCCAAACTCGACTTCACTGAAGAGCTGCTTACAACCGAAGAGGTCACACTCGATTTCACCGAAGAACTGCTTAAGCTGGATGAGGACGCGACGATTGTGTTAATGCTCATTTCAGTCACAGAATTCCAACTGTTTGCGCTGTTGCCATAACCGAGGAAGCGCACGTAACGTGCATTGCTTGATGTAACCGCAAAGGTTTCCAACCCAGTGGTTGAACCAGAAGCGGTAGCGCCAGATAACACAGTCGTCCAGGAAGAGCCGTTGGTGCTCACTTGAATATCAAACAACGCTGAACGCTGATCGCCTTTAAAAAAAGCAAGATTCACACTGCTAAATTGTTTCGTCGCACCTAAATCAAGTTGCAACCAAGCACCGCTGCCATTAGCAGACCAACGAGTATTCAAATCATTATCTAATACATTGGCCGCTACATTGCCATCATCGGCACTGGCCGACGCTGTAATAGGAGCAGCAGAAGCAGCTGAACTACTGCTCACCGGAACGGCGGCAGTATTTACATCCACTTCGGTAATACTATTCCAGGTATTGGATGTGTTTCCGTAGCCAACAATTCTTACGTAACGGCCAATAGAATCCACAACATCAAAATTTTGTTGTGCACTAGTGCTAGAAGGCTGAGCGCCGTAAAAAACACTTTGCCAACTACTGCCATCGGCAGAGGTTTGAATATCAATAGTTGATGAGCGCTCATTACCTTTATAAAACGCGACATCCAGTGATTTAACAAACAGCGTAGAACCCAAGTCATATTGAATCCACTGACCATTGCCATCGGCTGACCAACGGGTATTTAAATCGTTATCGAGAGTATTTGCTGGGAGATTGCCGTCGGAATCACTGGCAGTAACAGTGATGGCCAATGCTTCAGCACCGATAAGCATTGCCGACATAGCAGATAGACAAAAAAGTCCACGTTTGCCCACACGAGTAAAATTTTTAATCGACATAGAGACGTTCCTAATTATTAACGTTATTAGATAGGGGTTATTGGTATTACCAATCTACCGAATGGTAGAGGATGATTTCAGCATAAAATCTGTATGACAATCGATACTTTTAGCGATTTTTCATACCTTGTCACAAAAATACAAGCAAACAGGTATTACCAATATCAAACAAAAATGAGATGGCGCGCCAATTAATACATGACCAATTACAACAAAACTAATAATTGGCCTTACATCGAAATTCTGGTGTAAATCGATTGTGCAAAAACTATGACACTGGACATGCCGTTAGAACCAACACCAAAAGCTTGCGTCTTATGGATAACTGAATGCATCCATCAACCGATACCAGCAAGTAAAAAGAGGTAACTAATGAAAACATTAATTAAAGCGGCGCAATGCTTAGGAATAGTTGGCGTTTTGTTTCATTCATTTGCACTGCCAGTTTATGCAGCGGAGCAACAACGTCCATCGCGTGATGAGCGACATGCAGGGCCACCGCAACAAGCCCTGCTCGCCTGCAAAGGCTTAAGCGCAAATGACGCTTGTACATTTGCGGGGCGCAGTGATGAATTAATCAACGGCGTATGCAGCACACCACCACGCCAAACCGACGACGCGACACTTGCGTGCAAACCCGAAAACATGCCTGAACCGCGCGATAGAAAACCTCCGGAAGATCATCAGGATTAATCCGCAATAAAAAAGCCAGCGATCGCCCGAGACATAGCGAAAGCTGGCTGAAGTTAAACTGTATATTTACACGAAATTAAAAAATCACACCGATAAATAAGACGCTACCTTGGCTTCATTAATCGTCGCGCGCAATTCTTCATGCACAATTTCACCTTTTTCAATCACCAAAATCCGGTCGGCAATATCCAGCGCAAAACTCAACACTTGTTCCGATACTACAATCGATAGGCCGCGCTGATCGCGAATCATTTTTAAGGTGCGGCCTATTTCGCGAATGATAGACGGCTGTATGCCTTCAGTGGGTTCATCGAGAAACAACATTTTCGGATCGCTCGCCAAGGCGCGCGCAATCGCCAACTGTTGTTGCTGCCCGCCCGATAAATTGCCACCGCGCCGATTGCGCATTTCCAGCAATACCGGAAACATATCGTAAAGCTCTTTGGGCACACTGCGGCGCTTGGTGGTGGTTAAACCGGTTTCAATATTTTCTTTCACCGTCATGCTGGAAAAAATCATTCGCCCCTGCGGCACAAAACCAAAACCACCCGCCACGCGCTGGTGACTTTTCATATGGCTGACTTCCGTCCCCTGCAATTTAACACTGCCGCCCGAGCTGGGAATTACGCCCATTAAGGATTTCATCAGGGTCGTTTTACCCATGCCATTGCGCCCCATAACGGCGATAATTTCACGCGGTTTTATTTCAAAATTTAATCCGTGTAACACTTCACTCTGGCCATAACTGACGCGGTAATCTGATACAGACAACATAACTTTTTCTCCGGCTGTTACTCGTACTATTAGGGGTGTAAAACCCTGTTAATGGCCAAGGTAAACTTCAATCACTTTTGGATCATTTTTGACTTTATCCACTGAGCCTTCGGCGAGAATTTTTCCCTGATGTAACACATTGCATATCATGTTCGATTACGATCACCGAGCGATCTTTGATAATGCTGCGCAGCAATTCTGCAGTTTGTTGCCGCTCGCCTACGGACATTCCCGCCACCGGCTCATCAAGCATCAACAGATCAGGGTCTTGCATCAGCAACATGCCAATCTCCAGCCACTGTTTTTGCCCGTGACTGAGCAGTTCCGCTTGTTTATCCAACTGATCGCCAAGAAAAATCATATCGGCAACTTCATGAACCTTATTGATCACCTCTTCATCGCGCTTGAATACTAAGGCACCAAATACTGAGCGACCGCGCGGAAATGAAATTTCCAAATTTTCAAACACACTTAAATCGCCATAAATCGATGGGGTTTGAAACTTGCGCCCGACACCGGCTTTTACTATGTCGTGCTCTTTCATTTTGGTGAGTTCTTTATTGCGAAACTTGATTGAGCCTTCGGTGGCTTTGGTGCGGCCGCAAATTAAATCCAGCACCGTAGTTTTACCAGCACCATTGGGGCCGATAATTACGCGGATCTCATTTTCATCCACATAAAAACTCAAATCATTCACTGCTTTAAAACCATCAAATGAAACGGTGAGACCTTCCACCGCCAATACAAAGTCTGTATTACTGGGGCTCATGGAGTGCTCCTTGTGGCAGCGAGGTTGATTCGGTTTTGGTTAGTGTTTTAGTTGCAGGTGTAGAGGGTGGAGCAGAAGTATCCATGGGTTTTTTACCAAATAATTTAGCAAAAAACGCATCCACTTTAGGCGCGGCATAGGTGTTGTACAAACCCGCCAAACCATTGGGGAATGCCATTACCACCGCGATAAATAATCCGCCCATGGCAAACAACCAAAGCTCCGGAAAACTTTCCGAGAAAGACGTTTTAGCAAAGTTCACCACCAAGGCACCGTACACTGCGCCGATGATAGATAAACGCCCGCCCACTGCGCAGAAAATTACCATTTCAATTGAGGGCACAATGCCAACCAACGTGGGCGACATAAAACCCACTTGCAACGTGAACATCGCACCGCCAATCGCCGCGAAGATGGCACCAATACAGAACACAAATATTTTAAAGTTGGAAACGTCATAACCCGAAAAGCGCACGCGATCTTCTTTATCGCGCATTGCCACCAGCAAACGGCCCAATTTACTTTTGCGAATAAATTGTGCGATAAGCAAACATACAAACAACATAAATACACACAAAAAGTAAAAAATGTATTTGGCGTTGTCGGTGCGAATATCCCAGCCGTGCAGTGTGCGCAAATCTGTCATGCCATTTACACCACCTGTATACCCCTGCTGACCGATAATTAAAATCGTCAGAATCGCCGCAATCGCCTGGGTAATAATCGCAAAATAAACCCCACCCACACGCCGTTTAAACATAGCCACACCCACTATGTAGGCAATAATCGTGGGCACAATAATGAGCGCGACCAAGGTGAAGGTGAAGCTGTAAAAGGGCTGCCAGAAAAAAGGTAATTCGGTGATTTGATTCCAATCCATAAAATCGGGAATGCCGGGGGTAGATTGAATTTTAGTGCTTTCAGGATCAGACGCCTCCAGCTTGAGAAACATCGCCATGATGTAACCACCCAAACCAAAAAACACGCCCTGCCCCAAACTTAAAATTCCACCGTACCCCCAACACAACACCAAACCCACCGCGACAAACGCATAGGTTAAATATTTACCGACCAAATTGAGGCGAAAAATATCCAGCGAAAGTGGCAGTACAACAACAAGAATTAACGCGAGCACCAAAAATCCGTACAACTCTTTTTTGGGTAGGAGCGATGCCATACCCGCTTTTGATTTCAGCAAAAGGGACATAATGAGTGACTCCTCTTAACGGCGCACTTTGAGCGTGAACAAACCTTGCGGACGCAACATCAGAATCAACACCACAAACAACAGTGTTAATACTTTTGACATAGAACCACTCATAAAAAATTCCATCGTCGATTGCGCTTGCGAAATACTAAATGCCGAGGCGATAGTGCCGATCAAACTCGATGCACCACCAAATACAACCACCAAAAAGGTATCCACAATATAAAGTTGGCCAGAGGTAGGGCCAGTCGAACCAATCATGGTAAACGCACTACCCGCAACGCCGGCAATGCCACAGCCCAATGCAAATGTAATTCGATCAACTTTACCGGTATTAATGCCAACCGCACCGGCCATAGGGCGATTTTGCACCACGGCGCGAACCTGTATTCCCCAGCGCGAGCGATACATCAACAATGTAACCGCGAGTGAAATACCCAGCGCAAGGCACATCACAAATAATCCATTAATCGGTAATTCAATCGTTTCAGTAAGTTGATAGGAACCCATCAACCAATCGGGTAATGTCACACCCACTTCACGCGGACCAAACACAGTGCGATAGGTTTGTTGCAAAATTAAACTTAAGCCCCAGGTTGCTAATAAGGTATCCAACGGCCGGTGATAAAGATGCCGGATCATCGCCCATTCAACGAATGCGCCTAATGCCCCAGCCACAAGAAATGCGAGAATCATGGCGAGAATAAAATAGAGACTAAATAAATCAGGAAGGTAAGTAGAAAACACATTAGATGTTAAATAAGTAACATAGGCACCGAGAATCATAAATTCGCCGTGCGCCATATTGATCACGCCCATCTGGCCAAAAATAATAGCCAGACCCAAGGCCATAAGCACAAATACCGAAAACAAAATCAATCCCGCTACACCTTGCATCGCAAAGATCGATAATAATTCCGAGCTACTGTATTCAGCGAACATAGCTGCACCTCATCTCGATAGCTAATCAATTTTCCAAGCGTTCACTTGTTGTCATTCACAAACAGAAACACACAATTATTCTTAAAAAGGAGTCGTCATCCTCGCGTAGCGGGGATCCATACACCATTCAAAACTTTAAGAACTAGATTCCCGCAAGCGGGAATGACGAGGGAGTATTTAATCGGGTTTCGTCATTCTCGCGTAGCGGGGGTCTACTTATTGATAACCTTTAGGGAAAGGATTCGGCTCGATCAATTCTTTAGTTTCAAACACTACATCGTATTGACCATCAGCACGGGCATGGCCTACGCGGGTTTTGGACCAGAGGTGATGATTCGGGTGAACTTTTACATAACCTTCAGGCGCGGTGGTCAACTCAATGCCGGGCGATGCAGCACGCACTTTATCGATATCAAATGAACCCGCTTTTTCCACTGCCGCTTTCCACAACCAAGGACCAAGGTAAGCAGCTTGGGTTACATCGCCGATTACAATATCTTTGCCGTACATAGCTTTGAAATCAGCCACAAATTTTTTGTTGTTTTCGTTAGGCAGGCTTTGGAAATATTTCATTGCCGCATAAGCACCCACCATATTTTCACCACCGATACCGAGAATTTCATCTTCAGTTACCGAGATGGTCAACACCAGTGGTTTCTCTTTGGTCATATCGATACCCGCTGCTTTTAGTTGTTTGTAGAACGCAACGTTAGAGCCGCCCACTACAATCGCATAAATAACATCGGGCTTTTTCAGTTTGATTTTGTTAATCACCGAGTTAAATTGGGTATGACCGAGTGGATAATATTCTTCACCCACCACTTTCAAACCTAATTTTTCAATATGTTTACGCGCAATTTTGTTCGAGGTGCGCGGCCAAATATAATCTGAACCGAGCAAGTAAAATGATTTTGCACCTTTGGTTTTAGTTACCCAGTCAATGCCCGCAATAATTTGTTGAGTTGCTTCCTGACCGGTGTAAATCACGTTAGGTGATTGCTCCAAACCTTCATAAAAGGTGGGGTAGTAGAGCATGCCGTTGTATTGTTCAAAAATCGGTAATACGGCTTTGCGCGATGCAGAAGTCCAGCAACCGAATACCGCAGCGACCTTATCGTTCACCAATAATTTTTTAGATTTCTCCGCAAAGGTTGGCCAGTCACTCGCACCATCCTCTTGGATATATTCAATTTTGCGCCCAAGCACACCGCCCATGGCATTGATCTGTTCAATCGCCATTTTTTCTGCTTGCACAGAACCGGTTTCACTGATCGACATAGTGCCCGTCACCGAGTGAAGAATACCGACCTTAACCGTCGTATCTGTCACTGCAAGGCCAGTGGTATTCACATCAGCAGCATGGGCGGTGCCGAACACCAGCGATGCGGCGAGTGTTAGCAAACATTTTTTCCAGGTTTTCATTCCCACCCTTTGTTTTTGGAGCGGCGTCTGGAGGGTAGATAGCATGGTCTTGTTCATGGTCGTTCCTCAGGTAATTAAAAATTGTTTAGGTTGTACACAAGCTGTAATAGGGATTTGCAGATTGTTACCACTGAGTTTTTGTCCTTACTAAGACGTTGATTGGTGAGAGGAAACTTTGAAGCGGAAGCTTTCTCTACGGTTCACAATTTAAACGTGACCAGCAGTGGGAACCATTCGATAAATGACACAGACCACTACGTCATTTGACGCATAGCAATTAGCGGTAGGCTTGGGTATTTTTCAAAAGAATTAATGCAGAAGGTATATACGACGATCAATAAAGGTGAATGCCGGCTTTCAGAAAAACCTTGGCAAATCACGACTGCCGTGAAGAATGCGGACAACACGGATATGGTCCGTGCGAATGCGATAGAAGATGACGTGACTGGTATAAGCAATACTGCGCAACCCAGCGCGAATTTCTTTGCGCTCGCGCCCCAGTTTTGGATTGGCAGTCAGTTGGATAAGTTGCACCTCAAGCCCAGCAAGATAGCTGGCAGCCTGATCTGCACCAAACTGTTCGGCGGTGTAATCAAATATATCGCCCAGGTCAGCTTCCGCTGCCAGCGATAGGCGATAGGTTTTTAATGCAGAAGTCATTTGCGCTTGGTTTTGCGTTTATCAGCAATGATGTCCTGAACGGTTTTACTGCTGGTCGCACCTTCCCAGCCCTTGGCAATTTCAGCGCGCAGCTCATCGATAACACGATGACGGTATACCTCATGTAACCGCAGCGCATCACGCACTACTTCGCTGGCATTTTGATAATCGCCACCATCAATTTGCGCGGCTATATATTGGGCTTGTTTCTCGGTAAAGCTGATATTCATGGCTTGGCCTCTTCTTTACGTACTTGGCTTGGCCTAGGCTAGCACTAATGTCCATATTTAGCAAACTTGGACATTAGGCTTAAAGCTGGATAGAACCTGAAACAGCTTAATTTCAGCGCCCCATAATGTTGGTACAGCAATTGAGTAGAGATTGGCGGTAGGTGTTTAAACGCCAGCAGTAAGTACATGAATTGATTTCACAGCAACAAAAACGCACCAAGAAAGAAACCATAAGTGCATAAATGCACACAAATAACGCGCTAATATAAAGCGCGAATAAAAACCACTCACTTTTAATCAACGAGACGTTCCCGGACGAACAGATTGTTTAACGGGTATTCCATGACTGCCAAGCAGCATATATTTCGCGTGCGCCGCAACTACAACCAGTGGGTTGCCAACCAAACCTTGGAAGATTACGCATTGCGTTTCACCGCCAAAAGTGCACGGCGCTGGTCTGCTGCACGGGTAGCCACAACTGCACTAGGTGCAATTTCTTTTCTCGCACTCGAAGCCATCGGCGGCGCTATTACCTTGCATTACGGTTTTAACAATGCAGTTGCTGCCATCATGGCGGTCAGCCTGATTATTTTCCTCACCGCTATTCCTATCAGCTATTACGCGGCTAAATACGGTGTTGATATAGATTTGCTCACCCGCGGCGCAGGCTTTGGTTATATAGGTTCAACTATCACCTCACTGATTTACGCATCGTTCACCTTTATTTTTTTCGCACTCGAAGCCGCGATTATGGCGATGGCGTTGGATTTATTATTTGGCATTCCACTCGCGTGGGGTTATTTAATCAGCTCGCTGGCAATCATCCCGCTGGTAACCCACGGCATTACGTTTATTAGTCGCTTCCAATTATGGAGCCAGCCGCTGTGGATTATTTTGCAACTATTACCGTTTGTTTTTATTATTTATGCCGATGCCAGCGCAGTGGAAAGTTGGACAGCATTTTCCGGCAGCCTGCAGGCACAAGACGTACCCCGCGAAGGCGTTAATATTTTATTGTTTGGTGCAGCATCCGCCGTTATTTTTTCGTTGATTGCACAAATTGGCGAGCAAGTAGACTTTTTACGTTTTTTACCTGCACCCAAACCTTACACCCGTTTGCGCTGGTGGGCGGCATTAATTGCCGGTGGTCCGGGTTGGATTGTGATTGGCGCAATTAAAATTCTCGCCGGTTCCTTTCTCGCGGTGCTCACTTTAAATCACGGCATTAGCATCAGTGAAGCTGCCGACCCAACACGCATGTATATGGTGGCGTTCAGTTATATCGCCAGCTCACCGGAAGTGGCTTTATCCATCGCCGGTATTTTTGTCATCCTGAGTCAATTAAAAATTAATGTGACTAACGCTTACGCCGGTTCCATTGCCTGGTCGAATTTTTTCTCGCGTTTAACGCACAGTCACCCGGGCCGGGTAGTCTGGTTAGTGTTTAATGTTGCGATTGCCTTATTGTTGATGGAACTTGGCGTCTATCGTGCACTGGAACAAACACTCGGTTTTTACGGCATAGTCGCCGTCGCCTGGCTCGGTTCACTGGTGGCAGATTTGGTGATCAATAAACCTCTCGGCCTCAGCCCCAAACATATTGAATTTAAACGCGCCCACTTGTACGACATCAACCCCGTTGGCGTAGGCTCTATGCTACTGGCTTCAATCGCCGGTATTGTGTGCCACTCCGGAATTTTGGGCGAAGTCGCGCAAGCACTTTCCCATTTTATCGCGCTCGGTTTAGCACTGATCTGTGCTCCTGCGATTGCATTTATCACACGCGGCCGTTATTACCTCGCTCGCCCCGTGGTCAATGTGATGGATGATGCCGAATACAGCGATGGCGATCACGCCACTATTTCCTGCTGTATTTGCGAACATAAATTTGAAACGGAAGATATGACCTACTGCCCCGCTTACGCTGGGCACATTTGTTCGCTCTGTTGTTCACTCGATGCGCGCTGTCAGGATTACTGTAAACCCGGCGCAAATTACTCCACTCAGCTGAGTAATTTTTTTAAAGTCTTTTTACCGAAATCAATCACCGCCAATATTAATTCTCGCGTAGGTCACTTTGCGGTTTTAGTGCTGTTTATCAATGGGCTTTCGGCAATATTATTGTCACTCATTTATTTTCAAACACCGATAGATGCACCAGAAACTGCAGCTTTATTGGAAGCCACCTTATGGAAAGTATTTTTCTTACTGGTGATTATTACCGGGGTGGTGAGTTGGTTATTTGTATTAGCCCACGAAAGCCGCGTAGTAGCACAAGAGGAATCGCAACGCCAAACGCGCTTATTAATGGAAGAAATTGAAGCACATGAACGCACCGACCGCGCACTGCAAACTGCAAAAGAAGAAGCGGAAGCCGCCAACCAAGCCAAGAGCCGCTACCTCACCGGCATCAGCCACGAATTGCGCTCACCGCTCAATGCAGTGCTAGGCTACGCACAATTATTAGAAAAAGATCCAAGCATGCCCACCCATCGCAAATATGCATTGGGTGTTATTCGCCGCAGCGGTGAGCATCTCGCAGATTTAATTGAAGGCTTGTTGGATATTTCCAAAATCGAAGCAGGCCGTTTGGATTTGCATCAGGATCAAGTGCGCATTGCCGTGTTAATGGAACAGCTCGTCCACATGTTTCGCTTGCAAGCGGAGGCCAAGGGTCTCGCGTTTATTTATGAATGCAAAGATCGTTTACCTGAATTTGTCCGCACCGACGAAAAACGCCTGCGTCAAATTTTAATTAATTTATTATCCAACGCGATTAAATACACCGACAAAGGCAGCGTGATGTTTAAATTGCGCTATCGCAGCCAGGTTGCCGAATTCACCATTAGCGATACCGGTGAAGGTATTGCACCGGAAAATATCGAACGGATTTTTCGCCCATTTGAGCGCGTGCGTCGCGCCGGTTCGACCGCAACAGGAACCGGGCTGGGTTTAACCATTACCCGCTTGCTCAGTGAAATTATGGGCGGCGATATTTCTGTGACCAGCACCCTTGGCAGTGGCAGCACCTTTAAAGCCAGTTTAATGCTGTCGAGTATTAGCACACCGAAAGCTGAATTTATCACCGCACCGGTACAAACTATTTACGGTTATAAAGGTGCAGTGCGCAGAATTATGTTGGTAGATGACGAAGCATCTCATCGCCAACTTATGCGCGCCATGTTGACGCCACTCGGTTTTGACATTATCGAATTGGATAATCCGCTGCTCGCGCTAAGTCATCTTGAACAGGAAATCGATAATAACAATCGCCCTGATTTGATTATGTTGGATGTTTCAATGCCGGAACTTAACGGTTGGCAGTTAGCAAAACAATTGCGCGGAGCGGGTTTCAATTCACCGATTATTATGGTGTCTGCCGATGCCAGCGAAGGTAAGGATTTTCCCGCGCATCACAATACCGAAATAACCCCACTGCACGATGCTTATGTGATTAAACCGGTGCGCATTAATTTGTTATTGGATCATATTGGCCGCTTGTTGGATCTGGTGTGGTGTTATGAAAAAGAAGAACCTATCGCAGCAGAAACACAGCTAATTGGCACGCTCGAATTGCCTGCAGATCAGCACTTGGATGATATCGCCCAGCTCGCCAGTATTGGCCATAAAAAAGGTTTACAAGAAAAAATACAACAACTGAAACAATCCAATGATGCGCATCCGGTATTTATTATGGAGCTAACAAAACTCACCAACAATTTTCAATTTGAAAAAATATTGGCGCTGATTGACGCCGAACCCGATGATGCAGAATCAACCGCAGAAACAATACACGATCATTGATGAGTGAAAACACAGAGAAAAATGCAATGAATACTAAAGCCCAGTCGCAAGTCGTATTAGTGGTAGATGATGCTATCGACACTATTCATATGCTCAACGATGTGCTGGAAGAATCGCACTTCACTGTATTAGTCGCACTCGAAGGCGCACAGGCACTCACCATCACCAAAAATATTCGCCCGGATATTATTTTGCTCGACGCCATAATGCCGAATATGGATGGCTTTGAAACTTGCCGCCAATTAAAACTCAATCCCCAACTCGCTGATGTACCAATTATTTTTATGACCGGCCTGAGCGATACCGAACATGTGGTGATGGGTTTAAATGCGGGCGGTGTGGACTACGTAACCAAACCAATCAATCCCGAAGAATTAATGGCGCGCATGCGTGTGCATCTCGCCAATGCACGCATCACCCAAAGCGCACGCGCCGCGCTGGATACTGCCGGGCAATATTTATTTACTATCGATCTGCACGGCCAACTGGTCTGGGCCACACCACAGGTATATCAATTACTGGACGGCGCAGGCGCAACCGCCGACTCCATCGCCCTCACCCAAATCATTAGCCAGCAACTGCGCGACTGGATCAGCCACAAACCGGAAACCGGCCGGCAATTACCGCTGCAACAGCTCACGCAAGAATTGAGCGTGGAAATGTTAAATTTAATCGACGGCAAAGAATATTTACTGCGCCTCACCAACCCACCCAAACCAGCAGATGATACCCAATCACTCAAACAACAATTTGCCGTAACCGGCCGCGAAGCCGATGTACTCCTGTGGATCGCCAACGGCAAAACCAATCGCGAAATCGGCCAAATTTTAGAAATGAGCCCACGCACGGTGAATAAACATTTAGAACAGATATTTAAAAAATTAGGTGTAGAAAATAGAACATCTGCAGCTGCTGTTGCAATCAAATGCATATCGCGTGGATAGGTAGGGTAACCGTGGCACTTTCTGTAGGTTGCTGGTGAGGAATGAACCGCAACATGACACTGTCTCCAATTACGATTCAAGTCTTTTATTAAGCCGGTCTAAAAAATCAAACCTCAAATTAAAATTTTTGGAAATTAACCTCAAAGCTAAGCTCAGCCGCTGTTTGTAAGTTGTTTTTTATGGAGTACTTTTGCGCAGCAAAACCACAAAGCCGCGACTGACAAACTGTCCAGCGCACGAAGTGCGCGAGTTGGAGAACTCTGTTAAAACTATTTTTCCGAATAATACACCACAAAGTTTGACTCTCTGGTTTCCACACCAGACTTGACATTTAAAGTATGTGTTTCTTTAAAGCAATATATAGGTTTATAACTTACCAAGTGCTTTGCAAACTCTTCAGCACTGAACCAAGTAGCATTTTCACTACATTTAGAGCCAGACCTTGTAGAGCAAAATAGATTAGGGGGATCGCCTTTCCAGCTGAACAAAGAAGGCTTAACCGGTTTTGATGTGTCAGGCTTAGTCATATATTGAGATGAATCAATCGATAACTCCTGATATTGGTCTCGCTCATTATTGCAGCCATAAGACATATTTGAAACTATTACGAATATGATAAAAATTAGAGTACAAATTGGTTTCGTAATGATTTTTAAAAATTTATTCAAAGCCCGAGACCGTATATTTATGATGACATCCTACTTTACATTACCGAATCATGTCTTCCCATCAACAAGTTAGATTTAGGCAATAAACCAATCTGTAAATGTACGGATCAATATATTTGGCAATATACGGCAGACTAAATTTAAGAACCTAACTTTCGCTTTGGGCAAGATTCTACCCTTAAAAAATTTAGTACACGAATGCAGACTACAAGTAAATTACCCGACATAACATTGGGTTGGCATGGCCGCCCAAGCCACACATCTTATCGCTCAAAATTTTTCTGCCATGCCTGTTGGCTTGCCATCTAAACTTAGCTGATTTTTTTCTTTCCAATATTCTTTAAGACCATTTTCACCCTTATTAATTGCCCAATTGGTCAATTGCTCGCGCTCGCCCACATAATCAAAAAATGGGACTGCCATGCCGCAAGAGGTTTGCACCAGATCGACTTGCAGATCAAAAATCTGGCGGGCGCCTGGGGTTATTGGAAAACGGGCGTACAGTGTATTCCACTCTGGATCGCCGTGATGAATTGCTTTTGCATTGCCGTATAAACGCAAAATCATCGGCGCCCCATCAAAGGCAGCGAACATAATTGTCATGCGTGAGTGGGTTTGCAGATGTGCAGCGGTTTCATTACCACTGCCGGTGACATTGAGCCAGATAACGCGGTTGCTATCGAGCACACGCAGTGAATCCATGCCTTTGGGCGAAATATTTACCCGACTGTCGTCCGTTGCGGTGCCGACAAAAAATAATTTTTGCTGGGCAATAAATTTTTTAAGTTCTTCGGAAATTTCTGAATAACGCTTTCCCATCATTTATTCCTTGTTCATTGATTGGCCGTCAGACACATGTATCTGCTTTTTCTCAAACAGTCTCAATCTTCATCAATATCGCTTCACCACCGCGATAGGATTCTTGCGCGATAAATTGCCAACCCAACTCACGATAAAATTTTGCTTGATCCGGTGTAAACAAATAAAGCGGGTTGAAGCCATGCGCATTGGCTTGACTGACAACATGCTTCACTAAAGCTGCGCCCACTCCGCGCTTGCGATAGATCGGGTTTACATAGACGCTCGCGAGCCATGGCGATAATTCCGGGTGGCTGTCCATGTCGCTCTCTACTAATGCCGCTGTACCTACTAAATGTTTACCATCTACACAGATGTACATTGCGGGCATAACCGCGCCTTTTAAAAAACGCTGCATTCTTTCGATCCGGGATTCAAGTGTTCCACCCGGATTTAAATAGCCCCACTGGGCATGGTGCCAAGCGGCAATGGTGGAAATATGTTCAGGTGCGTCGGCTAAATTAATAATTTTCATATGACTTTCTTTTTCAATTCTTTAGTAGAAGAAATTTAAATGAATTTTTTATGTTCGGTTTTTGTCGCATCAATTAGCTTAAATTAAATATTTAGTTCACTTAAACGACAATTAAATTTATTTCGTCTTTCGTGTAATACGGCGTAATAGCGGGACTCGCTTTTGCCAACTAGGCTCCATGAGCTGTTTGAAAATATGGCATCGTTTTTTTAACTAACCGTGGAGACACACAACAATGAAAATAAATTTTATGTCTAAATCTGTTTTGCTCTCGCTAGGCGTGTATTTGGGGTGCTTCACGTCATTAACCTGGGCAGCAGAAGCTGATGCTGCAGTCGATGCATGTGCTTTACCCAGTAAACCAGCCGCAACACAAGAAGAGACTGCATGGCGGATTTTCGTCGCAATCAATTGCAAAATAAAAAACAATCAATTGACGTGGGAAACATGGAAATCCCAAGCTTGTTTAAATAATCCAGCGGATTGCCCCACCCAACGTTTGCACGGAAGCGCGTTGCGTACAGCCAATCTTGCCACGACACCCGACTCACCAAAACGTACAGGCGGCTGTGCGCCAATGACAACCTCCGCAACAGCTTCAGAGTCCGGCTTGGAAAATTTTGTCCCTAAAAATCTATCGGCATCACCGGTTTTCTGTGAAGAAGTGACTATTAGCCCGGCGGAAGAAGCTTACGGTAAAAGCAAAGGACTATTAACCGTTGCGGGGCAACAGACCTATTTGCAAGCAGGCGGTGTTATTGATTTTCCAACTGGGGCAATTGAGGTCAAAGCAGATTGGGTGCCCGCATCATCCTTTACCGATGTAACCTTCGATTGCACCAAACCAAGCAAAACTCACTACCAAGAAATCATTGATGGCCAATGTTACGCTCTGGTGGGGATTCATATCAGTTCAAAATTGTATCCCAATTGGCTCTGGGCTACGTTTGAACCGCAAGATAAACGCACCAACCCCAACCGCTGCAACCCTAGCCTCTACAATGCCTGTTTAGATCATTGGGGCTCAAAACCAGCGAAGTCCACTGGAGCAAAAACCAAAACCACGCCCAAGCTACAGGCGCTATTCAAGGCTGCAGGTAGCAAGCTAGATAAGTCATTCCAAAATTAC
>CAXAVL010000020.1:0-31566 GCA_963971905.1 uncultured Cellvibrio sp.
GTCGTGCGCAACGCCGAAAAACACAAAGGCAATCCAGCCTTTTTTGAAGATGCGATCAAAACCATCAGCAACTCGGTTGATCGCATGAACAACCTGCTGAAAAAACTGCGCCGCGACGACTCGGATCTGGTGAAGCGTTTGTCGATTATGGACGTGGTGTATCAGGCGGTACAGGAGTGCCAGCGCGGCGGCCGCTCACTTACAGCTGAGATACAACCCACCCAGCGCACCATCAATGCCGATCAGGTACGTCTGGTGATGACCATTACCAACTTCATCAAAAATGCGCAGGAAGCCACACCTGACGATGGAAAAGTTCATGTTACACTGCAAATCGACAGCAACTCGGCGATCATCACCATCGAAGACACCGGTTCCGGCATGGATTGGGATTTCATTCACAACCGCCTATTCAAGCCATTTGAAACGACCAAATCCGGCAAAGGCATGGGTATTGGTGTCTACCTGTCGCGCGAATATATCAGCGAGCTGAGCGGCACACTGAATGTCGCCAGTGAACCCGGCGAAGGCACCACCATTACCATCACCCTCCCGTTGAATAAGGATCAGCCCAGCGCATGAGCAAATCGACCTCGTCCAAACCCATCTTACTCATTGTTGAAGATGACAGCGGGCTGCAAAGCCAATTGCGCTGGCATTTTGATCAGTACGAAACCATAGTCGCCGATAACCGCCAGGATGCAATCGCCGCGCTGCGCCTGCACGAAGCATCCGTCATCATTCAGGATTTGGGCCTACCGCCCGATGAAGATGGTGTCGATGAAGGCTTCAAATGTATTCAGGATATTTTGCGTATCGCCCCCAACAGCAAAGTCATAGTGATGACCGGTAAAACCGACCGCGACAACGCCCTGCGCGCCGTCGCCATGGGCGCTTATGATTTTTATCAAAAACCGGTTGATCCCAACACGCTCGACTTAATCGTCCAGCGCGCCTTTCACATCCATGAATTGGAAGACTATAACCGCCGTCTCAGCGTATCCCAGCAAGAGCCATTGGAAGGCTTGCTCACTAATGATCCACAACTGCTGAAAATTTGTCGCCAACTGGAAAAAATTTCTCCCACCACCGTCACCTGCACCCTGCTCGGCGAAAGTGGCACCGGCAAAGAAGTGATGGCGCGCGCCATTCACCAACTGAGCCCACGCAAAAACAAACGCTTTGTAGCGATTAACTGCGCGGCGGTGCCAGAGAATTTAATAGAGAGCGAACTCTTCGGTTACGAAAAAGGCGCCTTTACCGGCGCAAACAAAATGACCATTGGCAAAGTTGAAACCGCCAATGAAGGGACACTGTTTCTCGATGAAATTGGTGACATGCCTCTCAATCTACAAGCAAAGCTTTTGCGCTTTTTGCAAGAACGGGTTATTGAACGTGTGGGCGGAAGATCGGAGATCCCCGTTGATGTCCGCGTGATTTGCGCGACCAACAAAAACCTCGAAGAAATGGTAAAAGACGGCAGCTTTCGTGAAGACTTGTTCTATCGCATCTGCGAAATGACAGTAATGATTCCGCCACTGCGCAATCGTCTTGGCGACAAAGTGTTACTCGCGCGCCATTTCAAACTCAAATTTGCCAAGGAACACGGCCAGAATGTCACTGGATTTACACCAGATGCCATAGCCGCCATTGAAAATTACACCTGGCCCGGCAACATTCGCGAAATGGAAAATAAAATAAAACGCGCAGTCATTATGGCCGATGGCAAACATATTACTCGCGAAGATTTAGGCTTGGCTGAGGCAGGTGAGCTGTCACTAAACTTGCGTCATGTGCGCCAAGAAGCAGAACGAGGCGCCATATTGCGCGCACTCAGCATGACCGATAACAATATTTCTGCCGCGGCTAAATTGCTCGGCGTAACGCGCCCAACGTTCTATGATTTAATCAAAAAATACGGAATGAGTCAGGAATGTCCAAGCGGAAATAATGATTTAGACGAAAATTAAGACGCATGAATGAATACTTATAAAAATACAGCGGCCGAAGTTACCTATGCGACCTCCACACCAATATAAGAAAAAGACATAATGGCATCCATCCCTTAGCAATCAATCCCGCACAACAAGTGAATAAACAGTCGCATTATTAACAAAAATAGAATATTCACCATTCTACTTACACAAGAAGGTGCTAAACATATCACGTCTACTTCAATAGTTTGGTTCGCTATCACACAAACATATCGATGTAATTTTTCAGCAGGTGTTTATTGATGTACATGCACGTAAAAAAAATGGCCGCCACAATACTACCCTTATTTCTCACCGCGCTATTATCCGCGTGTGGCGGAGCACCAGCGGAAGAAACATCCAACAACCCAAGTAGCCTGACCAATAAACCCGAAGTGAGCAGCGCAGAGGCATCCAACACTCAAAGCTCCAGCATTCAGGCCAGCAGCCTTGCCACCAGCGCTAGCACAACATCAATCAACGCCAGCAGCTCGCCCAAAAGCTCAACAGACAGCTACACCCGCATCTCCAGATCTAGCGACAGTAGCAGCAGCTTTAGCAGTAATAGCTCACTGCCGGCAGGTGGTTCCAAAGATGTCACCCCACCCTCTACGACCAAACTCATGCTTTACCAAATCTCCGACACCAGCCTGAGACTGATATGGGACGAGGCAACCGACAATGTGGGCATAAACCGCTATGAAATTGAACGGAATGGTCAGCTGATTGCCATTCTTTACCATCCCACCAACATACTGTCAGACTACCAACTGCTCCCCTATACCGACTACCAATACACCATCACTGCGTTTGACACAGCAGGCAATAAATCGGAAAAGTCCCCTGTTTTCACCGTGCGCACATTGGGCACTGCAAACAGCAGCAAATCCAGCAGCTCCAAATCAACATCAACCAGTAGCGCCAAAAGTACTTCATCAATATCAAGCAGTGTCTCCAGCCAAAAATCGGCCAAATTAACCTGGACACATCCAAATCAGCGAGAGAATGGACAATATCTGGAGCTTGATGAAATTGGCGGTTATGAAATTCGCTATCGTAAGAGTACGGATAACCGCTACACCTACATACTAATCAATAGCAATAAGGTGACCGAATACACTCACGCCGATGCCAACGACACAGAATTTGAAATAGCCGTCTTCGATAACAATGGTGTCTATAGCCGCTTCGTGAAGGTCACTCGCTAATTTCAAGCTCAAAGATTGAACTAAAGATTTTTTTATTCGCTCGCGCTATTATGAACCGCATCACATTACATCGGACTGAATAGCGCCCTATATGGATTTAATTAGAAATTTAGCTCGCACCTTCACTGCTGCACCCATTTTTGCTGCCATTTTCGTTGTATCACTGCTGTATCTCTCCAGCTTGATGACACTCTGGCAAAAATGGGTGCTGTGGGATCAGGATTTAGCTCATGCAATCCCAACTATTGGTGTAATGCTGGTTTTACTTGGGCGCGCCAGCTACACCCTTAAAGACACTCACTCCACAAACCTTCTTTATGGACTATTGTTGGTCGCAACAGCAGGTTGCTCCCTCGGGTGGTACTTGTTCGAAAGCCTCAGCATCAGCCTGCCCGCTTACATTCTGCTGATCGCCACACTCTGCTTTTTTATCGGCGCCTCGCTATCCACATCTACCATGTTGGGCACTTTGCCAATACTTGGCCTATTATTTTTTACCATTCCGATTTGGTCGGAACTCACCGGCGTCTTAGTAGAGCTCAGCACCCTCGTGGTCGGTAAGATGGTAAAGCTCAGCAATTTAACTGTGCTGATTGACGGCAGCAGCCTCTTTATTCCCAGTGGCACCATTCACATTGCCGATGGCTGCTCGGGCATAAGATACCTGATCATTTCATTATTGATGGGCTACATTCTTATCCTGATCAATCAATACCAACTGCGCACCGCAATCATTACGCTGGTGGCAGCGGCTGCCCTAGGCTTATTCGCCAATTGGCTGCGCATTTATCTGTTAGTGCTCATAGGCTACAACACGGATATGCAAAGCAGTTTAATGCACGACCACGAAACCTTTGGCTGGATACTCTTTGCCTGCTTGCTGGTACCGGCAATTTATTTTGCCCCCATCAATCGACATCCAAACAAAATCATCAATATCCCCAAGCGACCACGCTTTTTGGCATTGATTGCAGTGAGTATTGGCCCGCTGCTGCTGTACATCAATGCAAGCACACCATCGCCCCACTTCCCACTGCAACTCAGCCATCTCGACGCCTTCAAGATCACATCCAGCGAACGTATAGGAACCGAGCTTAGCCCCGGGATCACCCGGGCAGATACACGTTTGGTTTCTTTGCAAGATATAAACATTCGCGTGGACTTATTTGCACACACTCCCACCCGCGCAAGAGAGGAGATTGTGCCCTATATACAAGGACTAACAGACCGATCCAATTGGTCGCTTGTGCAATCGCAACGCCAGCGCAAATTTAATCTCGCGATTTACAAAAAAGTAGGCAGCAACACACGCATTGTGATCGCGACTCAATACATTGTCGGCAAGATCGAAACTGAACAATACATAGCCGCAAAATTTCTGCAGCTAGTAGCTAATGCAGCGGGCGATAAATATTTTGGGCTGCTCACCGCACAAACAAATTGTGCAAGTGACTGTCACGATGAATTGGATAAACTGACGCGCGCCTTCGCCAGCATCAGTGTGCCGCAGAGCTAAGCGGATTAGCTCCAGCAGCGCGAAGCAAAGATAAAATCCGCTCCCTATATGGCAGCGAAACTTGACGATGTACAGGCAAGGTCATAAACCGCTGCGCAAAATGCCGCGCATTGTGTAATGGCTCCGGCACAGTAATTAAATTATCGACACCAGCAATTTGATCAATCGCTGCTGCATACATAGGTGAAGCACCGAGCCCTGCTGAACTCAGTTGCGCTAGTAATTGATCTCTCATTTTTTCGTCAGGGCACAACAGCGGATAACGCAGCAATGGCATTTGCCGCGCAGCACAATTTTGATCGAGCTGCTGCAGCCCACCGGCTAACACCACTGAATCAAAACTCTGTGACAAGTCATTATTACGCGCAGAGTGCAAGATAAAATTAGCGGTGACTAATGCGCGCCTATAAGAATCAAACTGCGCAATATAGTCGAGAGGAACGTACCGGGTTTCACCTAAACGCAACAAGGGATTGCGATTTAACAATTGATATAACTGCGGTTTTAGCAACAAATTATAAGCCGCAATTTTTAGCGGTAGGAGTCGGGACGGCTGTGCCGATTTTTCTATTCTGGCCACAGCACTCGCAACAACTGGCCGTTTTGCGCAGAGCAACCCGCCCCCCAACAAACTCATCGGTTTACCGCGACCAAACGAAAAGGTCACATAATCTGCGTTAAATTCCACCTCACTCGCGGCAGCCGGAAACCATTGCGCATTATCTTCAATCAATCGCGCAGGCAAATTCAGCTCGGCAATAAGCGCTCTCAATTCATCCAAACGCTCGCGGATGCCTAAAAAATTTATCGCAATAACCGCAATAACATTCGCATCCAAATGCACGCGCAATTGTGCCAAATCGTAAGCGGGATCATTAGCGCCAATATCTACCGCAACTGCTTCAACACCAGCATAAACACAAGCAGCCACCAAATCCGGACAACAATAACCGGGAATGATGGCGCGCGGCTTTTGAACGTCAGGGAAATTTGCTTTTGCATCAAGCAGCGCCAAGGCCAATGCTGAAGTACCTGAGTCGAGCCAATATTGATGCTCGCCAAGCATTGCCTCCAATACACAGTCCGCATTTTGCTCGAGCGAAATGCGATTGCCGACTGGAGCGAGATCGCCGTATAAAATCATCGCGCAGAAGGCTTCCAAACAGTCATACGCTGACCGGCCAAAAATTTAATGCCGGCATCCAGCAGTGCAATATTCACCTGCACAAAAAAGTACACCAACTTAATCAGCGATACGGCCTGTAAATTCGGTAAAAAATGAGCGACTACAGCAACACCATAAAATGCCAACTGCGCAAGAAAAACTAAAAAATAAAATGCACCATTATCGGCGATCAACGCATTACTCAGAAATAACGCCAATAAAAACCAAGGCGTTAACCAGCGCATTAATTTATGTGAGATGACCTGAAACGAGAAAAAACCAAACTTACCAATATTCAACACTTCAGCGTGACGCGACAACCCGGTCATACCGCGAATAACCGTGCGGATTTTGCGTTGATATTCTTTTGAGGGATCTTTCAGGTCTTGATAAAAACCCAACACATCCGGTGCAGTCACTGCACGCAAGCCCGCCTTTGCCGTATTAAGTGCAGTATTAAAGTCACTGGGTGAATGAATATCCCATTCGCTGCACAAGGATTTGCGCACCGAAAAAAAAGAGCCGCTCACCCCCACTAAGCCCGCCAATTTTGACTCTTGCTGACGCAACCACATTTCGTATTTTACGTAAGCGCCCTCGCCCACTACCGCGCCATCCTGACTGATAAAACGATCTTCGCTGGATACAGCGCCCACACCCGGATCATTAAAATAAGTTACTAGTTTTTGAATTGCATCCGCAGGAATTTCGGTCGCCACATCGCTGAATACCAAAATCTCGCCGCTGGCTTCTTTGATCGCACACTGCTGCGCATGCTCTTTACCCAAACGCTCTGGCGCCCGCACCAAACGCACACCACGCTCAGCGTATTCGCGCACTATGTCGTCGGTAGCATCAGAGGAACAATCAGAGGCGATAATAATTTCAAAAGCAGCCGTATCGAATTGCAACTGCAAACTGTTTTCTATTTTTGCGCGCACCCGCGACTCTTCATTATAAGCAGTCACAATTAACGACACGCTAGCAGCAGCCGTTTGTGAGGTCATTTCCGCTTTGGGTTTTACGCCCACTCTTGCCACTAATACACGCAACACCAAGGGATAAATAAAATAACTATAAACAGCAGCAACACCAAACAACCAAAACAAAAATGTTAACATTTCAACCTCTGGAAACTATCCCTAACAAAACCCGCTGAAGACATCGACACCATGCAAACACCTGCAACTGCGCCGACCAACAATGACAAGCCGCCGATTTTACTCCCTCGCCTCAAGGTTTTGCACATTATTTCTGGCGATCTCTGGGCGGGCGCCGAAGTTCAAGCTTATACACTACTCACCACCCTAAAAGATCGCTGTGATTTATACGTAGTGCTGATGAACAATGGCGAATTAGCCGGAAGACTCCAATTGGCAGGCATCACCACCGAGATTATCGATGAGCAAAAAAATTCCAGCTTCGCCATCCTACGCCAACTCATCGCCACTATAAAAAACGTAAAACCCGACCTGATTCATACGCATCGTCAAAAAGAAAATATTCTGGCGAGCCTCGCCAATCTTCTTGCCGCAACACCTCCCTGGAAACGCATTCGCTCCTTACGCACCACTCATGGCGCACCGGAGCACAGCGCCAAGGGACTAAAAAAAGCGATTATCTGGCTCGATAACCAGATCGGAAAATATTTGCAAGACGCGGTCATCGCCGTATCCAAAGATCTAGCACAAAAATTACAGAGCACATTTCCGGCACAGCATATACACATCATCGAAAATGGTATCGACGCCAACGCACTCAACCAACTTATACCCGCAACCGATATCCGCGCCGGCGCTGAAGATCACATTCATATAGGCATAGTCGGGCGACTAGAGCCAGTGAAACGAGTCGATTTATTTATCGATATAGCCAAGCAGCTTCTCAAGCAAACGCAGGTAAATCATGCGCAAGCACACAAATTAAAATTTCACATAATCGGCGATGGCAAACTCAAACAACATTTAACAATGCAAGCGCAGCAACTGGAAGTCAGCCAAGCAATCGTATTTCACGGGCACCGCAGCGACTCGACTGCCGCCATCGCCGCACTCGATATAGTTGTTATGTGCTCCGACCACGAGGGAACACCGATGACCGCACTGGAAACACTCGCACTGGGCAAACCACTGGTCGCACACAGTGTTGGCGGACTGCGCGAAGTGCTCGCGGAAAACCCTGAATTACTGGTGAGCAACCATACCGCAGAAGGCTATAGCAAATGTCTGTTACAACTATTTGACCACCCGGTTCGCCCACTGCTCAAGCGCGTTTACACCAGCGAAGAAAATGCCGCGCGCACACTGCAGCTTTATCGCACACTCACCAGCAAACCTGTCGAATAGATTTACACACCCCAAAATGATAATTATCCAAGTTGCTGTTACAAAAGGATTTTATATCATGGCACGCCATGTGCATGTACCGTTAGAGCGACCCAGGTTGGTCGTCAAACACTCACTTATCATGGAGATAGACAATGAAATTCATCAGTAAACTTTTCGCAGCAAGCGCATTGCTCGCAGCCGCTCAAGCAAATGCTCTTATTATCGACTTTGGTTCGCCAGCTTGGACTCCAGCTGCCAACAACCAGCCAAGCCACACCGTTGGTGATGTCACCGCTGTTGCGGGCCCAGCAGGCTCACTCTTGTTTGCTGCTGACCCACAAGACGGTCTTGGCGTTCGCGGTGGCGAGATTGACGAAATCGATCGCGCCGAATACATCAGGATTCTTTTTGCTAGCGCAGTATCACTGCAATCAGTAAAAATCACTGATTTGTTCAACAAAGACAATGAAGGCGGCGATGGTAGCGATCCAGTAAGAGGCGAAGTTGGTTACCTGTCCCTGTGGTTCGGCGGTTTGCAAGTTGGCTCAACTCTGACTTTTTACGGTATCAACTCCACTCAAGCTAACGGCGAACAAACCTTTGTTGTTGGTGGCGTAACTGTAGATGAAGTTAAATTTTGGGCTGGCGGTGTAAGAGACGAATTCTCTGTAAAAGCACTGGAAGTTCCAGAGCCAGGCATTTTTGCTCTGCTAGGCCTTGGCTTGATGGGTCTTGGCCTGTCACGTCGTCGCTTGGCTAAAAAAGCGTAATTAATCGCTTGCTAAAAAAAGGCGCCTACGGGCGCCTTTTTTTATTCCGCACAATTCCGTATTGCAACAAACTCTTATTAGTCTCTGTGGTAGAATCCCGCCCACCAAAACCATTTTCGCATGCATATTCCCCGCGAAAATCAATAACTCGCCTTAATAGACGACCAGGGAAATGAAGCCTCTCATCAGCATAGTGCTATGCACTTACAACAACGCCGATTCATTAGCGATAACCCTGAATCAATTGGCCACAATGGATCAACCTGAACCGGGCGCTATTGAAATTATTATCGTCGATAATAATTCACCCGATCACACCGCTAAAATCACTCAAGCCATTGTGAGCAACCACCCTCACTTTCACTATTATTTTGAGGGCAGACAAGGCCTATCCCATGCGCGCAATACCGGCCTGGAAAAAGCACAGGGCGACTACATTTTATTTACCGATGACGATGCAGAAATTCCCGCGCATTGGGTCAGAAAATACAGTGAAATAATCCGCAATCTCGCCCCCGACTGCCTGTACAGCAAAATTAATATTATTTGGGATAAGCCAAAACCCTGGTGGTTTATTCCTGAATACACACCTTGTTTTGTTGGGCTGGATTACGGTGATAAAACACTTGATATAAACGATATTCACCACGAATTTTATGGCAAAAATTTTTGTGTACGCAAATCACTGCTTATCGAACTAGGAGGGTTTGATCCCAATTTAGGCCGCCAAGGAACAAAATTGGCAGCGGGCGAAGAGACCCTACTCTACCGGAAAATGATCTGGGCCAAGAAAAAGGTTGTTTACTTTCCCGATGCCGCGGTGGGGCACAGGCTCAAAGAGCGCGAATACAGCAGCGAAAATATTAAAAAATTGTTTGTTGATGGCGCTCACTCCTCGCACCATATCGCCAAACTGACGGCGCAAAAGAAAATCATGGGCAGACCTGCGCGAATGCTGGCCGACTCAGTAAAAAATTTATTGAGCTCCACGCTACTGCTCGCGCTTGCCACCATAAAAAACAACACCACAAAGCGTTATTACCACTATTTGTGTATTTGTAAAAATATCACCTTGATAAAACTGTGGTTTAAAACTCCATGAATAACGCGCCCACCATTCTTATAATGATTCATTGCGAGGAGCATACAGGCTACGCGATATCATCCCTTGAGTATGTGTTCCACCAGGCTGCACTTGCTGCAGGCTATACAAATGAACGTATTTTCTGGTCATTTAATGGCTTAAAAGATGCGGCTGCACACAATAAAATAGATTGCGACTATCGCAACCCTAATCCAGCCACTTTGGTACCTTATTTACGCAACAACAACATACAAACCGTAATTGCGTTTGACCTTGGCTATCCAGCAAAGGTTATTAGTTTACTTAAAGATAACGGCGTAAAAAAAATCATCTCTTACTGGGGCGCCAGTATGAGCAGCATTAATACCGGCCTAAAACTCTGGCTAAAAAAAGCCGAGTTTTTACTGCGCCGCAACACACCAGACCATTTTGTATTTGAATCGGAAGCCATGCGCCGTACTGCCACCCATGGCAGAGGCGTTCCGGCCAAGGCAACCAGCGTGCTCTATCTAGGGGTAGACACAGAAAAGTTTTCGCCGAATTATGGGCAAGATTTTTACGCCCACGAGCAGCTTGGAATCCCCAAAGAAAGAAAAATTATTTTCTATTCAGGGCACATGGAAGAACGCAAAGGCGTAAGAACCATTATCAATGCCGCAATTCATATGGCCACCACCGGCTCACTGCAAAATATTCAGTTTGTACTCTGCGGCAACAAGGGCGATGAAGCAAAGACCTATACCGATATGCTCGCAGGTACGGCAGCAGAACCCCATGTGACCTTTGCCGGATACCGCAAGGATATAGCCGCATTGATGCGCAGCTCCAGCATCGGCGTTATTGCTTCCACAGGCTGGGACTCATTCACTATGTCCAGTGTTGAAATGATGGCATCTGGATTACCGTTAATAGTCTCCAACTTACAAGGCCTGTCAGAAACTATCGAAAACCAAAAAAACGGTTTCCTTATTAGCCCTGGCAATCACACCGAATTAGCAGAGAAAATATTCGTTTTGTGCACAGATACCACGCTCGCTCAATCTTTCTCTAAACACTCACGGCAGCGTGCCGAACAGAACTTTTCTGTTTCAAAGCAAATCGAAACGATGGCAAATATTCTTAGGTAAAGATCATGAATAAAAAAAACATTCTCATTTTTGATCAGGTAGAAACATCCGGAGGATCAATTGCAAGAGCCGTGGATCTAGCCAATGAACTGCAAGATTTTCGCTTTATCTTTATTACTTACCACCCTCTGGCAGATCTTTACCCCAAGCAACTCGCTGAACATGTGATAGCGAAACGTATTTTTTCGTTCTACAACTATCAACGCAAAAGTGACCACCTCAAAAGACTTAAAGCCCTTACAAAAAATAAGCTGATAACTTTTTTTGGCTTGAAACTAATCGCATTACTAGACTTAATAAATGAATATTCGATTGTGGCTCAAACACTCGCCAAAACCTTTTCAACAAAAATAGACTTGGTTCAGGCGAATGGCGGTGTTCACCCGCTTCCTTATCGAATAGCAGAAATAAAAAATGCCGCTCTACTCCATTATTTTCGCCATCTGGATGACTATCGGTGGGCAGAGGGAAAAATGCTCGCCCGCGCCAACGATTACATTTTTGTCAGCGCCAATTTAATGAAGGCACATCTTGAACTTCTTCAGACGGTGCCCAAGGACAGATGCCAAGTTGTGCACTCTCCTTTTGACTCGCAAAAATTACTCGCAAAAGCGCCACCGTCAAACCTGCAATTCATAGATGAGCTTAAATCAAAAGGTTATATAGTCATTTTTCATGCTGCGCGCATTTGTCACGAAAAAGGCCAGCACATTGCCATCGACGCAATAATAAAAATTAAAGATACCCATCCCAATTTAGCGTTGATATTCGCCGGCAGCTTTGAGGATGACGGTGACAACAGTTATGAACGGTTACTCAAGGATAAAATTCAAGAACACCGGCTTGGTGAAAGAGTCTTATTCATAGGTCACCGCAATGACGTTGTACAAATCCTTCAATCTGCCGACATAGCCCTGCAAACACCGATTTGGTTTGAAGCTTTGGGCGGCTCACTGATAGAGGCTATGCAACTAGGTGTACTCACCGTTAGTGCAGACATTGGAGGTACAAGTGAGGCAGTTATTCACCAAAAAACAGGGTTATTATTCCCCCCCGGAAATAGTGATGAACTTGCCAGACTGCTCGCTATGATTGCTGAAAACCAGATCGACACTAAAGCGTTAGCTGAAGCAGGTAAGGAACATGCGTATAGAAATTGGGGGGCTGAACTTATTCAACAAAAGATGCGCCGCATTTATTCTGATGCCATAGCTACATTCCACCAAACAGATTCGAATAAACACCATTAACAAATTCACTTCGAATAGATTTCTACCAGTAATTTTACGCATCATGTGTTACTCATGAGCACATAGAGTACTCGAAGGTAAGAGCAATTAGCGCGAGCATTTCAAATTTACAAAAAATTTCATCTGGATTAAAAAATGAAAGTGACAGTATTCGGTATTGGTTATGTAGGATTGGTTCAAGCCGCTGTCTTAGCAGAAGTGGGGCACGAGGTTATTTGTGTCGATGTTGACGCACGTAAAGTTGAGCGCTTGATACAAGGACAAATTCCAATCTATGAACCAGGGCTTGAAAACCTTGTAAAAGAAAACCATGCAGCAGGTCGGCTACACTTTACGACAGATGCAAAAGCCGGTGTAACGCATGGCGAGATTCAATTCATTGCCGTAGGCACACCACCTGACGAAGATGGTTCAGCTGATTTGAAGTATGTGCTAGCTGTAGCTTCAACCATTGCTCAACATATGAATAAAAGCCAGATCATTGTTAATAAATCTACCGTTCCGGTAGGCACAGGAGACAAAGTAAAAGCGAAAGTGCAGGAAGTTTTGTCCGAACGGAAACGAGCCGATTTAACATTCGACATCATTTCAAACCCAGAGTTTTTGAAAGAAGGGTCTGCTGTCGCAGACTGCATGAAACCGGATCGTATTATTATTGGCACCGATAGCAAAAACGCGGAAGATATGATGCGAGAGCTCTATGCACCATTCAATCGCAATCACGAGAAAATTATTGTCATGGATGTGCGTAGCGCCGAACTCACCAAATATGCCGCAAACTGTATGCTCGCTACAAAAATCAGCTTCATGAACGAAATGGCAAATTTGGCCGAATTGTTGGGTGCTGATATCGAAGCTGTGCGGCATGGAATTGGAAGCGATCCACGCATAGGTTATCAGTTCATTTATCCAGGCGTGGGCTACGGCGGCTCATGCTTTCCAAAAGATGTGCAGGCACTCATTCAAACAGCGCAAAAAATTAATTTTGACTCAAAAGTATTAAAAGCCGTTGACGCCAGAAATAATGAACAAAAAACGACGCTATTTAAAAAAATTAACACATATTTCGATGGCAACTTAACCGGAAAAGTAATTGCAATTTGGGGTTTGTCCTTTAAACCGAATACCGACGATATGCGCGAAGCACCTTCACGCACACTGATAGAAGCACTTTGGGCAGAAGGCGCAAAAGTTCAGGCATTTGACCCCGAAGCCATGAATGAAACTCAACGCATATACGGCAACCGAGATGATTTATTACTTTGCGGCACCAAAGAAGCAACACTAAAAGGTGCAGATGCCTTAGCAATAGTTACCGAATGGCAGGCGTTTCGTGCACCGGATTTTGTTGTAATTAAGGATATGTTATCAAATGCAGTCATTTTTGATGGGCGCAATATGTATGACCCAACGCGCATGCAGAAAAAAGGAATTCAGTATTATTCTGTTGGAAGGAAGACAAAAAGTACCTGAAATACTCTATTCGCGAATAACATCGCAAATTTGATTCGTCATCACTCAGACAAACAACTGACAACAAATTGATTTCATGTTTTAACAATGGACACTGACCGTTTATGTATATCCTAAGTATCATCCGCAGTATTTACGCGGTTTTGAGCCGAGAGCAAAAAACCAAGATGCTGTTCCTGCAGTTCTTCTTTGCGTTCTCTGCCATAGTGCAAGTGGTAGGTGTGGCCAGCATTGCGCCATTCATCGGTATTATTTCAAACCCGGATAGTATCCACAGCAACAAAGTGTTGGCGACACTGTATGAACTGGGCAAGTTTGAATCTAACAACGAATTTATTCTGGGCTTTGCGCTGCTGTCGATTGCGATGATTGTGATTTCCAATGGGGTAAGCGCCATTACTCTTTGGCTACAACTGCGCTTTTCAATCTATCTGGGCAGCAGCTTTCAATTTCAACTATTTGAAAAATTTATCAATCGCGATTACTTATTTCACAAGTCCACAAATTACAACAAGCTGATCTCCATTATCTCCGCCGATGCTCCCCGCTTTATTTATATGGTATTGCAACCCTACTTGCTCATGTGCAGCCAAGCATTTGTCGCCATTATTATTCTTGTCGGGCTTTTGTTTCTTGATCCCGTTATTGCGATAGGCTCGGCGCTTCTTATTGGTGGCGCCTACTTAGGCACCTATTGGATTATTAAAAAGTCGCTTAAACAGCACGGAGATATAATCACCGAGCGAAATCGCTTGGTACAGGGCATATTGTCTGAATCATTTATTGGTATAAAAGACATAAAACTTAACGGACTTGAGAAGAAATACACTGAAAACTACCGAGTAGTTAATCAGCGCGGGCTCGACTCCAGCGCCTATATAGCACTCTCTGGCGACCTGCCAAGATTTGCAATAGAAACCATTTCGTTCAGTGCGATTTTACTATTTGCTATTTTGGTATTGTCGAGTAGCAATAGCACTAACGTAGTTGCTATTTTAAGTATCTACGCCATCGCCGGCTATAAACTGCTACCCACAATGCAGCAGATGTATAAATCCATTTCCAGTATCAGCGCCAATGGTGCGGTAGTACTTCAACTAAAAGCCAATCTCGATGTGATAACAGAGGCCAGCGCGCAACAAAGACCCGAGCCCATGGGTCAGGTTAGCGCAATACAATTGCACAATATTTCTTATCAATATCCCAATACAGATAAACTTGCACTGGACGACGTAACAATTAGCTTTATGCAAGGCCAACTCAATACTATTGCAGGGCCATCTGGCTCTGGAAAATCAACTCTAGCCGATATTATTCTCGGCTTATTGCCACCGGCAGCTGGCCAACTTACCGCCAATAACCTTCCTATCACCGGCAAATTATTGCAGTCCTATCAGGGCACTATTGGCTATGTGCCACAACATATTTTTATATTGGATGACAGTGTTATTGCCAACGTCGCCTTTGGTGTGAGCAAAGAAGAAATCGATATAGAACAAGTTAAGCAGGCACTAATTCACGCCAATGCTATGGAGTTTGTGGCGAAGCTGCCAAAAGGTTTGGAGACCGGTCTGGGGCAAGATGGCAAATTGCTAAGTGGCGGGCAGCGCCAGCGCATAGGTATTGCACGCGCACTCTATCGCCAAAATAAAGTCCTTATTTTGGATGAACCCACCAGCGCCTTGGATATTGAGTCCGAGCACGACCTAATGAGCCTACTCAATCAGCTTAAACATGAAGTTCTTGTTATTGTAATTTCCCATCGTCCGGCCGCAATTAAACTATCCGATAAGATTTCTGTAATTGCCGATGGCAAACTCATTGCCGATGGCAATTACACTCAACTCTACACTGAAAATTATTATTTTCGATCAATGATAGAGAAAGGGTTTATGAGCCAATGATAAATAAGAAAAAATTATTAGTCTGTATGCCTGACTTTCCATTTCCTGCGCGGAAAAACGGAATTTCAATACGTTATTACCCAATTCTGGAAGAGCTGGCAAAAACATTTAACATCCACTTGTTGGTGATTGCGGAAGGCAAGGTTGATCAAGATGGCATTCAACAGGCAAAAGAATTTTGCGACAAGGTTTCAGTGTATACCCGCCAACCCCACCCAGTTTCCAAACTTCGGAAACTCACCACTCGTATCAAAGCATTTATTCCTTATCAAATACCCTTTGATTTAATTCGCTACGATGAGCAGCTGATTGCAAACTATATAGCTCAGGAAACCCGAACTGCGACTTATGACCATGCGCTATGTGTGCTACTCCCCTACCAGCATCTCATAAAAAAAATCGTTCGCGCCAAGCGTTACGTGCTGGATCTTATCGACTCTCCCTACTCTACTAGCATGCGAACACGCGGCAATTCGCTCATCAAACATTATGATGCGCAGATGATGAAACTGTGGGAGCGAAAAACTTTAAAGGCAACTAATTACGCCTGCTATGTATCTCCATTAGATCGCAAGCTGGGTGCAGGTGAAAATATCGATGAGAATAAAATTGGGGTAATTCCCAATGGACTTTTTTTACAAGATTTCAGCACAGACAAAGTTGATTACGGTTGCAATACAATTGGCTATTTAGGCCACATGGGTTATCCGCCCAACATCAAAGCGGCACTGCGGTTATATGCAATTTTCAAAGCGCGCCATAAGCAACTACCCAATACTAAATTAGTTATTATTGGGCGCGACCCAGCCCCCGAGATTAACGCGTTAGCTAAAGATCCAGATGTTATTGTGACAGGAACTGTTAACAATATTTGGCCATATATAAATGGTGTTAACTTGTTCGCATTTCCGATGGAAATTGGCAGCGGCCAACAAAATAAGCTTTTAGAAGCGATGGGTGCTGGTAAACCAGTGGTAAGCTCTGCACTCGGAAATTCAGGAATAGGCGCAAGGGATCGGCATGACATTATCGAAGCCAATAGCAATGATGAAATTGGCGACGCTATTGTTCTATTAGCCAATGATCCTCGTTATGCAACAGAAGTTGGTGCGGCAGCCAAACACTTTATTGAACGCACTTATTCTTGGCCTTCCATATTTACTCAAATTCATAGGCAACTTTTAAATGCACATTAACTAATGGAACTAAAATGACCAGGTTTTCAATTTTCGGCTACTACGGACAAGGCAATGCTGGCGATGAAGCGATTCTCGCAGCACTTATTGATGGGATACAAGCTGAATTGCCCGACGCAAATATTAGTGTTTGCTCTGCGCGACCAAATGCGACTAAAACGGAGCACCGAGTAAATGCGTACCCTTATTTCGGCATTGATCTCAAAGCAATAGTCAAAGGGATTTTAGGCAAAAACCGCATAGGTTATCTCAATGCAATTATTAGCTTCTTTAGGTCAGATGTAATTGTTATTGGCGGAGGCGGATTGTTTTTCGACACACCAGAAACCAATAAATGGTTTTTTGGTTACATTAACTTAATTCGCAGAGCAAAACGCTTTGGAAAAAAAGTGGCTCTTGTCGGTATTAGTGTCGGCCCCCTACACCATAAAGGCTCTGAGCAAGCAATTGCGGAAACATTCGCATTGGTAGACCTCATTTCTGTAAGAGACAATAGATCTAAAGAGACTTTAATTCGGTGTGGTGTAGATGAAAGCAAAATCAACGTGATTCCAGATTTAGTCTTCACACTTGAATCGGCGAGCGAAAAACGTGTCGTAAATATTCTAAAAAAAGAATCATTTCCACTCAAAGGCTGCCGCAATATTGCGCTTACGCCCTGCAGCTATAACACCGAACAACCGGGCTGGCTTGAACAGTATGTAGAATTCTGTGAGCATGCTGTCGCCGAATTAAATTGTAATCTGTGGCTTATACCAATGCAGCGCCACGAATGTCATGACGACCTAGGTGCAATTGAACGTATATATTCAAATCTTTCTCCTGAAGCTCAGAATAAAACCTACAAGTTATGCGGCTTGTACAATGCAAAAGAGATTCAGGGAATTATTAGCAAGGCAGATTGTGTATTGGCTGAACGCTTACACGGTTCGATTATGGCAATAAACACCAATACACCCGTAATGAGCATTGCCTACATGCCCAAGGTTGCTGGCGTGTTAAAATTGGCGGGGCTACAGAATAGAATCATTTCAAACGATGATTTTTTGTCAGGCAATTTTCTCAGTAAAACCTTGTTGTTTTACAAGCAAAGCGCAGCAGCTCAGCTTAATTCGATTAAACAACACCCTCGGCTTTTAGCAAAACAAAACTTCAAGCATTTACATCATATTATTTGACAAGCAACATACCGAGAGCAATTGTATTGCTCTCGGCAATATAAAATTAATGAAACGAAATTCTGCGAATAAAAACAAATGCAATCAAAAAAACAAGCATAAGTAGCGAGGGCTCGTTCACTTCTGTTTTTTTAACAAGTAAAGTACTTATTTCTGCTGCGCCATCCAAGTTAAAGAGATAATAATCTGAGCCATCATACTTCACGTCGATAATTTTCTTTTCTATACCTGCAATTATTCTATTAGCTGTAGAATTGACATTTAACGTTTGACGCAAAGGATTTGGTTCTTCCTTTATATAGGCGGCGCCCAAGTAACCCTCTTCGTCAACAAAATATCCCCATGCAAGGTAAGGTAGATTATCACTCGGTGTTTTATTCGCTCCACACAAATCAAATATTCCAGTAAGGTCAGCAATAGCCAACCTCTCCCAAAAACTAACAACTTCTGATTCAGTAGGAAGCCGCCACCCAGCGTAAATACCATTAAGATTACTAACAACCGAATTGATGCTCTCCCCATTGTTGACACCAAAATCCAACCACACCAACCCAGTTTCAACATCTCGCATAGCAAGATTATCGCTTTTCTGGAAAGCATCGAAGTTTTCTACAGTAATGGAATGAGCAGCGGTCGATAAAAATACGAGAAATAAAAATACGAATTTATATATTGGCTTAGCCATGCCTTTCTCCCTATTCGCATAAAATTGACTTGACTGAACATATAAAAATATCAGATGGCGTTCATTAAGTATGTTCGCCACGCCACATCTCACGAAGAATGCCAGGAGGCTAAGAGCTATAAACGACAAAGCACCTTATGCATCCCTTCAACAATCGTAAACCGTTGCCTCTCATCTTGGGAGTTTGGTCGTTTTATCTTTAACTTCGCTGTAAGAGCTGAGGCCATTCTTTATACCATTGCCAGCTAGAGCATATTTATTATTTAATCAATTGTGATGATTCTCGCGTAGAACTTCTTTCCAGACAAATTGGCGTGACAAATAAAACTAACTCCACCTCGAAAGCTAACGAATACGATTATGTTTATGGCTAAAAATTGACGAAAAGCGTGCCAAGAAATAAATATAATTAAGAGCCATTGAAGAGAAAAACTGGGAAACGGAGATAACCTTTAGACGCTTGGTCAAAATCAGCAAATTAATCATAAATAAACCGGAAAATAACAGCAAAGCATGACCATAAAAACCAAAAATAATCGATATAAGAAAAAATACAGTCATAAGAGTGACGCATAAAGACAACAAAGCAACTTTGGATTTCATAAACTTTTCAATTGACTGAGTGTCGCCTATTCCATGCCATCTTTCTCTGGCAAAAAATGCTTTAACTGTCTTCGGATAACCTTCATGGTAGACAAAAAACTGAGGATCCAGTTTTATTAAGGCACCTTGCTTTTTCGCCCTTTCACAAAAATCAACATCCTCACCTGTTTTTAATTCTTTGTCGAATCCTCCAATCAAATCAAATAATCCCTTAGTGCAAATTAAATTTCCTGAGTTTATATAAGATGAGGACTTACTTTTAAGGCATGAAAACCAACTTGTCTCGATCCATGAAGGCTCCTTAGATACTGAAACTTTATTCCCAGTAACAAGAAAATTATTGGACTCTGCCTTTTTAGCAAAACTAGAGACTGCTAAAAACCACTTTTCTGTTACCAAGATATCTGCATCAATGAAAACTAAACTTTCACCGGACGACTTACCGACACCAACATTTCTAGCCTCAGCAACCGTAGTTCGGCAGCTTAATTGCACTAGACTTACCCAACTAAATTGCCTGCATATATCGGGAGTTTCATCGTCACTACCGTTATCAACAACAATAACCTCTATTTCGCCGCCACCAACAAAGTCTGCCAAGGTAGCTAAAGTGTTCTGAATAAAGTTTGCTTCGTTATAAGCAGGAATTACTATAGATATCATTAATAAAACTCACTGAACCTTGGTATTTATAGGTGAGCTTGGCCCTGTGGCATCGAAACCACCCGTAGTAATTTTGAGATTGTCGTAGTAAATTTCAAATGATTTATCGACATTCTGAGCCCAATCCAATAATGCGATTTTAGTAATTGGCCCGTTCGTTGGATGACGGTTAAGTAAACCCGTTGCATCTACATAAACTTTTCCATCAATTTCAACGTAGTATTCACCATCATTGATTTCTGTATATGTTCCATCTGCATTCTTAGTCGCCGAGTTAAATTTCACCTTAAATTTAAAGTGGTGCCATTTATCACCCCAATCTGCTGCAGTGAAACCTTTTTTTTCTGGTGTTTTTACAACCGCTTTTCCATAAGAACGACCAATCCAGCTAGGATTTGCCCCATTGAAATTGATCACGTTTTGGGTGTCGTTAGTTACTGCTGTCCCATCACCAAATGAAACCTGGTGCAAAGTTCCCTTTCCAGCTTCGATACCGGTATAGTCAAGTGCGAAGGTAGTATTAGCACCACCGAAAACCTTCAGAAACTTCAAGCCCTGTTTTTCCTTAGGCATACGAGCATGAAACTCTACGTAAACTTCATAGGTCTTGTAAGGTGTCATGTCGAAACTCGCCCAACCGTAGATGCCTCCTCCTTTGCTAACGGGATAAACAGCCTTCAACGCTCCTTTACTTGTATCAATATGTATTTGCTCTTCAGTTTGGAATGTCGTCGTGACAAGCCCGCCAGCCTGATACCCAATTCCGAGACCAGATGTAAGACTGCCAGTTTTGTCAAAATTTTCTTCCAGTAAAATTTTGACCTCTGCCAGAGACGATCCGCATAGCGATGAAAAAATAACAACATAAGATAGTGATCTAAGGATATTCATGGATATCTCCAAAATTTGATAAAACGTTGATCCAAGTGAATACTTTCTTTATCTTTCTTTCTTGGACGTAGCTACATCTGTAATGTTAGTCAAGCTAACAATAAACGCCAGATGCACCCAAAGAAAAGGATAATAAGCCACTGTCACGAACTGGCCTGCTATTGTGTACCCTACCACACCAACTCCCAGACCTGCCGCAATTGCTTTAACCTCCGGCTCCAAATTTTTTATTTTTGTTAACCTGAAGGTCATTATTAAGCAGTGGCAAATAATTAAAAGGAATAATGCCACGGCAATAAAACCAGCATCAGTACCAACTTGAATTAAAATATTATGTGGTAGCTGAGCAGTAGGATAAAGCATGTCATAGCTAAAATGAGCTTCGTAGTAAGGAATGAAATTAAAAAAGCCAACCCCCGTAAAGGGATGCTCTTTCATCATATCCCATCCATGCTCCCAATATAGCAGGCGCTGCTCAGATGTTTTGTCATCGCCGGCATTACTAAATCTATCTTTCTGCTCCTGAGGCAGGATGTAATTCACTACTGCAATCAGAGCGATTACTCCAATCAATGGTTTTATTCTAAATACGGCTTTTCTAAACATAAGTATGAATTGAACCACCAAAGCAACCTGAGCCCCTCTACTGCTAGCACCAAGAATTGTCAAAATGGGGCATATCCAGAATGCAGCTAATAACAAACGTTCCCACATGACTAATTGTTTTTTCAACGCTTGGTACACATAAAACGCTAAGGGAAATAACATCAGCATTAGAATCGCCAACTCACCTGAATTTTGAAAGTATCCTTTGGGTCCCATCAACCCCCAACTTGTAAAAGAAAAGCCTCTAGACACCCAACTTTTGGAGGTACCGAATGCAATTTTCCCAGCGGCAACTAAGAATATTAACAAGAAGATATAGAATCGCTCAGGAGTGTTAACAATTTTAGTAATAAGGAAAAAAATAATTACCCAACTATAAAAATCCATGTAGTACAGCTTTGAAATTTCTGGGTAAGTCGCAGTAAAAATCGATATTGCTATGACTATAGAAAATAAGATAATCGTCAAGTGCGCGAATGACCAAACTTTCTTTATTGTATTATCGGTGAATACGCCTAGCAGAGCTCCCATAAGAAGCAACTGCGCCCATGGTATAATCGCCAATGCAGGATACAGCGCCTGAGGCTTTACAAATTCAAAAAATAAATAGCCACAAATCATCCAAAAAGAATAATGCTGAGACTTAAAGTAAGTCCACATATTCTTTATTTTGAATGCGTAAAAATCTTTTACTGTTTTCTGCTCTTCCATATAAATTTCCGATCTGCTAGCTAACCAAAGCTCTGGCTCTCTTGAATAGAGGCTTTTCTACAAAGAGATGCACACACAACGAAACAAAAAGCACCACAATGATACCCGAACATAAAGCTGCATAAACTCCAATCGGAGCACGAAGACTATCAACCAGTTCCAAGCCTGCGCGACTATGAATCAGATAAAGCGGGTAGCTCATTCCACCTAGAATTGCAATCCAACGGGAAGGTTGGATTTTTTCATTTACTTTCGAAAGACAAACAAAAAGAATATAAAAACCTAGAGTAATTAGTACAGCAATTAACTTGTCCGTTTCAGTTACCTCTTTACAGAACCCATCAATCTGGTCCCACGACTTTATTAGCGAAAAGACCATCGCCACCCCAAACACAATCCACGCAAAACGGTCTTTTGAATTGCAAAAAAAATAGTATGCAGCAACTCCTCCGATAAAAAAGAAAGAGTACGATGGGCTAATAAACCAACCTAAAAAAAATGGTTCTTTGTAGAAATGAAATGCAACTGCTAACAATAGCCAGATGCTTAACCAAATTCGATAGCTGGATAAAACACCGAACAAAATTAATAAAAATATACAGCCGTAAAATTTCAGCTCAGCTTGAAGCGTCCAATAAACACCATCAATATTGGAAACCCCAAAATAATCGTTAACGATTAAAGCATTCAGAAAAATGGCCGAAACGGAAGGAATTTCATTTCCAAATGCATAAAGCACTACTAATGTAATAATGAGACAAACAATAAATGCAGGATACAGACGCAGCACTCGTAACAATCCGAACTTAATGGCACTCCGATCATATGCGGACGCCATTATCACAAAACCACTTAACATAAAGAAAAAATTAACACCCAAATATCCGAACTTAAATATTGCAAAAGTGTTGTCGCCAGTTACTTTTAAAAGGTAATAATGGTAGTGATACAACAAGACAAACATCGCGGCCACAAACCGTAGCAGATCGAGTATCGCCACCCGTTTATTACTAACAGCATTGCTAGTCATTTAGCTACTTGGACGCCTCCTGATTTTGGGCTTCAAAGCGCCACCTAATTTCCAACGTGCTGTCCCTCACCAATTCTTCACAACGCGAAAAATATTCTGGCCGCGCATTATACGGATCATGCAAATAGGCCAGCGGCGACTGCAGCCATAGGCCGATCAGGGTAAGTTGCACTGGAGCTTGTGCGAATTGCGCTTTTAATTGGCGAATATGCTTTGGCTCCATACCAATTAATAAATCACCCGCTTGCGGTGTGTATTGGTCAACACGTTGGGTGATGTGTTCATTTAGGCTGTAACCATTCTCTTGCGCCCAGGCAATTGCGCGCGGGTCGGCTGAGTCGCCACCGCGTGTGTCTAACCCGAAGGATGTAGTGGGCACACCCTGCTCGCGCGCAACTGCTTCGCCTAATGGGCTGCGGCAAATATTGCCGTGGCAAACAAATACCAGACGTTTGACGTGGGTGAAATCTACCTTGGTAAATTTGCGATACACACCAAGCACACGCAGCACTTCGTATGCGAAATAACGCAATAGGCCTTTTTTTGAGCCGTAGCGATTTTTGATTAATTCTGTAACCGACACAGTTTTACCCTTAGTGGCAGATATTAATTATTTAACAAGCGCTGATAGTGCTGCTGGTAAGCCTGCAGCATGGCACTTAATGAAAATGTATTGCGCATATGCGCTTGCCCGGCGCTGGCTAACTGCGCAGCGAGCGCGCGGTCGCTTTGCAAATGTTGAATCGCAGCGGCGAGCTGATCTGGCATTTCGGTTGGAATTAAATAGCCGGTGGTTAAATGCTGCAGAATTTCTTCTGGCCCACCACAGCGGGTGGCAATTACGGGCAAACCAGCAGCCATTGCTTCAATAGTGGCGATGGAAAAACCTTCGGAGCTCGAGCAGAGTACAAACATATCCAACTGCGCGAGAAAATCCGGCGTGTTGTCGTAAAAGCCAATAAAGTGAAGTTGCGCAGTCACACCCAACGCTTGCATTTGCGCTTCCAGTTTTTCCATCAAATCCTTTTTTTTGTGCCCGGCGATAATAAAATGCAGGCGCGGATTTTTTAACAAGCCGACAGCAGCAATTAAGGTTTCGTAATTTTTTGCCGGGCGAATATTGCCGAGGCTGCCGATTAAAATCGCATCGGTAGGAATATTTAACTGCGCTTTGAGCGATGCCGCAGCAGGTTGTGTGTAGCGCTGTTGATCTACACCGTTGTAAATGACATCGATTGCTTTGCGCGGAAACAGGCCGCGATTTTCAATGTAGTTAGCCAGATCGCGGCTGACGGCAATTAGCTTGTCTACACCCATGCGCATAATAGTTTGTTTGATGGCAACAAAACGCTCGTTGGGGTTTATATCCACACGGCCATGCAAAGTCGCAATCAGCGGCAGGCGGGGAAATAGCGAGAGAATAGAATAAGTGAGTGTAGAGCCAAGTAAATGCGCGTGAATCAGCGCGATATTTTCGCGACGAATTAATTGATACAGCTGGAAATAATAGGGAATCGATAAAAATCCGTACGGCTTGACTATGCGATAGCGAATGCCGCGCAACTTTAATTGATCTTCCACCCAACCCGCACCTTTAATAATGGCAAGATTGTCATAATTAGCGAGTTGCAGTTGTTGCGCGATATCGAGAAAAACAGTTTCTGCACCACCGGGGCCAGTAGTGTCAATCGCATGAAGAATGGTGCGTTTTTTATCGGTCATTCATTCCTTCCGATCAGTGTGCCGAGCATTTTTGGTGAACGCATTCTATCACCTTCTTGTTGCAAGCTTGTGGATTTGTTGGGCAATCCGTATGATTCCAACTTTCATCTACTATATTGTTGTGCAGCACTCATTTGCACATAAATTTGATTGTTGTTTGATTGACATTCATTTGCTGACTAGGGCCGGTTGCAGAGACATGACACACATTATCCTTGTTCTTGACGCTGCGCAGCGAAGTGCTCTTGCCGTTACCCGATCACTGGGAAAGCTGGAAAATATCCGCATAGTTACCGCCGATTCTACGCCATCTGCTTTAGCTGCCCACTCCAAATATTCCAGCGCTTATTTGCAATCGCCCAGCTCTGCCGATGAACCCGAATTGTATTTGCAGTGGATTAAACGCATCTGCAGCGAAAGCCACTATTCGCTGGTGATTCCCGTCACTGAAATTACCAGCCAATTACTCTTAATGCACAGCGAACAATTGGGTGATATACGCCTGCCATTTGCGAGCTACGATACAGTGATGTCGCTGGCCGATAAATATCGCTTACTGGTGCAGGCAAAAACTGCGGGCGTGCCAGTACCTGAATTTACACTGTTTTCATCCAGCGCCGATTTGCAGCCGCAGCATTTAAGCTATCCCTGTGTCATCAAGCCTTGTTTATCGCGCATTTATACTGCGCAGGGTTGGATTTCCACCAGCGTGAAGCTGCTCAACAATGCGCAGGATTTACACGCGGCACTGGCCAGCGCGCCTTATTTAGCTCAGTACCCGTTTATGATTCAGGAATTTATTCCCGGCTCGGGGGCAGGCCTGTTTTGTTTATATAACAAGGGCAAACCGGTGACATTTTTTGCGCACCAGCGGCTGCGTGAAAAACCGCCGCAGGGCGGTGTAAGTGTATTAAGCGAAAGTGTTGCGGTTGATGCCAGGTTAAAACACTACGCGCAACAACTGCTGGACCATGTGCATTGGCACGGTGTGGCGATGGTGGAATTTAGAGTGACGCCCGAAGGCACCCCCTATTTGATGGAGGTGAACACACGCTTTTGGGGCTCGCTGCAATTATCGATTGATGCCGGTGTGGATTTTCCCCGGTTGCTGGCACAAGGCGAGCTGGGCATCGCCGGTGATATTCCCGAGCATTACACTATTGGCACTCGCCTGCGCTGGCTGCTGGGGGATTTGGACAGTTTATATTTATGTTTAAAGGGCGCTTATCCCCTAAGTTACAAACTCAAACGTATACTGGCTTTTTTAACACCATCGCCCTTTCGCACACGCCATGAAACTAATCGCCTGGAAGATATGGGGCCAGGCATTTATGAATGTAAAACCTATATTCGGCAATTGCTCGGGCGCAGCTAAACCCACTTTATCAACTCTGGATTTGTGTCTTTCATGAAGAAATTACTCAAGCAATGCGTTATCAGTGCCGCCAATCAATTTGGCCCGCATCGCTTTGCCGGGCTTGAGCGCGACCCACAGCTGTGGCTGTTGATGTACCACCGGATTTTGCCCAAGGATGATATTCGTTATCGCCTTGAAGAGCCGGGCATGATCGTCACGCCCGACACATTTGCCATGCATTTGCGCGAGTTGAAATTGCATTTTGATGTGATGGATTTAGCCGAGTGGCTGGCATTGCGCGCAAGTGGAAAAGCCCTGCCGCGCCGCGCCTGTGCAATCACCTTTGATGACGGCTGGTACGATAACTACGAATTTGCGCTGCCTATCATTCAACAGCAGCAAGTTCCGGTGACCTTGTTTGCCGTGGTAGAAAAAATCGGCACCGATTTTCAATTCTGGCCCAATCTGGTTAGCGCCCTGCTCGCCAGCAATGCAATCGCTGCAATGCGGCAGCACCCGGTTTTTGCGCGCGCCTTGCAACAGGTTCCCGCCGCTGCCGATAGCCCTGATCGCGAAACTATCGACCGTGAATACATGGCCGCGGTTATTCTCGCCCTTAAACAAAATAGCGATGCCGATATTTTTGCCGCACTCGCTGCGATTGAATGGCAGCAACACTTGGATTTTGCACTGCCGCGCGGGCTAATGAATTGGGACGAGCTGCGCGCTATGACCGACACGGGTTTAGTGAAAGTGGGTTCACACACCTGCAACCACAAACGCTTAAGCAACCACTTACCCAACGCCGAAATTCTGCATGAGGTGGTGGACAGCAAAACTTTGCTCGCGCAACAGCTGCCCAATGCCGTGGATATATTTTGTTTCCCCAATGGCGATTACAACGCGGTTGCACTGGATGCGGTGAGCAATACCTATAGCGCAGCAGTGACCACCCAGCGCGGCATAGTGAATGGGCGCAATACTCCTGCCCATCAACTCTGCCGCATCGGCCTGCATGAAAATGTCAGCCATTCACCACGCCTGTTGGGCGCGCGTTTATCCGGGTGGGTTTGATCCAATGAGCCGTTTTTTTTATCGCGCCCTCGCCTCTAAACGCATCGCAACGCTGATGAATAAAATGGTTGGCCACTACGCCACCATCTACATGATTCATCGCCCGCGCCCGCGCGATGGCGCCTATGAAGGAGTTAGCCCGGAGCTGCTGGAAGAATGTATTGTTTATGCAAAAGCAGCGGGCTTTGAATTTGCCTCAATCGATGAAGTAATCGAAAAGGCGCGCAATAGACAAAAACCTGATCGCCCCACTTTGTGTTTTACCCTGGACGATGGCTATGAGGATCAGCTGGAACAACTGGTGCCGATTTTATTAAAACACCAATGCAAGCCCACACTTTTTACTATTGTGGATATGGTTGATGGCATTGATTGGCCCTGGGATTCAAAAATCAGTGCGGCAGTTTGGAATACACCACAAAAACAACTCGCGTTCGATTTTAATAATCATGCATTTGCATTGGATTTTAGCGAGCCACATGCCAGACGTGCCAGCCGCCGCCAGCTGACCCGCTTTGGCAAGAGCCTGCCCGAGGCACAGCTCGAACAATATGTCACTGCGCTGCTCAGTGCGCTTGAAGTTGAACCCCATGGGCCAGCGCCAGCGGAGTACAAGCCCAGCAATTGGAACAGCCTGCGCAAGGCGGAACAAGCGGGCTTGCGTATTGGCTCACACGCCTGCAGCCATAGGGTATTTGCAGCGCTTTCCGATGCGCAAATCCAACAGGAGTTGCAGCGCGCACAGGCTGTACTCGCGCGCGAACTGGTGAATCCGTCGCGGGTATTTTGCTATCCATCGGGCACGCTTAACGATTTTTCGTTACGCCATACCCAGCTGGTAGAAGACACCCATTTTTTTATCGGTGCGGTGACATCCATGCCCGGCAACATCAGCCAACAGCAAATTGCACAACAGCCTTTTTTGGTTAACCGCCACAGCTTTCCGGCAAGCTTTGATAAGTTTGTCCGCTACTCTTCCTGGCTGGAATATATTCGCAGCCGCATCTAATACGTTTTTCGCTGGTTATGAGAGAGACAATGGAACAACAACTCCACCAATTAAAATTGCTCAAAACGCAAAAAGGAATTATTTCGGGAAAATTTAAACACTTGCAAAAAAATACAGCCGAATATGAGCAGCAACTTGCGCTGATGAAAGATATATCGCAACAAATTACGCAACTCGAAGCGGAAATAAAATCGGCTCAAGCACCAAACATCACCGCGCAACATAACTCACCTGCACCAGTGGAACCGGCGTTTGTGCTTATCGATAAAAACAATTGCTGGGGAGGTGAAGTTCAGATCGCACTGGCGGCATTTGATGCGGTTGGCGACTGGGCTGACTTTGTGCGCAAAAACGAGACCGCACTGCCTAGCCACAACCCGGCATGGGCGCGAGTTATTGCGCAAAGTTTTGGCCATCACTCGCTTATCCTCTGTGCTCGCTCAACAACCGGAGAATTGCTTGGCGGTATTCCGCTAACGGTTTTTTCATCGCCACTGTTTGGAAAATTTGCGGTGTCTATGCCCTATTTAAATTACGGTGGCGTAGTGAGCCAATACAGCGATGTATGCCACGCACTAATGCAGGCACTTGAGGGCGTGCGCGCGCAATTAAATTTGCAGCACATTGAAGTGCGCAGCATACAACCCAACCTTGGCGAAAACCCCTCGACCAAAAAAGCCTCTATGCTGCTACAGTTGCCAGCAAACGATGAGGCACTGGATAAAATGCTGGGCAGCAAAGTACGCGCGCAATACAAAAAAGCCGATGAATTTTTTCCCGACTGTAAAATTGGAAAAAACGAATTACTGCAGGATTTCTATCAGGTTTTTTCACACAATATGCGCGACCTGGGCACACCGGTTTATGCAAAAAAATGGTTTGAAAATATTATTAATGATAGGGAATTAGATGCCCACATTATTGTGGTGTATGTAAAACGCAAACCGGTTTCCTGCGGCTTTTTAGTAAAGCAAGATGGGCTAATGGAGATCCCTTGGGCATCCACCCTTAAATCCGCCAATAAATACAACACCAATATGTGGATGTATCGCCGCATTTTATCGTTTGCGATACAACAGGGCTGCACCTATTTTGATTTTGGCCGCTCAACCTTGGATGCGGGCACCTACAAGTTTAAAAAGCAGTGGGGCGCAGAACCGTGCCAACACTACTGGTACTGCGTATTGCCACCCAATACACCCAAACCGGAAATGAACCCCGACAACCCCAAACTTAAATTATTTGTGGCGCTGTGGAAATGGCTGCCAGTGTGGGTGGCCAATATGCTCGGGCCGCATATTATTAAGGGAATTCCCTAAGCGTTTGCCCGAGCAAGGATCAGCGCTTATTGCCTACGCTTGAGCAACTCTTGCATTCCATATAAAAGACGCGCAAATTTGCTGCGCACCAGCATGACACTAACCAGTGTGGCGCTGTGTGTAGCAAGGGATTTTTTATAATCGCTATGCTTGCCATTGCCTGCCATAAAGTCGTAGCTATCCGCACCCGAGGCAAACGCTTTTTCAATTTGAAAACCAAAGTGAAGCGTACCGAGGGAAATGCCGTCTTGAAATTTTTCGCGATACCCGGATTGGATATTATAAATTCTTCCGCGATATTCTAAATCCAAGGCTGCCGATACAGCCTGACCATTGCAGTAGATGACCGATAGATCTGGTTGCCCACCCGCCATTGCAATTTTTTTGAGGAAGCCGGTAATTTGTTGCAAATTACGCCCTGAGTAACAGGGTTTGCCCCAGCGCTGTTGATGAAACTGATTTAGTATTTGTACAAACTCATCGATATTTGGCCAGAGGTTTTGCAGCGAAATATCACCCAGCTGATAAAGTTTTTTGCGCTTATTAAATAACTTCAAGCGGGTATTACTACCCAGGCCTTTTAGATAATCGGTAAAACTATTATCGCCAAGTTGCACGGCATAGGTGACGGCATAATCGCGCTCTATTAACTTGAGGTGCTCTGTTTGAGCAACTTCACACAACTGCTGGTATTCCGCCGATGCTTGCAAAAGATCCGGAATAAAAAACTGATCCCATTTAAATAACAATGCGGATTTTACCAACGCGGAAAGGTTTTTTTTATCTGGATTAAAATATTCACTGCGCAAGCTTGGGCTAGCGGGTGTTGAGATGCCTGCGGAAAAAAGAGTCTTCAGGGCGATTAGCGGTCGGTTTTTTTGTGTGTATAAATAGAAACCATCGCGACAATTTTCCACATCCGAATGCCGCTGCAATGCGGTAATCGCCGCACAGTCTGCCCATGCATCCTGCCATGCATCTACCCATTCATGGGTGGCAAAAATGCCGGGGTAATGTGCGGCGGGGAAAAATTCAGCCATGCGGATAGTATCGGTGAAGGCAGAAAGAAAATCGCGAGCTACACAGGGTGAGCTCGCGATTGGGTTATATCTATTGTCGGCTTTTTGCTTCTTTTAGATGATCCTGTATTTCTTGATTGCCTGGATCTAACTGAACTGCTTTTGACAACAGCTCAATGCCTTTTTGCAGCTCGCCCTTTTCTACCAAAATCCAACCATAGGTATCAACAATAGGCGCGCTATTAGGTGCCAGCTCATAGGCTTTTTTGGCATACTCCAACGCGCGAGGATCTTTGCGCTCATAGTACAGCCAGGCAAGATTATTTAACGCCGCCGGCATATTGGGGTTTAGCTCCACCGATTTTTCGTACCAGGTGACTGCCTTTTCTACATTATTGTTGTTTTGCGCTGCAACCGCCATCATGACAGCTGCCGCTTTACTCTCTGGAATTTTCTCAACCCAGGAGGCAACAAATTCTTCCGCCTTGGCTTTTTCGCCCTCTTTTTGATAGTAACCAAAAATTTGTTCGGCGACAGATTCCATAGGTTTGGCAGCCCAAGAATCCAGATACAGCTGAATGCCTTCGTCTTTTTTGTCTTCTGCAAAACGAATCAGCCCCTGTAAAAACAGTCGCTCGCCTTCGTTTTCCGGCAGCTTAATAAATTGAGATCTGCAGAGCACACGTCTGAACTCCAGTCACACTGA
>CAXAVL010000021.1:0-30100 GCA_963971905.1 uncultured Cellvibrio sp.
TCTGTGTTTCTACTGATGTTGGCTCAGATGAGCGCATCTGGCTTACGCATCGTGTGCACTCATGATGAAGTCGATTTTGTCCAAAACCTGGTTTATTACATCGCCAGTGCCTACAGAACACCGGACTATGGTATTTGGGAGCGCGGCAATAAGGTCAACAATGGTAAAACTGAAATTAACGCCAGCTCAGTGGGTATGGCCAAGGCCGCACTGCAAGCCTTGGACGGCTTTAATCTATTTGGCAAGCATGGCGACAAAAGGGCGGTGATCCACGTAATCGCCGATGCTATATCTTTGGCTAGAACCACCCTCGCCTCGCTCCTGCCGCGTGAATCCCTTTCTAAAGAAACAGACAGTGCGTTGCTCAGCATTATTGGTTTCCCTGCCTTTGCAGTAGGCAAAGAAACTCTCGCAACCCAAACGCGCGATACAGTGCTAACCAAGCTCGGCGGAAATTATGGCTGTAAACGATTTTTATGGGATGGTCACCAAACCGTTCTGGAGGAAAGTTCACGTATTTATTACGAGCATGACGAATTAGGTAATTTTGAAAATGTGGAGTCCGAATGGCCGTTATTTTTTACCTATCTCTATATCACAGCATTATTTGATGGAAGCGACGCCACGGCAAAACATTACCGCAAAAAGCTAGAATCTTTAATGGTACATGTCGATGGCATAGGTTTATTGCCAGAGCTGTATTATTTGCCGTTAGAAAATGTTGAAGCGGAAAAGAAAAATCCTCGTTCTCAAGCTCGGGTACCGAATGAAAATGTGCCTTTGGTTTGGGCGCAAAGTTTATATTTGACAGGGCTAATGCTGGATGAAGGATTAGTGCGCGCGGATGACTTGGACCCATTGAAAATGCGTCGTCGCTCTACCCGCTTTATAAAATCCAATATAGCGCTTGTTGTCTTGGCGGAAAATGAGGCGATTAAGCAACATTTAGCCAAGCATGGTGTGATTGCCGAAAGCTTGCAAGATATTAAACCCATGAGCGTGCTATCGGCTTCTAGTTTGATGGAAACTTATGCACATGTGGGTGAAAATAAATCTTTAGGATTAACTGGGCGCCCGCGCCGCCGCGTCCAAAGTTTGGCGACATCCCAGACTTATGAAATCAACAACAAAGTGTATTTAAGCCTGTCATGGCTGCAGAGCGAGCGCGAAGATTATCGCCGTTATGACGCGCAGTGGGTAATCGAAAGTTTAACGCAAGAAATTCAATTTATTTATAAAAACTGGCTCAGCTCGGAAGTGGCTGTGTTCACATTAATGATGGATCATCGTTTATATAAAGTGCCCAATGCAGAGCTGTTGTTTGCCGCCTTACGCGCTTACCAGTTACGCACAGAGCAGGAATATGTCGGTTATGCTTCCGCTAATCTTGCTTATCGAGCGTCACGGGTAAATAGTTTAACTATCCCCTACTTTCATGTTCCTTCGATGAACCAACAGATGCTTTCTGTGGTGTCAGATGAGGGTGCCCTGCAACCGGATCAGTTAGAGCCAATAGCTGCCGCCATGTTGGAAAATTTTTATACTGAAAGCGATATCATTACTTACCGAAAATTTTCCCTCTATGTTAAAGGGCGTAAGCTTTCTGACAACATCGGTGTCAACGGAGCGGAGGTTACGGTAAAGGATTTAATTCGCGATTTTTTCTTGCGCTCGCAAAAAGTAAATTATTGGCTGTTATCACGTTTTTGTTTTTCGCAGTTAAATTACACCTTAACGGATCTTGCCGACAGTTTGACTCTGCTTGCTGCACGCAACTTGACCATTACTGTAGGTGACAACAATCACACAGAAATCAAAGTTGACCAGTCCTTTTCAAATGTCACTTATTTTGAAAGCGTGCGGCAACTTTTCCCTGATTTACTTGAACGCACATTGGTGCAGGAACTAATCTCTGCAATCGGTTCATTAATTCGTGCCGAACCCAGTTTATTTAATGGCTTGCATTCAGTGCAATTGCGTAACTTTATGTTGTTGTGCTCAATGGATAAAGGTGAGGCTGAGGATGTCAGCATGCTTGAGTGGTTGGGCCTGCAATCTCCGGCAAAACTATACAAAAAAATCCGTTCTATTTTGACCTCGCGAAAAAAAGTTTTTTCGCAGGGTATTAACCATGTTACGCCTTATAAAATTCATCATAATGACAATTCTGAGGATGAAAATCCTGTATTGTCCGATGCTATGGATACCGACTGGTTGGAGTGGCGTACCGCGCGAGGACTGATTACTCATTTCGATGCAAACTTCCTCAAAGATATTTGGCATAGCTTGATGTTTTCCCAGTCGCTGGTGTTTGGCAATACCAGCGGTGGAAGCTTTCATTTAGATTGCAAAACTATTCGTCAATCAATGACGCCTGGTGAAGAAAGCTTTGCCCATCTTGTCGATCAGCTAACTCATCAGCTCTACCCCGCTTATTATAAAAGTGCTGTGGTAGAAGCTCTCTATGCCTATACTCAATTCTGTATTAATAACCCGCAAGTCCGGTTCCAGAAGCCGGTTGTTTTTCGTGAAATACTTGAGTGTGCAGCGAAACGTTATATGAGTGAGCGTAGGGCGCAGATGAGTTTTGTAGGTATAGAGACCGATCTAACCGTTTTTATGCAGCAATCCCCCCATATTGTGAATCTCTATGTAACGCTTATTTATGCCGATATCACCCAACCCTATTGATCTGGTGCTAGGTAGACGCCCTTAGGGGGGGCGTCTTTAGGTGTTTTACGAAATATATACCACTCACCCATAGGCTCCTGCTAACGTAGCGTTTAGAATGCGGGCAATTCCTTTTTTGACGCCTCTTTCGCATAAGTTGAGTACTATGAAACTATTAGGGCCTACGCTGCTGATTCTGGGCGCAATCCTGAACATCCTCGCTTTATTTATGTTGGTGCCATTGGCACTTTCCATTACGTACAACAGTGATAACCAACTCGCTTTTTTTTCCTCTGCAACCATCACCAGCTTGAGTGGCATAGGCTTTTTGCTGATCGGCAAAAAATCCCGTCTGGATTTTATGCAGCCCCGGCAGGTATTTTTGATTACAACCTGTGCCTGGACGGGAGTATCTCTTTTTAGCGCCCTCCCCTTTATCCTCATTGATCATCCGCTCACGCTTGCTGATGCAGTATTTGAAGCAGTCTCTGGCGTTACCTCTACCGGCTCGTCAGTCATGGCGGGGCTGGATTCACTCCCGAAAGATATTTTGCTATGGCGTTCGATACTGAATTGGATCGGTGGTGTCGGCATCATTGGGATGGCTATTGCGATATTGCCATTTTTGCGCGTGGGCGGTATGCGCCTGTTTAAAACCGAATCGTCCGACTGGTCTGACAAAGCGATGCCACGCGCACAGAGCCTGATGGCGATGATTATCTATTGTTATCTCGCCCTATCGGTTCTTTGCTGTTTCTGCTATTGGTTTGCCGGCATGGATTTTTTTAATGCAGTCAATCATGCAATGACGACTGTCGCGACCGGCGGGTTTTCAACATCAGATAGTTCATTTGGCCAATTCGACAGCCTGTTAATACACTGGATTGCGATTGTGTTTATGCTTGCAGGAGCATTTCCTTTTGTATTGTTTGTGCGCCTATTGATCAATAGGCGTTTTATTGTATTTAAAGATACCCAAGTACGAGGATTATTGTGGGCTGTTGCTATGACAACGGCTGCATTAACGGCACAACTGATTATTAGTGGGCAAATGGACCCGTTTAGAGCCTTAACAATGGCGTGTTTTAATCTTGTTTCCATTATAACCACCACTGGGTTTTCATCGGGTGATTATCAGTTGTGGGGTTCGTTTGCATTGATTATTTTTTTCTTTGTAACTTTTATTGGCGGCTGTTCCGGATCAACTACTGGTGGCATTAAAGTATTCCGTTTACAAATATTCGGTGGTCTGGTGAAAGAGCAAGTTATGACCGCGATTCACCCGCGGGCAATTATTAGTCGTCGCTATAATAATCGTCTCATTAGTTCTGAAATTATTGCATCGTCAATTTCGTATATGTTTTTAATGGCCGCGTGCCTGATTGTTATTGCGGTTATCTTGGCATTGACAGGTTTAGATTTACTCACCAGTTTTACCGGCGCCACCACTGCAGTAATGAATGTAGGGCCCGGCCTAGGCCCGGTTATCGGTCCTGCGGGGAATTTTTCCAGCCTTGATGATGTCGCCAAATGGGCTCTTTCTGCTGGTATGTTACTTGGGCGATTGGAGTTTTTAACTATTCTTGTGCTGTTCACTCCCGCATTTTGGCGCGCTTAATGAACACTGAAAAAGTCTTACGCAAGTTTGCCTACCCATTTGGAATTTTATTTCCTTGGCTGCTAACACCGCTCGCGTTTTTAATTACTGATTATTTGCCCAAAGCCAATGTGCCATTGTTGTATATAGTGATGGTCGTTTTTATTGCGATCAATGTCACCGTAGAATTGGCGATTATTAACGCACTCTCCAGTTTTTTTGCTTTTAGTTTCTTTTTTGCAGAACCCTATGGGTCAATTATGATTCATAGCGATGAAGACCTGCTCACTGTTCTATTATTTTTGCTCACCTCAATATTGGTTGGCTATATGGCCACCAAACATAAACGCAATATACAAAAAATTCGTATGCGCGAATTTATGACAGATATTGAGTTGGAGTTGTTAGAGCGATTGCCCAAGGCCATCGATACGCAAGATGTGATCGCCGCAATGCGCGACGCGCTCAAACCCTGGCATGAAAACTGTGTATTGATTACCCATGGCGATAGTTGGGCCACACACCCTATGATTCGTCGTTTGAGCAATTTGCGCAAAACTTATTTGGAGGAGTTGCTGGAGCTTCGTTTAACGCCGGAAGTGATTACTGAAATTCCCCAGCTCGAAGAGGAACATAATGTCTATTTTCTCTATAATTCCAAACAAGTAATAGGTTTGCTCCGGATTACAACTGAGAATATTCAGGACTTGCCGGAGGATATTTTTCTACTGCTCTTACATCAGGTGAATATATCGTTAGAGCGTACGCGCTTGGCGGCAGACTTGGAGAAAGAAAAAATCGCCAAAGAAAATGAATTACTGCGCTCCGCACTGCTCTCTTCAGTCTCGCACGACTTTCGCACACCCCTGACAACTATGATAGGCGCAACCTCAACGGTTATTGAGCTTGGCGAACATCTGGATAAACAACAGACGCGGGAATTGTTGAGTACAGTTCTCGAGGAGGCTGAACGCCTCAATCGATATACTCAAAATTTGCTGGATATGACTAAGCTCGGATTTGGCCAGTTGCACCTTGAGTGCGATTGGGTCAGCTTGGAAGAAATCATGAGCGTAGTGAAAAAGCGTTTAAAGCCCCTGCTTCTTAACCATTATTTAACGGAAGATATTGATTCAAACTTGCCTTCACTTTATGTTCACGCCGCATTATTGGAGCAGGCCATTTTCAATGTGATCGATAACGCCATTAAGTTTTCTCCAATTAATGCCAGCATTGATATCGAGTGCAAAAAAGAAAATGACTTCATGGTAATCAATATCTTCGACAAAGGTACCGGCATTCCTGAAGCGGAGCGGGAAAAAGTATTTGAGCGTTTTCACACTGCGGAAAAAGGTGATCGGCGAAAATCAGGTAGCGGTCTCGGCTTGACGATCTGTCAGGGGATGATTATGGCTCACGGTGGAAAAGTCAGTATTCATGCAAATCCCAAGCGGCTTGGCGATAGAAATAATCCTGGGTGTTGTGTGCGTATAGAGTTACCTATCAATCAACAGCAGGAACAACAAGAACTCCCACAATCAGAAGAATAGAGATTTAACAGGGATATAACACAGGCACAAACTGTTGCTGTTTATACTCATCCCAAAAATGGAGTCACTATGAGTAAGATTTTAATTATTGATGATGAACCGCAAATTCGCCGCTTCTTACAGATCGGGTTAACTGCGCAAGGTTATACCATTCTGGAGGCGGATACAGGTAGACAAGGTTTAGTGTTGGCGGCAGAGGAAACCCCTGAGCTGATTATTCTGGATATGGGGTTGCCTGATCTGGATGGACAGGTGGTGCTGAAAAAATTGCGTGACTTTTTTCATCAGCCGATCATCGTGTTATCAGTACGGAATCGCGAAAGTGAAATCGTACAGGCTCTGGATTCGGGCGCTAATGATTATGTCGTTAAACCTTTTGGGATCCAGGAATTACTGGCGCGTATTCGTGGCTTGATTAAAGCATTTGGCCCAAGTGTTGAGAGCGTGCAGACATTTCAGGATGAGCGCGTACTTATCGATCTCCAAGAGCGAAAACTCACGGTAGACGGCGAAGTGGCCAAGCTGTCCCGCAAAGAATTTGAATTGTTAAAACGTCTGATTAATAACGCTGGCCGTTTAGTTACCCAGCAACAATTATTGCGCGAAATTTGGGGCGGTACTCATGTAGAGGACACTCATTACTTGCGCATTTTTATCGCGCGCCTACGTACAAAATTAGGTGATGACCCCTCTAATCCACGTTATATAGAAACGGAACCTGGTGTTGGTTATCGCTTTTTGCCGGATGTTGAAGGCTGATTGCAATAAAAAAACTCGCGATCAAAAAGATCGCGAGCCATCCAAACGTACATCCTGTACACACACATCTAGAATAAGTATAAATCTCAAACCGTTTTATCAACGGCAAATTGTACCGACGTTTTCTATCAGCCCGGCTGTGGCCTCACTAATGCAACCATGTTTGTTGTCAATAAATTGCGCGCCGACCATCATGTTATTTATGCAGGATGCATCGTTCGCCAGAAAGCCCATGCCGCCAGACCGGGCAATAACGACACTGGTAAATGTATTGCCAGTTGCGGCAGTAGTCGGGTCGGAATTAACCTGTGCGAGAAAAATACCGTGCTGAACACTGTCGCGAATATGCAAATTCGTAAATGAATTATCCAGTGAGTCGCGCATAAAAATACCGACGGATCTATTGTTGCTAATGGTGACATCGTAAAATTTATTGTTGTTAAACTTGATGTCTGTTGAAATTCCTGCAGCTTTGTTGCCATATAAGTGTATGCCGGAAAAAGTGCTGTCTTCAGTTTCATAACCGGCCAGGCCATCAAACTCATTGTCGTAAGAGGTGTAGTCGCGAATCATTAAGCGGCGGCAGCCTAATTCAGTTACTAAACCACCAGACATTGCGCCGTATACCGTGACTGACTGTACCGTACAATCGATACAGCGACGAATACTAATGCCGTTATTGCGCAATGGAAATGCATCGCTACAGGGGCCGCCCATGCACTCGGATACTTGATTGGTGCGATTGCCGTCAATCATTAAATCGATCACTCGTACGTGACGTGTAGCCCGGCTGGGCACTCCTTCTGCCAAGCCCATAATAATTACCGGTGCATTGGCATTGTCCGCAAGGCGCAAGAGTGTTGCTGAACCTGTACCGCGCAGGGTGACATTATTTCTGTCGATAACAATGGGGTGGGTGCAGGTATAAGTGCCCGGTAGAAGGGTTAGTTCACCACCTTCAGCGGGTAATTGTTGGATGGCTTTTTGAATTGCATCGCACGTTTTTGTTTTCACTGCTTCTGCTGCGTTTACACCACTCGCTAGAAGCATTGTAAGCAACGTCCAGACAACATGTGCGCTATGATTCTTTTTCATAGTTAGCCCTCTCTCGAACGTAGGAGTTTCTGTTCCTCTTATGTTAAGCCTAGTCGTTCGTCATGCAGTAACAATGAAAAATGCGCCGTTAGCGAAAAAAAGTCTAATTTTCGGTGCTAACCAAATGCGCCGCCATATAGAGTGTGTATTCCAGAAACAACAAAGGGACCCTAAGTCCCTTTGTTAGTTGGTAGCAATTTTAACTGAGCATGTTTGCTATTCTGTTTTCGGCATTAGCGGATTGCAATTTTTGATCTTAACTCTGCCTTCCAATAAATTACCTTTAGAGTATTCACTGAATATGCAGGTATTGGTTTTAGGGTCGTAATTCTCAATCCACAAATTGTCATCTTTCCAAGTGGCTTGCATATGCAATTGACCTTCAGGAACAGCGATCGACATTACGCCACCAAAGTTTTTTACAAAAACTTGTTCATAATGAAAATAGTACATTCCCCAGCCAATAATTAAGATGATGGCCGCACCGATTAAACCGGCTTTAATACGCAAATAGCGGCCCACACCCCAAAATACAAATAGCGCAACGCCGATAACCGCGGCCCAATACAGATAAGTAATCACAAGCTATCCCTCTGGAAGTAAATGTTACTTCCTATTCAATAGACTTTTGCGCCCTAACGCAAGCAGGCCAAGCGTGAACAAGCTAATCAGCCCCATACTACCACCGCCATCTTTTTTTTCTGGTTCATTAATCAATGTGTTTTTAGTGGGATTAAGATTGGCGGCAGTGTCCGGATCTGCATTCAGCACCACAATATTTTGGATCAGCATAAAGTGATCACCAGTGACGGGAACTTTGTTGGTATTGTCTGCAGCGGTGTAATTGCGCAGGGGGATGCTGTCGAAAGGGCTGCCCATATTGAATCGATTCAGCGCAGCCATTGCATCCACGATTGCCATGCCATTGCCGGTTACCTGACCAAATACGGTAAAACCCCCGTTTTGTTTATCCAGATTTCCTGAGTTGTCGACGAGGTTAAAAAACCACTGATTGGTTGCACTGTTGGCATCGCTGCCCAGCTTGGCCATGGCGATGGTGCCGCGCACGTTAGAATAAACGGGTTCGTTGGTGACCTTAGCATTTTGGGTAATCGCAACTAACGGTAATTCACCGGCGTATTTAAAACCGCCACCTTGCACCACAAAACCAGAAACCGAACGATGAATAATAGTATTCATGTAGGCATTAGCCTTCACATAAGCCAGAAAGTTTTCCACGGTTTTTGGGGTGGTTTTATCAAACAGGTTGACTTCAAAGTCACCCAGAGGCGTTTGGAATTGCACTGTAGTTGCAGATGCTGCCTGAGTGATAAATAAACCTGCACTCAAGCAGATCGCCGATGCAGTGTGTCTAAGCCATTTGGTAGAAGAAAACTGGGTGGATAAATGCATGAACGATAAACCTCTCGTTATATATTTAAAATATTTTTGCCAACCGAGCGTAGCGTGCCAAGTCAGGGTTACCGCATCTTAGCCTGACTAACCCCCGCTAAACACCTGAAATTTGTTGGATTTTGTAATATCGGGAGCTCAACCCTGATTAATCCTCATCATCAGTGAGTTTTTTCCAGTGACCATTTGGTTGTTGTTTAACCTCGTAGCGCGCCCATTGGCGGAATTCCGTGCGCAAGCAAATGCCGGTGGCGTAACCACCCTCGCCTGCCACTATTTTATAAATCACCTGATCTTTACTGGCATTTCGATTATCGGCGGCGTCTACGACCTGACGCACGCTCCACAAGTTCCCCAACTTGCCATTGCTGTAATAGTGACCGGCGACAATCTGCTCCGGGTGGGTAGTATTTTTCTCCGCATGCTGTTTGGCTAATTCCAACAGTTGGGTTAGATTTTCGGTGGTGATGTCCACATAGGAGTTGAGCTGTTCCATCGCTGCTGAAAAATCTTCCTGGGTTAATTCGAACTGTCGTTCCGCAGCAGCGGCTGGTTTGACGAGTTTGCGGCGCGTGAGATGTGCAGGGTAACGGCGCCAAGGAAAAAACGCATTAAACGTAATCGCCAATAACGTTATGCAAATTACATTCACCAAAATGGGCGCGACCAAATAAAAATACCCGAGCTTAAAGATTTCCGCCCCGCCAATAACCGCGGCCAATGCTGTCGCACCGCCGGGAGGATGCATACAGCGCAGATAGTGCATTACCGCAACCGCCAATCCCACTGCCAATGCGGGGGTCCAGGTTTGATCGGGAAATAACTGTTGCACACTGACGCCAACAAAGGCCGATAACAGATGCCCGCCAATTACCGCCCAGGGCTGGGATAAAGCCCCCTGCGGCACCGCAAACAATAAGACTGCGGTGGCGCCCATAGAGGTCACCATAATCAAGGTGCCAGCGGTGTGCATAACGCCATCCGGGAAGCACCAGCGCGTACCCCAATAAACCGCCAGTATGCCGAGGAAAGCTCCGATGCCAGAGATGATTTTTTCGCCGTGGCGAGTGGTGTTGCGTTCGATGCCCAATAGTAAACGCACTTCGTGAAGCAGATGTTTGAATGTCATGACCAGCCTTTCGCACCAAGAAAGTGCAGAATACTAGTGGCTCATGATACAGACCGCAATAATGCAACTAAGAGATAATCCACTATAAATGCTTGACCTTCCCACGATGGCAAGCCTTAGTCTGGCTTAAACATCAACAAAGTAGGAACTCATCATGCATCAATTTATTGTTCAGAGTATGACTTGTCAGGGCTGTGCTGCAGCTATCACTCGCGCAATTAAGGGAGTAGATAACGCCGCTCAGATAAAAGCGTTTCCGGCAATTCGTCAAGTGGAGGTGGTGTCTGAGTTATCCAGTGAGCAATTGCTCTCACTGTTTAATGATGCAGGTTATCCAGCTCAACTTCAGAAAAACCACTCATAAAGGAGAAGATGATGAGCACAGCGCCCCAAGAACTGGATTTGGCTATTGAGGGAATGACCTGCGCATCCTGTGTCGCTCATGTTGAGCGAGCACTAGCGAAAGTTGATGGCGTGAGTAGTGTCAGCGTGAACTTGGCAACCGAACGCGCACATTTAACGCTTTCACACCGAGTTCCATTGGCCAATTTAGTTCAGCAAGTAGAACAAGCCGGCTATCAAGCGCGCGCAGCCAAGTCTGCTGATCAAGCAGAAAGCGCCGCGCGACGCGATCAGGAACGAGTTGCGCTAAAGAAAAAGTTTTTCCTTAGCCTGATCGCCACCCTGCCCGTGTTTGTGATGGAAATGGGCAGCCATCTAATTCCTGCCCTGCATCACTGGTTAATGGCGAATCTGGGCACTTGGAATTGGATTATTCAGGCCGCGCTAACCACGCTGGTCATGTTTGGCCCAGGTTGGATTTTTTATCAAAAAGGTTTGCCTGCCTTGGCGCGCTTGCAGCCAGATATGAATTCACTGGTTGCTTTAGGCAGTTTGGCGGCTTGGGGATACTCTTTAATCGCCACCTTCATGCCCAGTGTTTTGCCCGCTGGCACCATCAATGTTTATTTTGAAGCTGCAGCTGTAATCGTCACGTTGATTTTATTGGGGCGATTGATGGAGGCAAATGCCCGCGGTCGCACCAGCGATGCCATCGCCCGCTTGGTGAAACTTCAGCCCCAGCAAGCCACTCGCATACGCGACGGGCAGCAAGAAACTGTAACGCTTGCGTTAATTCAACCAGGCGATCATTTGCTGGTTCGACCCGGCGAGCGTATTGCATTGGATGGCGAAATAATTGAAGGTAGCTCGTTTATCGATGAATCCATGATGACCGGCGAACCGGTCCCGGTGAGTAAATCTGTCGGCGCAGAAGTGATCGGTGGAACACTCAATACCACGGGCGCGTTTTCCTATCGCGTAACCAAAATCGGGCGGGATACGCTGCTCGCCCAAATTATCGCCCTTGTAGAAACAGCTCAAGGTTCCAAATTACCTATTCAAGCGTTGGTCGATAAAATCACGCGCTGGTTTGTACCGGCGGTCATGTTAATTGCAGCACTGACGTTTTTAATTTGGCTGATATTTGGCCCCGAGCCGGCACTGGGTTTTGCACTCGTCAACGCAGTTGCCGTATTAATTATCGCCTGCCCTTGCGCCATGGGATTAGCGACGCCGACATCGATAATGGTGGGCACTGGTCGCGCAGCAAGTTTAGGTTTGTTATTTCGCAGTGGTACCGCGTTGCAAACACTTGCCGAAGTAAACACTATTGCGTTTGATAAAACCGGCACGCTCACTCTCGGCAAACCCAAGCTGACGGATTTTATTGTTGCCGCAGGATTTGAAAAAAATACTGTGTTGGCTCTGGCCGCAGCAGCGGAACAACATTCGGAGCATCCGATTGCCAACGCGCTGGTAGAAGCCGCTGGCGCTAAAAATATCTCACTTGGAACGCTGGAATCCTTTGAAACCATCACCGGTTATGGATTAAAAGCCAAGGTTGCGGGCGAAGAAATCCATATAGGTGCGGATCGTTTATTTAACAAACTCGGCATTAATCTCGATGCCTTCAGCGCACCAGCGCAGCAATTGGCAAGCGAAGGCAAAACTCCTATTTATGTTGCCATCAACCAACGTATTGCGGCGGTGATGGCCTTGGCTGACACCATTAAACCCGGCACAGTTGCCGCACTAAAAACGCTGCATCATTTGGATTTTAAAATCGCTATGATTACTGGCGATAACCAGCGCACAGCAGAAGTGATCGCCAAACAACTCGGAATTGATCTGGTAATTGCCGAAGTATTGCCCGAACAAAAAGTTGCAGCGGTAAAAAAATTGCGCGAACAATATGGCGCGGTAGCCTATGTGGGCGATGGCATTAACGACGCGCCCGCCCTCGCCGAAGCCGATTTAGGTTTGGCGATTGGCACCGGGACTGATATCGCCATTGAAAGTGCAGATCTGGTACTAGTCAGCGGCGATATTCAAGGCGTACCCAATAGTATTGCGCTAGCGCGTGCCACTATGCGCAATATCAAACAAAATTTATTTTGGGCATTTGCCTATAACGTCGCATTAATTCCACTCGCTGCCGGCATTGCGTATCCATTTTTTGGAATACTGCTATCGCCCATACTGGCCGCTAGCGCTATGGCACTTTCCAGTGTCTTTGTGGTGACCAATGCGCTGCGCTTACGCAACTGGAAAAACGCTACAGAGGAATAACGATGACTCGATTAGCCCATAAACCAACACTTGAGCTAGCGGATGCGCATTCACAGGGATTGCATAGCATTGGCGAAGCCGCAAAAATTACCGGCATTAGCGCCAAAATGATTCGTTATTACGAAAGCCTCGGGCTAGTGAAGCCGACAGATCGTACCTACGCCAATTATCGTGTTTACCAAGCACGCGATATTCATTTGCTGCGTTTTATAAAAAGTGGGCGTGATTTAGGTTTTTCGATGAAACAAATAGCAATGCTGTCCAGTCTTTGGCAAGATTCTCAACGCAGTAGTGCAGAAGTAAAAAAGCTGGCACTGGAACATATCAATGAAATGGATGAACGTATAAAATCACTGCAGCAAATGCGTCAGGCGCTAAGCGATCTTGCAGAACAATGTCATGGCGATAGCCGCCCTGATTGTCCGATATTAGATGGGCTAGCCTGTGCCAATAAACACTAGTGGAACATTTATGATTGCGCGTAAACGCATACATGTCATTGTTATCGCTCTTTGCCTGTGGCTGCCGCTGCAGGCAATCGCGGGGCAGTGGCTGCATTGCGCGCTACTGGATGCCAGTTTAATGCAATTGGATAAACCCGCCGAAGCTGCGCCTCACTTTTCTTGTCATGATATATCTATCGATAAGCAACAACCTCTGTCTGATACGCAAGTAGCTTCAACAAGCGATATTTCATCGTGTAAGCACTGTCAGTTTTCATGCAGTTGGCACTCGGCATTATTGTTGCGAGAATTTATCCAGCCCAGCATTAACCTTGTTTTTACTTACACGCAATTCAATTCCCTCTCCCCTGATCAACCCTTGTTGGCAATGCCACAGCGGCCGCCGCGATTGAGTGCTTAACGCTGATCTACTCAATGGTGATTTAACCTCCTCAGTTAAATGAATCTTGGTTAATCACACAGATTAAAAATTTCTCCAATTAACGTTTTATGCGGCTATTACCTGCAGTCAAGCGTTAAGGATTTTAAATAATGAATACCATAAACCTGCTGTTTCGCGGCGGCCTATTGCTTTGCACAAGTCTGTTGCTTAGTGCTTGCGCCACTACGCCGTCACAAAATTCAATTGCATTGGCCACCCAGCAACTTACTCAAACACATCCCGGTGTTGATTTATCGGCAACGCCTGCAGCCACAGATAACAAACTAATTGATTTGCATTCGGCAATCCAAATTCTGCTCAGTCAATCGCCACAGGTGCGCATTGAGCTGGCGCAGTTGGGCATTGCCGATGCGCAGCGTCTGCAAGCGGAATTAATCAGCAATCCGCATTTATCGATTGGTGCCTTGAAACCAGAAGACGGAGGGCGCTGGCAATTGGATGTGGGCTTAAGCCAACCGCTGTTGGCATTATTTACCCGCCCGCTGCGCCGCCAATTGGCGGAGGATAATCTGCTTAGCGTGCAATTGCGGTTACAGGCACGGTTACAAAAATTGATCGCCCAAACAGCTGATCGCTATTACGCAGCGATTGCCGCGCGGCAACATTTGCAGGTACAGCAGCAAATGCTGGATGCCACCCTCGCGCGCCAGCAACTTGCCATTAGCCTCTACCGCGCTGGAAATATGTCGGAAAATAGCTTTTTGTATTACGACAATGAATTGCGCCGCGTGCAGCAACAAGTGAATAAGCGAGAATTAAGCGCGCAAGAAAAATACTTTGATCTGCTTAATCTGTTGGGTTTGAATTCAACGCGGAAACTTCACTTGCCGAATCAGTTGCCCATAATTTCTACCGAAACATTTTCGCACACTACCTTGTTTGCGCAGGCGCGCGATAGCCGTTTGGATGTGAAAATTGCCAAGCAGCAGTTTGTACAACTTGAGAATCGTCGCGCCTTACTGGGTAGTGAACATGGTTGGCGCGATATGAGTGTCGGCATCAATGCCGAAAGAGAGTTTGATGGAGCAAAAAATATCGGCCCCGAGATTGAATTTGCGCTGCCGATTTTTAATCGAAACCAAGGCAAACTTGCGGTGATAGATGCAAAAGTAGCTAAAGCCAATGCGCAGCTCGACCAAGTGATAATCAATGCGGATACTGAAATTGCACTGGCGCTCAATAAAATGCAGTCGGCGCAGGAACAGCTTGCATTAATTCGCACCAGCTTACAGGTTGCTGAAAAGCGTGTAACGCTTTCAAATCGCGAAGTAAATTTTATGCTTGGCAGCCCATTTGAGTTGCTCAGCATCAAACGTCAGGAAATTCAGTTAGCCCATGAATATACGCGCGAACTGGAAAATTACTGGCGTGCACGTACGCAATTAGAATTGGCGATTGGTTATGCTCTGCATGTAGAGGAAAAATCGACCGAGCAACATACAATGAATCATTCTGGCATGGATCACTCGACAATGAATCATACCAAAATGGATTACAGCAAAATGAACCATGGTGAACACACCAATAAAAATTCCAGCGAACACGAGGAGCACCATCATGATTAATCGCCGCACTCTGTTATTAGGCAGTGCTGCCGGTTTAGTCGCCGCCAGTATTCCATCGCGCGCGCAGCATGATCATTCCATGCATCAGCAGCACAACATGGTTGATCACGCGCAACATCAGGTCACACAAAAAATGGCCAGAGCCTCAACCAATAAAATTCCTGCCGTTAGCACGACCAAACCGGAGATAAGCGCGCAGGGCTATCGCCCGGTGATCACACCCAATGGGCGCACCCTGGCCTATCGCATGAATGAAGGCGTAAAAGAATTTCATTTAATTGCCGAAGAAATCGAACACGAATTTGCACCGGGAACGAAAATAAAAGCCTGGGGTTACAACGGCACCACCCCCGGTCCGACAATTGAAGCGGTTGAGGGAGATCGTGTGCGCATTTATGTCACCAATAAATTACCCGAGCACACCAGCATTCATTGGCATGGGTTTTTATTGCCTTGGGGTATGGATGGCATTAGTGGTTTAACGCAAGAACCCATCCAACCTGGTGAAACTTTTGTGTATGAATTTACGCTTATTCAACACGGCACTCACATGTATCACCCGCATGCCGATGAAATGGTGCAAATGGCGATGGGTATGATGGGCATGTTTATTATTCATCCGAAAGAGCCTACTACGCCCACTGTTGATCGCGATTACGCAGTACTCTTGCACAACTGGGCTGTTCATCCGGGAACCTACAAGCCCGACCCGAGTGTAATGACTGAATTTGATTTGTGGACGATGAATAGCAAAGTATTTCCCGCGATTGAATCTATGGTGGCGCAAACTGGCGAGCGTGTGCGTATTCGTGTGGGCAATTTATCCATGTGGAATCATCCGATTCATTTACATGGAGTGCAATTTGAGGTAACCGGCTCCGACGGTGGCCGCTGGCCGCAATCGCAATGGCGCAAAGAGGTGACCGAAATTGTTGGTGTAGGTCAGGTTCGCGATCTGGAATTTATTGGCGTGCCGGGCGATTGGGCATTTCATTGCCATATGAGCCATCACACCATGAATGCCATGGGGCACGGTGTGCCGAATATGATTGGTGTAAAACAACCGGAAAGCCAAATTAATAAAGTATTGCCGGGTTATATGGCGATGGGTGAGCACGGTATGGCCGAACATCAAGTGCATACTGATATGGGTCATATGCGCGGCCCGGAAAACACCCTGCCGATGATGATGGGCGAAGGTCGTCATGGCAAATTGGAAATGGGCGGCATGTTTTCTATGGTGCGCGTGCGCGATCAGTTGGGTGCAGTTGCAGATATGTATGTAGCACCGGAGGGAACCCAAGCGAAAAAAGTCTCTGCTGTGCCCACGGGAATACCTATATAAAAAATGCGCGGAATCGTCATTCCCGCATGCGGGGGTGACGACTCACAACGCCAATGTTTGCATTGTAATTTCACTGTTTCTGTCAGATTAATGTTAATTAATGTTCACAGGCGTCAATTAGCGCACTGACTCACCTATAATTCCTTTCGATTATCTCCATGTCTTCTGTGACCAATAACCATAAATAGCTGTGAGTAGACCATGAAACTATCTATGCGGAAACAATGCCCGCTTGGCATCCCATTATCCACTTGCTTGATTGCACCACTTGTTGGCTCGCTGTTGGTGTTTAGCGGTTGCGCAAAAGAATCGCCGACTAAAACAGATGCAGCTCAGTCACAAACCAGTTCTGCAGCAAGCAGTGTTGCACTTGGTATTACCCGCATCACGCCCGATGAGGCCAAACAAACGGCACAGACAATTGAGCAGCAAGTTCCCATGACGTTGGCTGATGGCCTTACCCGTGAACTATGGGCCTCGGAAAAATTATTGGGCGATACAGTGGCTATCCATGTGGATGACAGAGGTCGCATTTGGGTTGGCATCACCCAGCGCAGCAACAATTCTGAATTTGATATTCGCGGCTATCCCGAGTGGGAGCATCCTTCTGTTGCATTTGCATCGGTTGAGGATCGCCGCGCATTTTTACACAGTGAACTCGCACCGGAAAAAAGCGCACAAAACGAACGAATCCCCGACCGAAATAAAGATGGCAGTCACGATTGGCGTGATCTCGCGGTAGTAAAAGAAAAAGTAATTCGCCTGGAAGATACGCAAGGCACTGGCAAAGCAGATTTTGCGCAAACCGTAGTAGAAGATTTTAATAGCGAAGTAACTGATGTTATCGGCGGCATGTTTTATAGCGAACAAAGCGATGAATTGTTTGTTAATGTCGCGCCGGATTTCTGGAGTTTAAAAGATACCGATGGCGATGGTGTATTGGATAGTAAAACATCGCTCGCCAATGGCTTTGCAGTGCATATAGGTTTTAGTGGTCACGGCATGTCAGGCGCTATGCTCGGCCCGGATGGAAAAATTTATTACAGCATGGGCGATATAGGCACCAGCGTGACCGACAGCACCGGCAAAAAATGGCACTACCCCAATCAGGGTGTGATTGTGCGCAGTGAACTCGATGGCAGTAACTTTGAAGTCTTTGCGGCTGGCTTGCGCAATATTTATGAATTCTCGTTTGATAAATACGGCAATTTTATCAGTGTGGATAACGACGGCGATCACGTTGGCGAATACGAGCGCGTAGTGCATTTAATTGAAGGTTCCGACACCGGCTGGCGAATCAATTGGCAGTTGGGAAAATACAAAGACCCAAAAAATAATAACTACAAAGTCTGGATGGATGAGGAATATTACAAACCGCAATTCAAAGGTCAGGCTGCCCATGTATTGCCGCCCGTGGCACCCTATCACGCAGGTCCGGCGGGCATGACTTACAACCCCGGCACTGCATTTAATGAGCAATGGTTAGATCATTTTTTTGTAGTGGAGTTTGTCGGCTCGGCCACGCGCGCAGGCGTCAATGCTTTTACGCTTAAACCCAAAGGTGCAAGCTTTGAATTGGCGAGCGATAAAAATGTATTTCGTGGCGTATTAGCAACTGGTTTGGATTTTGGCCCAGATGGCGCGCTCTACATGAGTGACTGGATTGAAGGCTGGGGTTTAAAACAAAAAGGCCGCGTGTGGAAATTGGATACACCAGACACAGCAGGCAACGCGATCCGCAGCGAAACCAAAACACTGCTCGCGATGGATTTGCGTCAGGAAACTACGGAAAAGTTAATCACATTACTAAGCCATGCCGATATGCGTGTGCGCCAAAAAGCGCAATTTGCGTTGGTCGCCAATCAACAACTGGAACCGCTGCAAAATGCGGCCATCTCATCCGGCAATCAATTCGCACGTATTCACGCGATCTGGGGTTTGGGGCAAATCTTGCGCAAAAATCCTGACATCTATGTGATCTTAATAAATTTACTGCAAGACGCCGATGATGAAATCCGCGCGCAGGCGGCAAAAGTTTTAGGTGACGCCAATGCTAAGGAAGCCACCGAAAAATTGTTGCCATTGCTTGCCGATAATAGTCCACGCGTACAACTCTATGCAGCACAGGCATTAGGTCGCATTGGCGCCGAATCAGCCATCGCCCCATTGATCGATATGCTCGAAAAAAATAATGAGCAAGATGTATATTTACGTCACGCCGGTGCAATTGCGCTTGCACGGATTGGCAATCAGGATGCACTGGGTAATCTTGCAACACATCCATCTGAAGCGGTACGCATTGCTGCAGTAGTTGCGTTAAAACAATTGGAAAGCCCTGCCCTCGCGTTATTTTTGCAGGATAAAAGTGAATTTGTTGTCACCAACGCCGCCCGTGCCATTAACGACGATGCGCTAGTGAAGGATGCTTTGCCCGCGCTTGCCAAATTGATTGAGCAACCTCGCTTTACCAATGAACCTTTGTTGCGCCGTGCCATCAACGCCAATGTGTACGCCGACGATAACAGTGCGGCGAATGCCAAACGTTTAATTCAATTTGCGCAGCAAAAACCCATTTCGGGCACATTGCGTGCAGAGGCCATTGAAGCGGTCGCTGTTTGGGCTGAGCCATCCAATTATGACCGAGTAACAGGCATGTACCGCGGTCAGGTTGCACACCCGCAAGCTGAGTCTATCGCCGCGTTTTCAGGAGGTTACAAACAATTACTCAATGATGAGGAAAAGGAGGTTCGCACAGCCACAGTAAATGCGTTGGGCGAATTAAATATCACCGCGGCTAACGATAAATTAGTGAGCATGCTAAGCAAAGACGCCTCTGCTGCGGTGCGTATTGCGGTACTCCACACCCTTAATAAGTTTAATCCCAAAAATATGGGTGATTTGGTGTTTGTTGCGCTCAACGATAGAAATCAATCTGTGCGTATGGCGGCCCTGGCGCTAGTGCCAGAGTTAAACTTGCCGGTCGCGCAAGTAGTAGAAATGCACAGCATTCTGCTCAAAAATGGCACTACCGGTGAGCAGCAAGCGGCACTGCTGTCGCTCGCCAATGTAAAAGCACCGGAAGCTGAAAAAGTATTCAGCGAGCAAATGGCATTATTAATTGCAGGAAAAATTGCCCCGGAAGTGCAATTGGAATTAATTACCGCCGTTGAAAAAATTGCCACGCCGGAATTTAAGCAACTGCTCGCAAACTATGAGAGCGGTAAAGATAAAAATAATTCACTCGATGTATATCGTGAATCGATTTACGGTGGCGACCCCAAAGCCGGTGTTGCCCTATTCCGCTACAGCAATACAACGCAATGTGTTCGCTGTCATATGGTCGGCACACGCGGCAATAAAGTCGGGCCGGATCTCACCACTATCGCCACTCGCATCACACCTGAGCAAATGTTAGAAGCTCTGGTGGCACCGGCTGCACGTATTGCCCCTGGCTTTGGTCGCGTCACTGCAGTATTAAAAACCGGTGAGCGCATAGAGGGGGCATTTGATGCAGAAACAAAAACAGATGTCACCATCACTACTAATAACACTGCAAAAACAATTCCGCGCTCTGAAATTGAAAAACTTGAATTCGGCGGCATCTCACCCATGCCTCCGATGGGCTTGGGTTTAACCAAAGCGGAGCTGCGTGATTTGGTCGCGTATTTAGCAACGCTTACCAAAGAAGAGCATGAGGGGCATTGACTTTCTATCAAGATAATATCGCGTGCAGGCCAAGAGAGTCGGTTATCTATTTGCTCGCGATATGCTAGTTCAACACTGGCTGCAATTAAGCGAGGTGACGTCACCAATCAATCGCGAAGCATCGAATCCAAATATGACGAATATGCGTCTAATGATTGTGGTTCTAAATCAGATCTGCAGACACTCAAAAGAATTGTCGAGGTCGATCAAAAGATTGTGTAACTAATTCAATATCAATGGAGCGTATATGTCAGTAGCGAAAGACGTGATTTTTGTTATTTTGTTATTATTTTCTACGTGTGCACTATCCAGTGAAAAATCGCTGTCGAGCCAAATACTGGAACAAGATAGATTGTTATTTGACGCATTTAATGCAAAAAATATAACCCTTATGGAAATGATTTTTGATCGGGATCTGGAGTTTTATCACGATAAATCAGGGGTCACTGATTATGCTAAAACCATAATAAATACCCGGAATTTATTTGCCAGTGGCGGCGATCTACGACGGGAATTATTAACTGATACTGTTGAAATCTATCCGCTCAACAATTTTGGGGCTATTCAAACGGGGCAACACGAGTTTTGCCACACTGAAAAGGGCAAACCAGATTGTGGTGTTTTTAAATTTCTCCATATTTGGAAGAATACCGAAAATGGATGGAAGTTGGTGCGGGTTGTGAGCTATGCGCATTAATGTGTAACAGTAAGACCGCGTGAATATGCGGCCTTACTGTTGTTGGACATATCTGCAGAAAAACTACTTCGCCATTTTATCAATTAATTTCTGGAATTCTTCGTCGCTGCAGTCCATACAGGCACCTTTGGGCGGCATTGCATTAAAGCCTTCTTTTACATGCTTCAACAACACTTCATTGCCCTTTTCCAGACGCGGAGCCCAGGCCTCAATATCGCCGGTTTTGGGTGCGCCCATTAAGCCAGCATCGTGGCACAGTTTGCAGGACTTGTCGTACTTGGCATTAATTGTTGCGTCATCAGCAACCGATACGCCTGATATCATCATTAGGGTTAATATGGCAGTAGAAGTTAATTTCATCATTTTTGGATTTTCCTCTTGGTTGCACGGTTTCCCCATAGGGAGATAGATTTATAAATGACACAAGTCAGTATAGGCAAGCTTTTGGAGTCGCTTTTATAAAATAACTTTTATAGTTTTTCGCTTTTTTGTCCATGCAGCCCGCTAAATTTAACAGGCGAACCTTGCGAAAATCAGTTGGATGGCTCTCAGCCTGCAGGGCAATAAAACCACTGCTATTCGGCGTGCGGTCATCCCACTGCAAATCAGTGTACTCCAGTACTTTTTTTCCGTTAATAAAGTGTTCGGCTTTTTCGCTGCCCTGTACGACTAATTCAGCAGAAACCCACTGATCGCCGTGAAATGTGTCGCTAGTAGAATTAATGATGTGATCTTCAGTAAATTTTCCATTGAATACTACGTGCGTGCCGGGAGTGCACAAATTGCCGGTCGAGCGCGGTTCTGTGCCATTTCCACCCAGCAGTTGGTATTCCATACTGCCGGGAAAATCCTGTTCCACTGCCATGGTTTTAGGATCTTGCGTGTGATACATGATGCCGTTATTGCGAAACGCCCAGGCCGGCCCGCCTTTTACTTGCTCACCAACAAAGCGATACTCAACGTGAATTTTGTAATGAGAAAATTCGCCCGCGTTAGAAAAAATATGACCAAAACGTTTGTCAAAATCTGTGTATTGGTCATAGCGCACTTGCATCATGCGATCGGCAACACGGAAAGTATTAAACGCATTCTCGCCTAAAGGAAAGCCGCGTATTTTGATCGACCAGTTACTCAGGTCTTTGCCATTAAATAGATCGATCCACTCCTCCTGATCAGGATCATTTGCTGCACAAGCTGTTTGGGCTAATAAGATCACGGCTGCCAGCGCAGCCCCGGTAAACCGCTTAATCATTTTTTATCCCCTTATCTGTTTTATTGGAGTTCATCGGTCTGAGTGAGTTCGAGCCAAGCCTAAATCTACCTCAATTATCAGATAAATGATAAAGGATTTACAAAACCAAACCTCTCTCAGCGATGGCTAATCAAGCCAGCGTCGAATAAAAGTAGAGTCGGGATCATAGGTCTGGCGCTGTTTTTCGATATTAAACTGCCTCCGCCCACGCGGATCGGTACCTACTCCAGCAAAGTACTGCCAATTACCCCAATTGGCTGCTAGGTCGTAATCGATAAGCTGCTGTTCAAACCAGGCTGCACCGTAGCGCCAATCAACGCCTAATTCATTAATTAGATAACTAGCGACAATTTGACGGCCACGATTCGACATCCAACCGGTATGGAGTAACTGCCGCATAAACGCATTTACAAAATTATTTCCCGTATTGCCGTAACACCATGCAGTAAATTCCGGCGGATAAAAACTCAGCATTAACGTACAAGCAGCCTAACTCCTCGTAACAGGCTTTTATTTGCGCGACTAGAAATAAAAAGCTCTCTGAAAAAACAGAGAGCCTTTTCAATTATTGTGCGTGGATTTTATTCCCCACTCTCGCCAAACGCACCATCACCCCGCTGCGTAGGTGCCGCATTACCAAGCGATTTTTAAGATGACGATAATTAAATGTTAACTCGGAATCCGTTAAATAAACTTGCTTGTCATTAGCTTGGTACTCTTCATCTTCGATTTGCTCTTCAACTCCCTCGATGGTGCGATACACGGCAAATTCACTAGACGGTGAAAATGTCACCAGATCATTTCGTTTTAAGGTGACATTACCCTGGGTTGCGATGATTTTCCAAGTGCCCCAAAGTTTACCGAGGTTAGTTTTTTGTTTAAGCTCTGATTCATGGCCAGCTAAAAATGCCAATCGCTCTTGCAGCCCACGCACTAACTTTTGCTCCCCTGCCAAGCTCTTTTGCACAGTAGTGGGAAGAGAAGGATCGCTCAGTTTTTCCAATAAACGAGTCAAAATTTGATAAGCAGATTCTTGATCATTATTTAAATAGTGTTCCGCGGTAGCGCGATAAAGACTGGTGTATTCATCTACCAAATGATGGCCAAGTTGAATACCTTCGCTCGGGCTGGTTGCTTGATTGAATACTGCTAGCGAATCTTTATGTTGTGTTTTGTCGCTTGCGGATACATACGACAGACTGATATTGGCGATCGGCAGCGCTTTATCAATTGTGCGAGCGGGGAGATGGCTATCTTCCAGACGGTTAGCCAGAGTAAAAAATATTGCTCCGCCATTGCTGCTAAGAAATACGGTAGGAATAGTAACTGAAACAGATTCGGTTCCCTGCCAACCCAGCATTGATCCGGGAATGCCATAAATACCTGCAATGGCATAGTTTGCATTGGGCGTGATGGTTAGCGTTAAATCATGAGCCAATTGGCTCACCATAAAATCCAACTCGCGTTCAAACAAATTATTTACATCATTGGTGCTGCCCAGAAAAAATAGATTCCCTCCACGAACACTGCTAATGCGAGTTGCCAGTTCTGCATCAAATTGTTCACCGACTCCAATAGTGGTTAAACCTATATCATTTTTTGCCGCCGCAATCGCCATGCCCATAAAGGTATTGGCCTCGGTGCTACCTACGTTAGGGCGTTCATCAGTAAATAACATTACCCGCGTATTGCCTGCAAAGTTTTTGCTGGTTTTGCTGGCGGTGTCATAACCCAAGCGCAAACCCGCTTCCATTGCGGTAGAACCTTCCGAAATAATCTTCTCAATCTGGCGCAGTATGATTTTTTTATTCTTTTTAGTGGCGGCAGTGGGCGCCAAATACACCTCAGTTGTATCGCCATAGAGCACGATAGAAATTTGATCTTTGTCGTTTAGTAAGCCCGTGACTTTGGCCAGACTTTCACGCACCAGCTCCAGTGGGTGGCCGTCCATAGAACCGGATTTATCCACTACTGCAATCAGGTTTAGCGGCTGACGCGTCCAAGTGTTGGCATCTAGATTGGAGCCAAAACTAAGGCCCACTAATAATTTTGCCTGCGGCTGTGTAATTAACGATGCAGCAGTCACCTCTGAGGTGAGGCAAAATAATTGTGCGCAAGGCGTTGTAGAAGGGAATAGTAGATTGTGCTGGCTAAATAGACCTTCTGCTGTAATGGTGTCCGGGTGGGGGATACGTGCCTGTGCAACTTCGCCACGAAAATAATCAATATCCTGCGCACCGCCTTGTGTTACTTGAATGCCAGTAACGATAATTTCTTCAACTGAATCATCCTCATCCTGTGCCGTCGCATAAGTACTGGTAAAAAAACCGAGCAACAGGGTTGCACTCAAGAACCAACCACACGTTTTAGTATGAAATTTCATATGCACTCCTTGGTAGTTATTGTTAAGCCGTTCAATTCATTTGCGGTTAGCGCCAAACGTCGCCATAAAGATTATCGTAGCTGGATTCTTTTACTACCTCGCAACCCACACTTTTTAAAAAAATCATCTGCCCTTGGGAGATATCCCGCCCTGCGTAAACGTAATAGGCTTTTTTGGCGCGTTTGGGAAAGTGTTTAAAATACTTGGCGCGCTCGATCAGCAGCCAGCGCAAAAATATTTCAGAGGTATCCAGCCCCAAACCTAAAAATACTAAATTATTATTAAAAATGCAGTGCAGCCAAGTTTGCTCGCCGTTCCAGCGAGTGACGGTGTCATCGGTATATAAACGCTGCTCGCCTTTGTGGATAAGCGCCCTCGCCCGTTCTACTGAGCCCATATAATGGCTTAAACCCAGGCGGATGCTACGCGAATAGCGCTGAATTCCGTTTATGTGCCAGATGCCAAATTCACGCGCTGGGTTGCGAATTTCACTTTCAGAAAAACAACTTCCCCAGGGGTAAAAGTCTGTAAAGCGCTGACCATCGGCATGGTGCAAATTCAGCGCTAAACAGTTAGATAAGGTCTCGTCAAAATTAGTGGTTAAGATAGGTGTTTTATTATGTTTAGCCCAATTTACAATCCGCTGGTGATGCTCTTTTGCCGTCCAGCCGGTTAAAAAATCGCAGAATTCTTTTTGCAAATTTTTTTCTTTTAATTGGCTGCTTAGATCCAATGCGTCATAGAATTCAGTGAGCGAAATACCGAGCGGGATGATTTGTGCATCTTCTTTAGTGTGACGCTGCCACAATTCAAGCAACATAGCATCCCACGAATTTAAACCCGCATCGCTGTTATAGCGATTAATGCCATTGCCAATCACCAAGGCGAGTTGATCTGGTTGGGTGCTGAGCAGAGTTTTTAAATTCATTATGAGCGCTCTATGGTGTGTTCTCGGGTCTTATTATTTATTCGGGGCAAGCTTCCCACGCAAAATTGCCATTGTGTTGTTGTACGAAAATTTGTTTGGCATTAGCAACGCCAGCGCATTCATGGGTCAGTATCACGCTGCCTTTTGGCAAGTTTAATCGCCATTCCAAACCCTGCACACCTAAGGCCGCAAACTGATGTTCATTGGCCACACTGACTAATAAAGGCGAGTTAATCGGTTCTTGCTGTAAAAAATCTATCTGTCGCTCAGCCCAAAATGCGCGTTCAATCACTGCAGGATAATCAGCAGAGCGAGTACCTTGCACAGCAATCAGCGACGAAACCCCCACCAGTAACAGACCGATTTTTAAGTGATTCCCCAATACCAGCGCACGCGCGACCAACAGCAAGGGCAATATAATCGCTACTGCAGCGTAGTATTCATAAGACTGATGAGCCAGTAAAAAATAAGGGCCGTAAGCGATGATTAAAAAAGCCATTGCGGCCAACCATTGCATAGGCACCAGCGTTTTTTTTAAGGTGCGGATGCTTATCCAATACACCATCGCCATAGGAACAGAACAAGCAGCGGCCCAGATCGCACCCAAAACATATCGCTCCATCACCAACATGCGCAAGACTTCACGCGGCACATTCAAAATCCATGCGACAAAGCTAAGTGAATTAATCACCAGGTTTTTGCCCAGGGTTAAACCATAGGCTGAATGGCGGCTAGGCGTGAATTCTTTATAGAAATACAGCCATACTAAACAAATAACCACGCACAACAACCACACAATAAAATCGCCAGTTTTATAGGTTAGCTTGCCGTGCAAAAAGAATGCGAGTACCACGACCAATGCAGGAATCAAAATCGCTAATTCTTTGCTAAATAACGCTAGTAATTGCAATAGCGGCAAGATCACCAAAGCCAACCAACGCACACCGCCCTGCAAACGAGGCAACGCGATCCATAGCGCAAGCGTAGCACTAATAAAAAGCACCAGTGTTGGGCTGTTCATCGCCGCAACCCAATGCAACGGCAAGTAGGTCACTACATGCACGGCATGCAGCGCCGTCGCGATCAGCGCAATCAGTTTTGGCTGCGGCCACTGCATCGCCCGCGAAAATTCATAAGCGAACCAACTAATGGCCATTAGCGATAAAAATGTTAAGCACCATAAATAAATATGCGCATACAACACATTGCCTTGCAGCACCTGCTCTACAAACCTCCAACCGGTATCCATACTCAATGGCCGCCAAAACCCCGTTTCCGACGCAGTCACAAACGGCAACCACCAAGAGTTTTCATTCAGGCGTGAATCGCGCGCTTGCGTCAGAAAAAAATAATCATCACCCCAGAAAGGAGTAAAGAGCGAGGGAAGCCAGAGACCTATTGCAAACAATATAAATAGGCTTAGGTAAAAATAGTTGGAGTTTTTAACAATCAATCAAGGCTCACTTAATTTTTTTACGTTGTAAGCAGAATGTTGGGGTTCGTAAACTCACCCCAACCTACAAACGCACCTAACCCGCACGGGTTGCCAAAATGGCGGGAATATCCAATGGTTCGCGGTAAAGCGCAAAATCGGTTTCGCGGGATTGAATGGCGAGAATGGACATGCGGTCGGCGAGTTCATTGCCTTGCACACCTACGTGGCCATTTACGTGTAAAACTTGTACTTTGTTTTGCAAGGTTTGGTGTAGTGCGTAAATTTCTTTAATCAGTTCGAGGTTTTTAATCTCGCCGGTTTTCTTTTTCCATCCGGCTTTTTCCCAGCCTTTTGCCCATTGCACAATACATTGAATGGCGTATTGGGAGTCAGAAAAAACCGCAGCGGTTTTGCCTTTGGCGATTTCATCTTTTGCCAATAACAAACCTTGGTGCAAGGCATTTAATTCCGCCGTATTGTTAGTGCCCATTGGGTTATACAAACCATACCAAAGCTCGGTGACTTTGTTGTCTACATACACCGCCACACCCGACCCGGCTTCACCAGGGTTTGGTTCGCAGCCACCGTCGGTAAATATTTTTACCTGTTCAGGCAATTCATTAACTTCAGCCGCATTATAGGTTTTGATTTTAGCCCCAGTCGCCGCGCGACCACCGGTGCCGGCGGAAGGTTTAGCATTGCCAAACGCGGCTTCGGCTTCTTCGCGGGTTAAAAACGATTTATAGCGCGCACCATTAAACCCATCGACATTTTTTTTGCAAGTCGCCCAATCGGTAAAAATCCCCGTCTCCCGCCCTGCCCATACCACATAAAATTTTGAAGCCATTACACTCTCTTTAATTTATTTAACAACAAATACTAGCGAATACTTAATTCATATATCGATCGTAGGTTGGTGCTGAGGAACGAAGCCCAACATAATTACACCAATACTTATCAGTGTAGAAGTTAGATAAAACTGCTAGAGCCTGTGGAAATCCTCTGCAAATAGTCATCAATTAACAGGTCCGGATTTTGGGTGTAGCGAGCCATCATTAACAGCTCACTCAAATCTTCTTCTGTAATCAAAATCACGTTTTGATTTTTAAAGTTGGAGTCATTTAATGCTATTTGATCTAGGGGCATCTTGCATACCAATATTGCGATGAGATCACAGTAGTGCCCTCGTTCTTTAAAGTATTTTTCTAGTGTTACTTTTCTATCTACAAGCTTGCCCATCTTCTGTGAGAAATCAGCTATCTTTATAGTGCATTCAATTATTAATATTTTCCCTAAAGGTGAGCCGACAATTATATCAGGCGAATCACTTTCAATTTGTAATGTTGGGCTGAACCCAAGCATGAAAAACAAAGAAGAAACAGCTTTTTCAAATTTATCTGCATGATTCTCTTGTAAGATAGCCTTGTGGATTTTCGTGATTTCCCTATCGAAACAATTAACTGCTAGATATCGGCTATTTCTTGCTTTACCTGGGTCTACCAGCCACTGCCGTCTAACAGTAAAATTATCTATCATTAATATTAATAAGACACTATCAGCCTTGTGCAGCTTTGCATCCAGTTTCCCATGCCTCAAACCTTTTTCGCCTTCTTGCCAGAGAACTCTATCCGCAAAATGAATCCTCTCATCCAAAGACTCTCGCGGGTAAACTAAAACTGCGAGCTTTACTTTATCAATAGAAAAATTCGAATGTGCATGTAGAATCACTCTTAAGTCATCATCCTTAAGAAAGCATTCGTCAAAAAATATATTGACTGGTGGCGTGATGTTGATATCTATGGATGGTGACAATGCCAAGGCAAGAGGAGACCGAAGATTAAGCCAGTGTGAAATATCCTGCAGCCCATCAAAAGGTGGAGTACCTGCTCGTAACGAGTTGTCTATGGATACACTTTCAAGTGGGCCAATATTATTAACCGAGTTTCCTGATATTCGTAAATGTAGGTTTATAAACCAAGCGTCTTTCTGGATTATATTTGAGTAAAAGCTATACCTATCATCTACATTATCAAGATGTACTACCTGTTGATCGAGATGAATTCCGCCTTGCACTGCGGTGTTCAGAACATCGAACAAATGATTGACGGTTGGAAAATCAATCTGCATATGACCTGCAAAAAAACTTTCAGTATTTACGGCAAAAGCTAGCTTTCGATTTACTGGAAAAGGAACAATATCAATGACAGCAGATGATAACAGGCGGATGCCATTTTCAACTCGTCCCATGTATCTAATATCCAAACAATATCCTTCAAAAATCCATGCTGCAGCATGATGCATAAACTCTTCAGTATACTTTTTGTCCATCACGTAAATTTCCTTAATTAGCTTCAATTCTACCCTTCATCTGCCCCATCAACCTCACCGCAACTCCCACCAACACCAAAACCGCGCCAATCATAATCCCCCAAAACAACAAGGTCTTCCAACCGAATTGTGAGGCGTGGCGGGCGAAGTAGTTTATGTTGGGTTTTAATTCGGTGAAGGTTGTTTGTGTCCACGCCAATTCTTTGCCGTTTACCAACTGCGAAAAAATTTGCGTGCTGGTGTGTTGGTTATCGAGGGCGGCTTGTGTATCTATGGCGATTTTAAAAGGCGCGCTGTTGTTGGCGATGAATTGTAATAACTCGGGTTGACGAGTGAATACTAATTGGGGATTGACTTGAGTGCGGAGTAATTCGTTGAGTTCAACGCGCCAGTGGCTATCGCTATTTTGATGGATGTGGAGTGCGTCACTCTGCTGCCATGTGCTGCCGACTTGGGCGTTAAACCAAATACCTTGATGGATAAGTTGCCAGGGTTGTTTTTCGCTGCGGCGAGAAAATACGTTGATTTGATCGCCATACACTACTTCACCGAGGTTGATGCTTAAACGGCTGATGGGCGCAATATCATCGCGCTCAAATTCCCAGGCGGCGACGGCGGCTTTTTTTCCGCTATTAATGGCGTGCAGTGCGGCTTGCTGTTTTTCAGCCAGAGTGCCAGATACTTGCCAGCTATCGGGTGCGGGCGCGTTGGT
>CAXAVL010000022.1:0-29690 GCA_963971905.1 uncultured Cellvibrio sp.
TTTTCCCCCATGAAACCCATTGGCACCCGGCCCCCAATGGCTAAATCCACCTGCCGCTGTATGAGGGCATCTTCGGTTCCGCTCAGTACAGATTCAAATACCTCTACACGGGTATCGGGAAAATCCTTGGCGAAAATCGCCAAACACTGCAACACTCGCGCAGGCGGAATAATAATATCGGCAGCAATTTTCACCAGCGGCTCTACATGAACTGACAAGCATCCCGCCGACTTTTCCAACCGCTCAGCCTGTTCCAATAATTGTTTCGCCCGGCGATACAACAATTCGCCCGCTGGCGACGCCACCGCTTTACGCCCTTGCAATTGAAACACTTTAACGCCCAACGCCGTCTCCAATTGCGAAATAGCATAAGACACGGCTGATTGACTTTTATTGAGCAACTCAGCCGCCTTGGCATAACCACCCGCATCAATGACAGCAAGCAGTGCACGCCACTGCTCCAAGGTCACCTTGTTTTCAGTAATGCTCACCGTTGTTGGTGAAAATTTGTCCTTGGTCATAACTAATTAATCCAGTAAATGAACAAACCAATCCAATTATTAGATGATATCCCACCAAATATCGCTATTTATCATTTGTTCGTCAAATCATTTGATGAACACATGGCAATCAAGCCACCCCAAACGATGAGGATTTCAACATGGCAACTCTCTTACAAATTAATAGCAGTTTATTTGGCGACAATGGCAACTCCAGCGTATTGACACAGGAATTTGTACAACGCTGGAAAGCACAAAATCCAACTGGTGATGTAATCGTACGGGATTTTGCTAAAGAGGAAGTGCCGCATTTGGACGCAGCACGCGTACAAGCATTGTTTAGCCCGGCTGACAGCCGCACCCCAGCACAACAAGCCGTGCTGGATTACTCAGATAAAATTATCGCGGAAATAGCAGCGGCCGATGTCATTGTGATTGGTGTACCCCTGTACAACTTTGGTGTGCCATCTACGCTCAAAGCTTACTTCGATCATATCGCTCGTGCCGGTGTTACGTTTAAATACACTGAAACCGGCCCAGTCGGCTTACTCAGCAACAAACCCGTATATATCATCGCTACCCGTGGTGGAATTCATAAGGGTCAGCCAAGCGACACCCAAAGCCAGTTTCTCACCAACTTTTTAGGCTTTGTGGGATTGAAAGATGTGCACTTTATTTATGCGGAAGGTCTCAACATGGGCCAAAAAGAGCAAGCCTTTGCCGCAGCAAAAACAGAAATTGAACAAGGTGTAGCTGCATAAACAACGTTTAATTAATGCTTACACATTCAGTACAGGAGTGAATTTTATGCAACGCCAGTTACAGCAAATAGTACAAGGCCGCGACACCAGCGACGGCGCTGGTGTGCGCATCAAACGCAGCCTTGGCCAGCATCAGCATGCTCGCTTCGATCCCTTTTTAATGCTCGATGAGTTTGGCAGTAACAGTGCTGACGATTACATCGCGGGGTTTCCTGCGCATCCACATCGCGGTTTTGAAACAGTAACCTACATGCTCGAAGGCCATATGCTGCATGAAGACCACATGGGCAACAAAGGCCATTTGCGCAACGGCGATGTGCAATGGATGACCGCAGGCCGGGGAATTATTCATTCGGAAATGCCACAGCAAGAGCATGGTGTAATGCGTGGCTTTCAACTGTGGCTGAACTTGCCCGCAGCCGAAAAAATGAAGCCCGCCAGCTACCGCGATATTGCCGCAGCTGACATCCCTATTGCCAACTTGCCGAACGGTGGCAGTATTAAAGTCATCGCCAACAGCGCCTTTGTGAATGGACAAATTATCAGCGGACCGATTCAGGGACTAACCACGGAAGCTATTTATTGGGATGTAGAACTTCCCGAGCACATTGAATTCCATCATGCGCTACCAGAAGATCACAATACATTTTTGTATGTGTACGAAGGCGAGATTGCCATCGGTGAAGATAAACGCAAACTCACCAAAGGTAATGCTGGGCTGTTAAGCAAAGGCGATCAATTGAGCGTACAAGCCTTAGGTGCAGACACACGATTTTTGGTAATTTCAGGCAAGCCCTTAAAAGAACCCGTTGTGCAATACGGCCCTTTTGTAATGAATACCAACGATGAGATTGAACAAGCCATTCAAGACTATCGCGCCGGCACTCTTGCAGAAAATTAAACATTTCGTTCACTTACTAAAAGCAGGCAAATCTTGCCTGCTTTTATTGCTGCTAAAAAATAAAATACGATCTTACTATTCAGCAGTGCCTTAGTACTCCAACTGCAAATTGCGATGGTATTGCACAAGCGATCGTTTGGTTTGACGCGACGCCACTACAGCCTGCGCATAGTGTTCAGCCACGGCAATAGCCGCACAATTAATAATATCGAGATTACCTGCATACTTAGGTAAGTAATCTCCTAGCCCCTCAACACTGAGATCAATCCGCACACCGCCATCAATTAACACAGGCGCTGATTCCATTTTATAACCTGGAACATAAGCTTGAATCTGTTGCAGCATTGCCGTTAATGGCTGCCATAATGCATCCAGATCTACTGCATCAGAATAAGCCGTCACACTAGTGAGCATGCGAGTTTCGGGGTTAACCTCATCCACCAATAACTCAACATCAAAATCATTGATACCGGTATATTTTTTCAATCCTGCCTTGGTATTGTGATAATACTCATCCAGATTCGCGAGTGTTCCCGGACCAATGGAATTTGGAGACACAATCGATGTGACCGCAATTTTTTGCACATTGGGAATCGCCTTGGCCAACACCTGCGCAACAGGAATAGAAGACTGGCCACCACAAGAAATCATGCTGATGTTTTTGTTTTCCAATACTTCATTCATGCCCAATGCTGGCACACAACACTCACCGATTTGAGACGGGGTCATATCGATTGCAAGAATGCCGAGTTTGTCAAAAACTTGAGCATGCTCGATATGGTTAGCTGCCGATGTCGCATCAAACACTATATCGCAGCGATAGCGGGGCTCAAAAAAAGCATTAATGCCTTGGTCTGATACAGGCACACCCAATTCGGCGGCGTAACACATGCCTACCGATTGCAAATTTCTACCCGAGAAGATCACGCAATTCATCCATGGCGAGCGCCGCACTTTCACCAACAAGTCTACCCCGATTTTTCCGGTTCCTATGATTCCAACCCGTAAACCGCCAGACGCAGCCCCATGGTGCTTCCTGTCTACTGCTAAGGTGTTACTATGCGAAAAATTCCGCTGTAAAAAGTCACCACTCAACAACGCTTTAATGAACTGCATAATTTAATCCTTGGCAAATTATCTCATTAACCGATTTACATCTCGGTGATCAACATACAGCCCAAAGATTTCACAATCATTTTTCTATTTAAATAAAAATTATTGTTTTTCGAGAACCACCTCGCATAAAAAAAATAATCAACCACAAAGAAAATATAGTAAGCCAAACTACATCCCCCTACAGCACAAAAAAACAAATAAGAAACACGTGTCTGGGTGTGATAAATAGGCGATGCGTAAAAGAACGTTTTTCAACCAAAAAGCAATAAATAAACAAAATGAAACTTTAGGCGACACATTTTTTTGTTAAGCCGAAAAAAGCCTATTAAATAAATAGCGGGATCGTCATAATCCTTCGCCCGTCAACACTTATTAACCCAATAGTTAAACGTGCCTCTAAGATAACAATCATATTTGACCAGTGTTAAAACAATTTTAGGCTGACAACTAACAAGTGTTGTTGTTAGCCAATCATTAGTACTGACTAGTACCAGAAAACGATACTTTGATCTGAGGTTTTGTCGAAGTAATAGATAAATTTTTGACAACTGACAGCCAAAGGAGCATCAAGTGGTTAAACAACCAAAATATTATTTTGAGGCCATTTTGGGAATCAATGCGCCTTGGTCAATACAAGATGTGAATGTTGATGAAAAGAATAAGATAATCCAAATAACACTTTCACATCATACAGAAAAGGCTCGCTTTTCGTTTTTTTCAAAAGGTAGCGAAGCAGAAAATAATAAAATAGTGGATGCAGGTTTAAGCAAACGCTGGTTGCATAGCCGCATCGGCTATTACAACTGCCACATAGTCTCATCTGCTTATGACCCGAATATCTCCAGTGCCGGAATTAGCAGGGCTGCCCTCCTACAACCTAACTTTCTTGGCGATCCAAATCGCAATTACACCCATCAATTACGCCAGGAGGTAGCGCTCGCCTACCTTCGCAATCTTTCACCTGATGCGATTGCCAACATATTGCGCATCGACCAAGCGATCGTTGATGATATTTTAAGTGATATTGAAAAAACCCCAGAGTCCTATCGTCTGGCCACTTGTTTACCCTGTGAATCAGACCCCATCTGGGAGAATATGATTTACGACAAATTTCATTTAAAAACCCAGTTGTTTCCTTTGAAGCTAATGCTATCAAAGCTAAAGCTCAGCATGATTGATCCAAAAGTTGATGTTAAATTGTCAGATTCAGTGAATGAGTTACGTAAATTTTTCATCTCACATATCAATGCACTAGATTCAGAAGTGAGCCAAATAACTGCGCTCTCTATGAAAAAGCAATCTGTTGAAGAAAGGCGGAATGTCACTACAAAATTAGTTTTACCCGCACTCAAAAATGGCATCTGGTTAAAAGTAATTACCGGAAAAATTGATCTTGGCTCAAATAATATGCCACTGAATTTATTTCTAGTGCGCTTGCGCCATGCGTTTCAGCATACCGACGACAACAATGTCCGTGTATCTGCACTCAACTCCCTGCGTGAATTTTTTCGCAAAAATGCCCGCAGCTTGAAGAAAGAACTGGTACTGATTAATCAGTTAATGAATGCACCAGAAGAAGCACAATATTCTCTGCCGGACGAGCGCAGCGAAATCTGGAAACGCATATTAAAAGATGACACTTTCATCCCAAGTTCACACATTGCTTATAAGCTCTTACTGTCTAATCTGCGCTCACAAATACTGATGAACCCAGATCCAGTAGTCGAACTCAACGCGGTAAGACGAGTCAGAGACTTTATCAAACATAACCAGCGCTTTATGCAACAAGAACTGCGCATGGTTTTAAGTAATAGCCGCTAAATATTCACAGTATCGATCAGGAGATCTTGCATGGCACAAGACGCCGACATCAGCATTCGCAGTGCGCTCATTAACCGCGATCAGCTTATTGAAAAAATTAACAAAGGCGAATATTTGGTTATCGCTGCCGATGAATCAGTATTAACTGACTTACCCTCAGGCAATTGGATTGCAGGAACCATCCCCTACTTCATGACCACCGAAGGCGGGACGGTTAACCGTGAGAAAATTTTCGTCAATACTATAGAAGGTGTACAACCGAGCAATGCACCGCGCATTACGCTCTACGATGGAAACTCTATTTCACGCATCGCGCAAGAGGCGCCAGAGCACGGTTTTACCATTGTTATTTTGCCTGCAATGTCAGAAGTGCATTCATCCTATGCGCAAAATGCCCCCGACTACCCCAATATGTATTTCTCACCCATTATTGGTTGGATCTCTGGCGTCCATCTTGATGATATAGGCAGTCGCTCCGCCAAAGTCGGTTTTGGCCCTGCACGAGGAATGCTGTTCGACCAACAAGCAGTTGCAATGCATATTCCATTGCCGACTAATCAATTAGCCAATATCAATATCGTTAATTTGTTTACTCAAGGCGATGGCCCCGAGATTAAATTTAAGAACACCGGCTTTAGCGTGAGTGATTGCACCATCAACGGTGAAGAGACAAATCTTGCAGACTACATTAAGTATTCCAAAATCGATACGCGCTTACCATTAGTCGCCAATTATTCAGGCGTGATGATTAATGTCAGTATTCAGCAAGTAGATGAAAGTAATAACAAGGTAGATCTCTACGCCCCCGTATTTGCCGACATCAGCTACCGTTTTGCAAAACCTGTTGATAATTACATCGAGAGTTTCAATAAAGAACTTTCCGCATCAGCGAGCGAGGGAATTTCATTCTCTTGCAACTGCATTCTGAATTATCTTTATTCAGAACTTGAAGGCAAAAATACGCGGGACTTAACTGGCCCCATTACCTTTGGTGAAGTGGCTTATCAGCTATTAAATCAGACACTGGTTTATCTCAGCATCAGTGGCGGCTCTCGCTAAAATCAAAACAAACAAAAAGGCGCATGTATACACATCCGCCTTTTTCGTTACACTCTGAGAAAACCTTTATTAACGCCCTGCTCCATAAGCCTGAATATATTTCCGCAACGCCTTTTCATTTTTCTTGATAAATTCAATATCGCTTTTGGGCACCGCCAAAACAGCGGGATCGGCCTTTTCTTTTAATTGTTGCGCCTGCTCTTCGGTGACTTTACCTAAATCGCCAAACAAAAAATAAGCGGCTATCGCATTGCCCAGTTTAGTGCTCAAACGCATATATTCGCCGACGGATTTCCAGCCGTGTTTTTGCGTAATCTGATTTGCACTGTCCAGTAGATTGCTGGATTTTAATACGGCGTTAATTTTTTGATCTTGCTCTGCGGGCGGCAAGGCTTCAAAAAGCTTAAGCTCTGCTTCGGTAGTATTCATGGAATCCACCAACTGCACGATGGGCGCAATATCGCGGTTGGTTTGCATCCAGCGTGTAACCGACTGGAAATTCAAATTCTTATTGTCCGGCAGCAGCTGCGCGCTGACTGATGCGCAACACACCACCAACATCCACGCCGTTACATTTAACAATACTGTTTTCATCACTATCAGAAACTCACGATAAGCGCAGCGTAACCGCGGTGGTTAATGACCAGACCCAAAAGAAGAAGAACACCAGGAATGGCGTCAATAAGCCAAGCGATAATCCGGCCACGCCCTTACCTTCATAGAATGGATAAAACACAAATAGTTGAATTAATGTGGGAATTAATGCAATCACAAAACTGCGAGCAAACAAACTGCTGGCAAAAATCGGCAACAAAAATAACAGCCCCCAAAGTCCGCCCCATACAATACGCGGGTACATCCAATGTGGCGATACCGAGCCCGCCAGCTTCACATTTAAGGATTGGGTAATTCCATAATAGGAAAATAACCACATCACCACACACATTACCAAGCCACCCAGACAGCCAGCAGCAAATACGATCAAGGAATTCTTCATAATTTTTTCCCAACAAAAAACGCTACTGCCAAGGGTTGGCAGCTATTTTATCGATACTAGACGGCAGTTTATCACTCTGGCTTAACACTTGGTTACACGAATAATCCAGATTGAGCTGCTACAATATCGGCTCAGAATTTAGCCAGCCCCCCATTTAGCCAGCCCCCCATTTATATATTACCGGCGATTGTATTATGTTCCGTTTTTTTGAAAGTCTGATAAAACCTTTCCCTCCGCAAGATCCCACTGAACCGCCCAAAACCCTTTATGCGTTTTGCCGCCATTACAGCCGTGGCGCAGAGTGGTATTTAATCGGCATGGCAATTTTTACAGGTTTAATTGCAGTAATGGAGGTGTCTTTATTTGGATTTCTTGGTGATCTGGTTGACTCGCTCAATAAACATACACCCATTACTTTTTGGGATGAGTCCCAGACACAGCTAATCTGGATGGGTTGTATTCTACTTATTGCCCTGCCCCTGTGTGTACTACTGCACTCGCTGTTAATGCACCAAACCCTTTTGGGGAATTTCCCCATGCGCATTCGCTGGATGGCACACCGCTATTTACTCGGCCAAAGCTACCAGTTTTATCAAAATGAATTCGCCGGTCGCGTCGCCACAAAAGTGATGCAAACCGCGCTGGCAGTACGTGAAACCATTATGAAATTACTCGATGTACTCTTGTATGTCATAGTGTATTTCACCGGGATTCTCGTCTTATCCGCATCGCTCGATTGGCGCTTGGCCATGCCACTGGTTGCATGGTTTTTTGCCTACTCAGCACTGCTGTATTATTTTTTGCCGCGCCTTGCAAAAATTTCCACCGCACAAGCCCACGCGCGCTCGGATATGACCGGCCGCTTGGTGGATACCTACACCAATATCTCTACCGTAAAATTATTTTCACACTCCAATCGCGAGGCGGAGTACGCCAAAACCGGCATGGAGTATTTTTTATCAACAGTGCATCCGCAAATGCGTTTGGCCACTTTGTTGGGCAGCGGAGTCTGGGTTATTAATGTATTGCTGATCTTTGCCATCGCCGCGGTTTCACTCTGGCTCTGGTCAAGCGCAGCTATAACAACCGGTGCGATTGCCGCTGCGGTCGGGTTGGTGCTGCGCCTGAACGGCATGGCGCAGTGGATCATGTGGGAAGTCTCAGCGCTGTTTGAAAATATCGGCACCGCGCGCGATGGACTAAATACTTTATCTATTCCGCGCGAAGTTCAGGACAAACCGGAAGCACAGCCCTTGCTGATCCAAAAAAGCCAAATCGATTTTAAATCCGTGCGTTTTAACTACGGCAAAAACGAAGGTCTGTTACAACAATTTAATTTGCATATTAATGCCGGTGAAAAAATTGGTTTGGTTGGCCGCTCGGGCGCGGGCAAATCTACCCTGGTAAATTTGTTATTGCGTTTTTACGATGTAGATGACGGAGCTATTTTGATCGACGGACAAAATATCGCGAACATAAAACAGGAAAGTTTGCGCGCACAAATTGGTATGGTTACTCAGGATACCTCACTGCTACACCGCTCTATTCGCGAAAACCTGCTCTATGGTAAACCCGATGCCACCGAAGAAGAAATGATCCGCGCTGCACAACAAGCAGAAGCCCATGAATTTATTTTAGGGCTCAGCGATAACGAAGGTCGCACAGGATATGACGCGCACGTAGGCGAACGCGGCGTAAAATTATCCGGCGGCCAACGTCAACGCATCGCGATTGCGCGTGTACTGATTAAAAACGCCCCGATTTTAATTATGGACGAAGCCACTTCCGCGCTAGATTCCGAAGTAGAAGCCGCCATCCAAACCAACCTCAACACATTGATGCAAGGGAAAACGGTGATCGCTATTGCGCACCGCTTATCCACCATCGCCGCGTTGGATCGCTTGATTGTTTTAGATAAAGGTCAAATTATCGAACAGGGAACACACAACGAATTGATCGCACTCGGCGGTGTTTATGCCCACTTGTGGGCGCATCAGTCAGGGGGATTTTTGGGGGAGTTCTAGAGGCTCGTAATGCGGGTACGCAAGGTACCCGCGTTTGTTTGCAACTTAATTATCTTCGCTATCAACAGCATCATACCAAACACCGTATTTATCCCCCTGCCATACCAACAGGTGGAAAAAATAGGCTGTTAGTAAAAATGCCAAGCCACCGGGCAACGCTTTTGGATCAGTCCATGCAAAGGCACAGAGCGCAAAGCCAAAGGCATGGCAAAAAAATAGACCTCGCAAAGCTGATTTACGTAAGGGTTTAAAACTGAAGTAATTTAAAAAGAACCACCACTTCAACCAAAATGGTGAGTTGCGCCAAATATCGGATTTTTTATCTACCATCATTCGCTCCTGGGTTAGGGTTGCTACATCCACTTCTAGCACAGAGGCGAGGCATTTAAGTGATTCCACACTGGCATTGTTGCCGCTTTCAATGCGCTGAATGGTTCTGACATTCAAACCAGACATTTGCGCTAACTGCTCTTGAGAAAGATGGCGACTAATGCGCAGTTCTTTAAGAATCATTTATCTACTCCAACCTGTGTGAACCCAGAGTATTACTAAAAATACATTCAGTCGGGTACGGCACCTACCCGACTTTCACCCGACAGAAGCAAAATGATTGATTTTACGGTAGATTTTTATTGCGGACATTTTCAATATTATTTTTTAGTGAAATACATATCGCGCAGAATCAATAAAATCCCTACTAAAAATCCCACATGCGCGAGCACCGCGCCTGCGGCAAACAACCAGCCTAGCATCATTGGAGCATCATCGTTAGGAGCCAAAAGGCTAAACAACATAATAGGTAATGCAGAGGCGAGAACCAGCATTAGGCTTAGTGCAATTATTTTTATACCGCGCGGGGATTTACTGCCTAACACCGCGCGGATCGGGTTCCACATAGGGCTACCACATCAAATCGTCTGGGATAACGTAATCTTTGTAGGGATCATCTTCATCCACTTTGTTGTCGGCTTTGGTGTTGGCAACTACCACAAATTTTTCGTCGCGCTGGGCAATTTTGTCGGCGACTATACGCGGCACGACTTCATAGCCATCACCCAGTTTTACAACCCCCAGCAAACCGCGCGCGATTTGTTCCAACACCAGCGGTGATACGCGCATTTTTTTGATGAGCTTGCCATCGGTAAAGTTGTATTCCACATCGCCGTTGCCAGCGCCCTTTGGTTGACGATGGTTTTCAATCAGTTGTTTGATTTGCGCGGCTATGGCTTTTTGTTGCAGCTCTAAATCGCGCTGGCGATTTAATTCGCGGTCGCGCTCCACTTTTGCTAAACGCGCCTGCTCCGCAGATTGTTTAACTTCATCGACCACTTCTTCACTGGAGCGACGCGCAACATTGGTTTCTTTGCGTTTTTCTTTTTTCGCTTGTTTGACTTTTTTAGTGTCGATCAAACCGGCTTTGAGGAGCTGATCTTGCAGGGATGCCATAGTAAATTCCGATCATGTGTAGTGATTAGCTGGGTAATGCGCCCTTACCCATTGCGCACGCTTGGCAATTGCCGCGCGTTTTTCTTCGCTCTGGTTATCCAAATGCTTAACTTGCAAAGCCAAGCGCGGATGCTGTTGAAAGCGCGCGCGATGTTTCCGCAAAAATTCCCAATACAAGGTTGTAAATGGGCAGGCATTTTCCGTTTCAGCCTCGTCCGGCTTATAACGGCAGTGATCGCAATAATTGCTCATTTTGGCAATATAGCGACCCGTAGCAATGTAGGGCTTGGAGGCCATTATGCCACCATCGGCGTATTGGCTCATCCCTAATACGTTAGGCAATTCCACCCACTCGACGGCATCAACATACATGGCCAAATACCAGGCATGTATTTGTTCAGGATGGGCTTGCCAAAGCTGGGCAAATAGACCGGTCACCATCAATCGTTGGATATGATGGCCATAGCCCGTATCCAACACTTGCTGGATGCTTTGGCTCAAGCAGGTCATATCCACATCGCCGGTCCAATAAAAGTCTGGCAGGTTGTGTTGCGCATCCAATGCATTCATTTCCTTCCACTCTGGCATCAGGCTCCAATACAAGCCGCGCACGTATTCACGCCACCCGAGGATCTGACGAATAAACCCCTCTACAGCATTCAGCGGCGCTTGCCCGTTCATATAAGCCTGCTCGGCTGCCTGCACCACTTCCATCGGCGATAACAACTTAATGTTCAGCGCTGCGGATAGGCGCGAGTGATAAAGCCAAGGTTCGTTAGTCCACATGGCATCTTGATATTCACCAAACAGCGGTAAATTTTTCTCGATAAAAAAATCCAGTAGTGCAAGCGCCTGCGCGCGGGTCACTGGCCAGCCGAAACTCACTAAATTGCCGGGATTATTGGGAAAGAACGTTTCAACAGAACGGATCGCACCTTGGGTGATTTCATCGCATGGAAAGGTCAGCGCGCTATCTAATAGCCCCGGCCCTGCTTTGCCAAAAGTACCGCGATTGTCTTTATCGTAATTCCAATCGCCACCGACCGGTGCATCGCCATTCATTAAGATGCCGGTACGTTTGCGCAATTGGCGATACCAATACTCCATGCGCAATTGTTTTTTGCCTTTTTTCCAAGCCGTAAATTCACCCGGCTTGGCGATAAAGTGATTATCGGCCAGTACCTCAATAACAACTTGGTGCTCAGCGCAACACTGCTTTAATACCTGCAAAACCCGATAGTCACCGGGTAATACAACCCGCAACTGGGCAACCTTGTAGTGCTGCAAGGTGTTTGATATCGCAGCGGTAAAATCCGGCTGCGCCTGTTCATCTAATGAGAAGTACAACAGCGGTAACTGTTCGTCACGCAGTGCTTGGGCGAAGTGACGCATAGCGGCGATAAACATCGCACTGCGCTGTTTGCTTGAGGGAACATGAGTACTTTCAGCGAGGGTCTCCGCCATCCACAACACATCGTGTGCTGGGTCAAAATCAGTAAATAACACACTGTCGCGATTGAGTTGATCGCCCAAAATTACACAAAGGTTACGTATCTTTTTCATCAGTGGGATTGCTTCCTAGAGCGACGGGCAGCATTGCTGCAAGCGGTAGAGCAGAATTTAACCTCAAGCCACACCTTCTCCCATTTTTTTCGCCAGGTATATGGCCGCTGGCAGTGCAGGCAAGTTTTTAGCGGCAGATGTTGTTTTTTCATGGTGGCAGATTCTTATCGCGATCATTTTTTTGATTCCAGCCTAGAGATACGAAAAACAATTGCGCTGGTATCATTCGCAGCCACATTCATTCGATCTGATATTCAACATGCAATCTGTCGCTGTAAAAAACTGGGATATCTTCTGCCGTGTTATCGACAACTTTGGCGATATAGGCGTTTGTTGGCGTTTGGCGCGGCAGCTAGCGACCGAGCACAACCAGCACGTGCGCCTGTGGGTAGATGACGTGGATTCGCTGATACGTATTTGGCCGCAAGCCCAATCATTAGATCAACAGCTCATCGCAGGGGTCAATGTCTGCCGCTGGCACAGTGAATTAGCTCAGGATGTGCAAGTCGCCGATGTGGTGATCGAAGCGTTTGCCTGTGAAATCCCTTCTATTTATATCGGCAAAATGGCGGAGCTCAAACAGCGAGGTCAAGCGCCGGTATGGATCAATCTGGATTACCTGAGTGCCGAAGGCTGGGTTGAAGATTGCCACCGCATGCCATCGACCCACCCCAGCACGGGTTTGCGCAAAACATTTTTCTTCCCCGGATTTACACCACGCACCGGCGGTTTGTTGCGCGAGCAGTCACTGATTAGCGCACGCGATAAATTTCACATCGCCCCTTGGCTGAACAGTATGGGCGTTGCGCCGCAACCCGATGCCCTACTCGTATCACTCTTTGCCTACGAGACCCCCGCCATTGGCAGCCTGCTCTCCGCTTGGATCAGCTCAAGCACACCGGTGCACTGTTTGGTTCCCAACGGCAAAATCCTGAGCAGTATCAATCGCGCAACCGAACAAGAGCTAAAGGTTGACGATAGTTACACCCTGGGAAATCTGCATTTGCAAGTCATCCCCTTTGTTACCCAAACCGAGTATGACCAGCTGCTGTGGGCCTGCGACATCAACTTTGTGCGCGGCGAGGATTCCTTTGTACGAGCGCAATGGGCGGGCAAACCCATGGTTTGGCATATTTATCCGCAGGATGAAGAGGCGCATATCACCAAACTCACTGCGTTTCTTGATCGCTACACCCAGTCTAACCAATCGCACTTTGAGGCCAACCTGCGCCAACTGTGGCTGGCTTGGAACAGAGGGGAGGATATGGCAGCAGCATGGCAAGAAGTGCTGACGCAGCGCGATGAATGGCAGCGCCACAGCCGCGATTGGTGCAATGCACTCTGCCAACAGCCTGATTTAGCGAAACAATTAGTCGATTTCTGCACCCACTAGCCAGGCTAAAAAAGCACTACAGAAAAGCGGCAAAGAACTGTATAGTAGCGCGCCGATTTCAAACTCGGGACGCCTAAGGGCTAAATTGCCCGCGCGCCATGCGCATCAAGGCCTCCTCTATTCGTTAACCTCTGCAAAGAATGGGATTTACCATGAAAAATGCTCAAGAATGCCGCGCTGGCAACGTTCTGATGATCGACGGCTCACCCTGGGTTGTTCAAAAAGCGGAATACAACAAATCAGGCCGCAACTCTGCTGTTGTAAAAATGAAGCTGAAAAACCTGCTGAACGGTATGAACACTGAAACCGTTTATCGCGCAGACGACAAATTCGAAGACATCCAATTGGATCGCAAAGAAGTAACCTACTCTTACTACGCCGACCCAATGTACGTATTTATGGACCCAGAGTTCAACCAATACGAAGTAACTGCAGAAGAATTGGGCGACCTGTTGCCGTGGATGGAAGACGGCATGGAAGACATCTGTGATGCCGTATTCTACGAAGGCAAAGTAATCTCTGTAACTCCACCAAACGCAATCACTCGTGAAGTGGCTTACACCGAGCCAGCCGTTCGTGGCGATACTTCAGGTAAAGTGATGAAGACCGCTAAACTCAACAACGGCACTGAATTACAAGTTGCTGCGTTTGTTGAGATTGGTCAGAAGATCATCATCGACACCCGCACTGGTGAATACAAATCGCGCGCTTAATTGCCGATTGGTAATCCAGCTAAATGGCGCTCTTGTAGCGCCATTTTTTTTGCCGCTTATCACGCTGCACTACCACTTAGCACCTAATCCACACCCGCACATCACACTGAAGGATGATAGTTACAATCACCATAAAACTTGAAAGGAATTAGATATGCGCTTTCTGACTGCACTGCTATCGATCATCATCATTTGCTCTTCACTGGCGCACGCCGATGCTGAAACGCCACCGCAAACACTGGAAGAGCTTAAAACAGCCATTGAAAAAATCCGCACCGAAACCAACACACCTGCCGTAGGCATAGCACTGGTTAATAAAGATGGACCTTTGTGGATTGCAGGCCTGGGCGAAGCGAATATCGAACAACATACACCGGCCGATGAGAACACCTTGTTTCGTATCGGTTCTGTTTCAAAAATGTTTGCCGCGCTCGCCGTACTGAAACTGCAAGAAGAAGGAAAATTGAACTTGAATGATAAGATACGCGATTTAGTGCCAGAGATTCAGTTTGAAAACCAGTGGGAAGAAACACATCCGGTAAGAATTGCTCACCTACTGGAGCACACAACTGGCTGGGATGATATTCACCTTGCGGAATACGCCTATTCCGCACCGGATAGCATGAGCACGAAAGAAGGGCTGGATTATCACCCTGATTCGCGCAAATCCCGCTGGATTCCAGGCACGCGTCACGCCTATTGCAATGCAGGTTCAGCCGTGGTCGCTTATATCGTAGAAAAGATCAGCGGTAAAAAATACGAAGACTATATTGCAGAGACTTTTTTCAAACCGCTGGATATGCCATCCACCAGTTATTTTCAAACAGAATTGTATAAACAGAAAGGTGCAACACTTTACACCAATGGCAAACCAGAAAATTATTGGCATATTATTCACCGAGCAGCAGGTTCTATTAATTCATCGCCAAAAGATATGGCCAACTTTATGCAATTTTTGTTGCAGCGCGGCGCAACACAAAACCAACAATTAATTCCCAGCGCTGCGTTTGATCGCATGGAAATTCCTACAACAACACTGGGCAGCACCGCACGACTCACCGCCGGGTATGGGCTAGCGAATTACACTAGCGGTTACAAGGATTTTAATATGGCTTTTCACGGCCATAACGGCGGGGTATTTGGTGGGCTTACAGAATTAAGTTACAACAAAGAATTGGAAACAGGTTATGTGTTTATGATCAATGCAGGTAATTGGCCTGCATTCGATAAAATTTCTAAAACCATTCGCGCTTATCTACTTAAAGATCATGCGGTCACCAAGCCGCAACCTATAGCGCTTCCGGAAAAATTCAAAACACTGAATGGATATTACGTGGCCATTAACGATCGCCAACAGTTAACCCGTTTTATGAACAGGGTTTTTGGCGTAATGAAATTTCATACAGATGATACTTATCTCTATCGCCAACCACTGCTCGGAGGATGGGACGCTCCCAGTAAAGACTTCGCAATTAACGATGATTATTTAATTGATCAATGGACGGGCTTGCCGAGCATCGCGCTGGTGAATGATCCAATCGCAGGGAACAGCGTGCAGGCAAGTTCGGATCTATTTAAACCTGTATCTGCATTCAGCGTATTCAGCCTGCTGGGCCTTTATGTATCACTTGGCGCAATCAGCCTGTTAAGCTTGCTGGCCATTATTGTTTGGGGATGTCGTCGTTTAGCGAAAAAAATTCCCGCCGACGCCGGTGTCTGGATTCGCATTTGGCCGTTATTGACCAGTCTGGTATTAGTGGCATCAATTGCTTGCCTGTCATTGGTTGGGTTATTTATGCAAGCGGCAGAGAGCGTATCACTGCTTTCTATCACTGTTTATCTGTTGAGTATTGCCTATCCTTTATGTGCGCTCGTCAGTGCTTTCGTGCTCATCAAGTACAGAAATCAAGTAATACCGAGGTGGATATACGGGTACGCATTAATTTACACGGGCTTGCATTTATTGATGGCGGCTCACTTGGTTTACTACGGAATATTTGCACTAAAACTCTGGGCATAATCGATGAATGTTTCTTTCTTCCCCCACAACAAAACTTTTTGGGTATACCACGGGTCAATTTTATTGCTCATGACCCTGATCCAACGCCTAATTATTTTGTTATGGCGGGAAGAGGTACTGTTTAACTTTATGGGTGGACTGTTATGGCTACCGCTGTTTACCCTCGCCGCACTCTATTATCGGCACCTTTATAAAACACACCAGTGGCATGATTTAAACACCGCCAAAAATATTCTAGTGGTAACTGGGTATAGCTTAGCGAGTAGCTTTATTGTTACTTTTATTATGCTAGGTTCGATTATTCCTTTTTTCTGGAGTGATATTGAAAACGCGGTTACCAAACATGAAGCAACTGCTTCTACAATCATTACCCAAATGTTTATCGGCAACTGGTTGCAGACTCAGCTCTTTATTGGCGGCTGGATTTTTGTGTACATCAGCATTACTACCAAGCAGCGCATTAAAGAAACGGAAGTGGCCAACTTAAGGTTGCAAAACAGCCTCAAAGAGGCACAACTCACCAATCTAACCAATCAACTTAACCCTCATTTTCTATTTAACACACTTAACAATATTAAATTTACCGTACGTAAGGACCCGCTAAAAGCCGAAAAAATGATTACCAACTTATCGGACATTTTGCGTTATTCACTGGAATCCAGCAGAAGTGAAAAAGTACAACTATTTGAGGAGCTGGAAATTGTTGACCGCTACATCAGCATAATAAAAGTTCATATGGAAGAGCGATTGCACTTTGAAAGCGTCATTCCAGATAATGTAGCATCCGCTCTGATTCCGCCGATGGTTTTGCAAATGCTAATAGAAAACTCTATTAAACACGGGATTGAAAATTTGCGTCATGGCGGCAAGGTACAACTATTGGCAGAGGCGGAATTGCAGCACATTAGGTTTACCATAAGCAATGATATACCGCACACCGAAACACCAAACATGCAAAGTATAGGAATAGGCTTACGCAACATAGAACAACGGCTTAAATTGCTCTACAGCAACTCCGCAAGCATAGATGCCAAACAACAAGCGCAACAATTTATCGTCACACTGACTCTTCCGCGAGAAACAAACCAATGAAAGCTATAGTAGTTGAAGATTCACGCATCGCCCGCGAAGGGCTGATCGGCATGTTAAGTGAATTCTCCGATGTGGAAATTGTTGGCCAAGCTGAACACCCTGTCCCGGCACTGGAACTGATTCGGGAAAAACGCCCCGATGTTATTTTTTTAGATATACATATGCCGGGAGAAACCGGTTTTGATCTGCTGGAAAAATTGGACTACATGCCACGCATTATCTTTACCACGGCTTATTCAGAATACGCGATCAAATCGTTTGACTATCACACTATTGATTATCTATTAAAACCAATTAGTCAGGAGCGACTGGCACTGGCTATTGCAAAATTACACACCCAGGCTGATGAGCCATCAACTCACGCCAAACCAGCGCTGGAGATGAACAACAAGATATTTGTAAAGGACGATGACAAATGCCACTTGGTGACACTGGAATCCATCCGCTATTTTGAAAGTTGTAAAAACCATGTGCGGATATTTTTCAATCAGGAGTCAGCGTTTGTTAAAAAAACCTTGAGCCAACTTGAAGAGCGATTACCCAAACGATTCTTCTTTCGCGCCAATCGCCAATTTATTATTAATCTGCATGCGATATCGGCAATCGAAGAAGCGATTAGCGATGGCTATGAAGTGACCATGGACAACGGCATGAAAATCGCAATTTCCCGGCGTCAGGCATGTGAATTAAAAGAGCTATTAAGCCTCTGACTGTGAATAAAAAAAATAATATTTTTAAGAAGATTTTTGCCTATACCAGTACAACCGCACTCCAAATAAAATCGCAATAATCACACCAAACAGCGCCGCCTCAAAATAACTGGAGCGCACCTGCATAAACACATGCAGCCAGGCCAGAATGGCGATCAGATAAATGCTCTTATGCAGACGCAGCCAGTTTTTACCTAATCTCCGCATCATTCCCTTGGTAGAGGTAACGCCCAAAGCAACTAATAAAATAACCGCAGGGATTGTGACCAGAATATAGGGGCGCTCAACTAGCTCTTTAGCGAAGCGGGAAAAATCCAAACCTAAAATAAACACTAAAAACGCTGTCACATGCAACATTGCATAAAACAATACAAACAAGCCCAGCATACGCCGATGAGTTTGTAGCCAGCGGAAATGAATTTTTTTCAAATTGATTAGGCGCCGCAGCGGTGTGACCGCAAGCGTAATAAATAAAAAATAAAGCGTCCATTCACCAGTAAACAGCACAATGGTTTTTGCAGGGTCAGCACCCAACTGATTAGTGAGAGTTTGATAAACAATAAAAATCAAAGGAATCAATGACAGGAAAAAAATCAAAACTCGTCGCCATAAAATCGGCATAGTCAAACCTCTGTAGCAACTAATCCATGTGGGTATCGCTTAGGCCCCACACATTTTACGGCATATATTTAATAAAATTTTCGTAAATCCATGTCTTTATACAGATGGGCCACCTGCTCGGCATAACCATTAAATAATTGAGTAGGAATAATATTCGGACGCAGCAATCCACTCGGTAACCGCCGCTCTTCCGCTTGGCTCCAGCGCGGATGGCTAACTTGTGGATTTACGTTGGCATAAAAACCGTATTCATCTGGCGCGATCATGCTCCAGGTCGTTTTGGGTTGTTTCTCGGTGAATTCAATTTTCACGATGGATTTAATGTATTTAAATCCATATTTCCATGGCACCACCAAACGCAGCGGTGCACCATTTTGGTTAGGCAGAACTTTACCGTACAAACCAACGGCAAGCGTCGTTAAGGGATGCATAGCTTCGTCCATACGCAACCCTTCGCGATAAGGCCAATCAATTGTACTGAAACGGCTTTTTTGTTCAGGCATCTCGGAGGGACGTTCGAGCGTTGTGAACGCAACATATTTTGCTTTGCTGGTCGGCTCTACACGCTTGATTAAATCAGCGAGCGAGAAACCAATCCAAGGAACAACCATGGACCAGGCCTCAACACAGCGCAAGCGGTAAATTCGCTCTTCCAGCGTCACACCTTTTAATAAATCCTCCAAACCAAAAGTGCCCGGTTTATTAACCTCGCCCGCAATCTCAACTGTCCATGGATGCGGCTTTAATATATGAGCTTTAGCGGCTGGATCGGTTTTGTCGTAGCCATATTCGTAAAAGTTGTTATAGCCAGCAACATGTTCATAGGGTGTCAGCGTTTCACTTATTTTTTCCTGATTGGCTTTAGCGCCCGCAATCTGCTGCTTTAACCAATTCGGGCCGGGTAAATCCTTATCGGCAACCTGGGTGGGCGCGGCCAATACGCTTGTCGCGCTTGCGCCAACACCTAGAGCGGCAACACTCATCGCACCGCGCATAAAGTCACGGCGCGCGTTGTAAATAGATTCAGGGGTAATTTCAGATGATGGAATATCGCTGGGCTTTTTGATCAACATACAGACCTCGCGGAAACAAAATGGTTGGGGTATAGACTGGTGCGAAGCAGATTTGTTACTGCATTTCAAAAATATAATTTCTGCCCTGATAGTCGCACACATAACGCTGTGCACTGAGCATGGCACAATGTTGTAGCGATATTCCCTGCGGAACGTTGGATGACTCGCTCACCCCCATATTCGCCTTATCTTTTTTTAAGAACCCGTACATGATTTCAAAGCGCTGGGAAAAATCCAAACCTTTGGATTGTAAATCCTGATAAAGATACGCAAATTTTCCGTAGGTCATAGTCACACCACAAAGACCTATGTCGCACATCTTGTTGATGTACTGCGCATAGGCTTGGGCGAGATACTGGCTCAATACACCACCCTGATAACCCGGCAGGTTCATTTTGTTGTCGGGCGATAGTGAACCACTCACCAAACGATGATTAGCCTTATTGCCCACCAGCTTAAATAAATGATTGCCACAGCGGATTTGATTATCAGCCAAATTACATTCGGCAGAATGCTTCACACCATCAAGCTCTGTACGCGTTAACTCAGCAAGTGATTCAGGCCCAACAGTTTCCGTCACACTAACCTGCGGTTTGTTAACCACCGGAGAAACTGGAACAGGCATTATTGATGTTGGCGTTAGTACGGGTGTTTGCGCCTTGCGCGTAGGTGCAGGCAACTTAATGCCATTGCGTTCCGCTGGCCGCTTTAGTAAAGAGGCCTGCACAACTTCATTATTTTTTTTGAATTGATTAAACGGCGGCAAACCTTTGGTCTGCGCTTTAGCTTGCAACTGACAATAGACTTGTTCGTAATAGGTTGCGGCGAGGGCGAAACAGAATTGATCAGCCATAACTGACGGTGTAACAAAAAATATTGCAACGAAAACAGATCGTAATATTTTCATCGCAGGTCACCTGATCTAATTATTAGTATTCAGAAAAATAATGCATCACATCCATTTCTTGATGTAACACACCAATGATTTCAATCACTTCCAACCCGCATCGATAAAACACGACATGCTCTGCTTGGGGAAAGGAATAGAAACCTGCGCCAATATCCGATCTATTTCTACCTAATAGCGGATTTTCCGCCAGCCATTCAAAGCGCTGTTCAAGCTGTTTGAGATATTTATTGCGCTGCAACCTACCCCATTTTTGCTGTGTGTAAAGGCCAATGCTTTTTAAGTCATCCCTGGCACGGGGAGTTACCCGATATTTCATGGTTAGGCGTCCTTATCCAGCTCCTCGATCAGACTATCCATAGAGAAATTGTCAACAAATTGCCCCTGGTCTGCCTGTTGTACACCTTGAGAGAGATGCGCTCTCAAGGCCTCCAGTTTATGCTTACGCTCTTCCAGTGTGCGCAACGCATCGCGTACCACTTCACTTGCAGAGCCATAGCGACCACTGGAAATTTCGTTTTTGATAAACGCCTCCCAATGATCGCCCAAACTAAGACTTGTCGTGGCCATACCCCCTCCCGAACCTATATTCATATTTAACAATAATGAATATAGTCCGCTTGAGGTGGGATGGCAATACCGCTGTTTTGATTAATGGGTAATCAACCAGCACTGATGAATTTTAGGGTTGCGTTTGAAATCTTCATCAATGGTTTGGGCGCTAATGTCTTCGATGGTGTAAGCACTTAATGCCTCTGCATCCAATTTAAAACTGCGCAGGTTATTGGAAAAAATTAAAGTGCCGCCCTCGGCCAGTGAGCGCATCGCATTGTTGATCATGCTGACATGATCGCGCTGTACATCCAACACATCTTCCATGCGTTTGGAGTTGGAGAAGCTCGGCGGGTCGAGCAGAATTAAATCGAATTGTTGATCGTTATCTTCCAACCACTTTAAACAATCTGCCTGCTCTAATCGGTTGCGCGATTCACTCAACCCATTTAACGCATAATTTTTACGCGCCCAGTTCAGGTAAGTGTTAGACATATCCACACTGACGGTGTAACGCGCGCCAGCCATGGCCGCGTGCACACTGGCCGTGGCGGTATAACAAAACAGGTTTAAAAAGCGTTTGTCTTTAGCGAGGTCGGCCATCATCAAGCGCACCGGACGATGATCCAAAAACAAACCGGTATCCAAATACTGCCACATATTAATGTGCAGCTTAGCCTGCCCTTCTTGCACGCTGAACAGATCACCGGTTGGACGCTCGCTAACTTTTTCGTATTGGCTAGTGCCCTTGGTGCGGCGACGCTGCTTGTAGCTGATATTAGAGGCGAGTAGATCCAGCGCAAAAGGAACTGCTTGTTCAATTTCCAAAAAACGCGCAGCGGCCTTGTCTTCATCAACCGATTTTGGCGCAGCATATTCCTGCACATGAGCATAGAGTTGCGGTGCGCGGTTGGGTTGGGTTTGACCGCGATAAATATCAATCGCAGCCGAATATTCCGGCATGTCGGCATCGTATAAGCGATAACAACTGATGTCCTTTTTCTTGGCCCACTTTTCCAGTTGTTTGCGATTTTTCTGCAGGCGATTCACCAGCATGCGCGCGCCATTACTGAGCGCATCAGCCTGCTCTTGTTTGTTTTCGATTTTTACCCGCGCTTCGGCGGCTTTGCGCTCTTCATCATCTTTACTGAAGCGTGCATCTTGCTCGACCCGGCTTTGCACAAACGCTTCAGTGCTAATGCTGAACATCAACAATTCGCTCGCGATGGTGCCGTTAAAAAATTTGTATTTTTTATCCGCACGCAAGCCCATTTGTTTACCCAGCTCGGGGTTGCCGGTAAAGACACCCGCGCGCCAGCCTTGAAACTCATTGCGCAAACGCTCGCCTAAATGGGCATAGAGTAATTTCAGCGATTCAATCTCACCCAAACGCTCGCCATAGGGCGGGTTGCTGATCACCAAACCAAATGCCATCGCTTGGTTGTGGGTGGGTTTTACAAAATCTTTTAATTCTTTGCGGCTCACGCGCAACCAATGATCCAACTCGGCGCTGACAATATTGTCTTCCGCCGCGCGGATCACATTCACATCCGCATCATAACCGCGAATTTCCGGCAGGTTTTCGCGGGCGAGTCCGGCTTTTTTGCGCGCAAACGCCTCTTCGCGCAACTCCAACCAAATGTCATTGCGATGGTTGAGCCAGCGCTCAAAACCAAAACTGCCGCGCAACAAACCTGGCGCTATATCCGCCGCGATTAATGCCGCTTCCACCAGGATGGTTCCCGAACCACACATAGGGTCGAGCAATGCACCGCCCTGCGCCGCAATGTCCGGCCAGCCAGCGCGGATTAGAATCCCCGCCGCCAAGTTCTCTTTCATCGGCGCGCTGCCCTGCTTAACCCTATAGCCACGTCGATGCAGGCTATCGCCCGAAAGATCGATACTGACAATCACTTTGCTTTTGGATAAACGCACATTCACGCGCAGGTCTGGATCGCGTTTGGCCACCGAGGGGCGCTCACCGCTGAAATCGCGCAGGCAATCCACAATGGCATCTTTGACTTTCACTGCGCCGAATTGGGTATTGCGAATGGTGTCGTTCGTGCCAATAAAATCCACCAATAAGGTGCCATTAGGGCTTAGGTGTTCTTCCCAGCGCAATTCGCGCACGCCATCGTAAAGTTCTTCCTGGCTATTGGCCTCAAAACTGGCCAGCGGCAATAACACCTTATTCGCCAAACGCGACCAAAGGCAGACGCGGTAAGCCATGGCGATATCACCCGAGAAGTAAATACCGGCGACTGTCTCGCGCAAATCGTCTGCACCCAAACCTTGTAGTTCGGTGTAGAGCAAGCCTTCCAAACCCTTGGGGCAGGTTGCAAAATATTGATATGTCATTAATCTTTCCAAAAAAGGGGCTATCAGGATGAACTTTTCTGAACCGCACCTGACTAAACAAGGTGACTGTCATCAAGCTGTCAAATACTTTTGCTAGGCCGTTATGCCATATAGAACGGCTTATGTATAAAAATTTAATCGTTCACGGCACCGGATAAATCTGGTGTACTCACCGAACCTGTCAACGCAAGGAGATTCGAAAAACCAGTCAGACATGCAAACGAAACACCGCAAGACCGCTTCCGTCGATAAGTACAACTCTATCGATAAACCAAAATATAGAGGTGCAATAACTGATGAAACGTCAAAAACGTGACCAAACAGAACGCGCATTTGTTAAAGGGTATCAAGCAGGTATTGATGGGCGTTCCAAAAGCCTTTGTCCCCATGAAACCGGTCAAGCTCGCCAACAATGGCTAAATGGCTGGCGTGAATCGCGCATAGATCAGTGGGACGGATATAGTCGTTTGGCACAGGTTCAAAAAGTTAACAACATTCAACCCATGGCCATGAGTGGCTGACTTTCAGTAAGACCAACAGAATTTTTCCAACCCAATCATATTTGATTCTATAAGCCCGCTCTCGCGGGCTTCGCTATTTTAGCGCCACAGTTTTAGACGCTCAGACTTAAAGACCTTTTTGATAGCTGGCGATACCCGCTGCCGCTTGCGCGATCAATGCTGGCCCTTCGTAAATAAAACCGCTGTATACCTGTACCAAACTAGCGCCCGCACGGATCTTATCGGCAGCACTGGCCGCATCAAAAATCCCGCCGACACCAATAATGGGCAACTTGCCCCCCAAACAAGCACTCAGGGTTTTAATCACATAGGTGCTCTTATCGCGCACCGGCAAACCGCTTAAACCACCCGCTTCACTGCCATTCTCATACTCTTCTACGCCGACACGGGTGATGGTGGTATTGGTAGCAATCACGCCATCCATACCTTCTTGCAGCAAAACACCGGCAACTTGATGGATCTCGCTTTCATCCATATCCGGCGCAATTTTTACCGCGATAGGCACATAACGGCCAGTGGCTTGTTGCAATACCGCCTGCTCTTTTTTCAGCGGTGCCAAGAGCTGTGACAGCGAATCGCCAAATTGCAGATTGCGCAGCCCTGGGGTATTGGGCGATGAAATATTCACAGTGATGTAATCGGCGTGGTCATAAACTTTGCGCAGGCAGATCAAATAATCATCTACCGCATTCTCAACTGGCGTCGTCGCGTTTTTGCCTATATTGATTCCCAACACGCCTTGATAGCGACGGTTTTTAACCTGTGCAACCAAATGATCTACACCCTTGTTGTTAAACCCCATGCGATTGATGATCGCCTGCGCTTCCGGCACACGAAACAAGCGCGGTTGCGGGTTGCCCGGCTGAGGCCGTGGCGTAATGGTGCCTATCTCCACAAAACCAAAACCCAAGCTGCCCAACGCGTTGAAATAATCGCCGTTTTTATCCAGCCCTGCAGCCATACCAACGGGATTGTCGAAGGTCAGTCCCATTACCTCGACCGGTGCACTGGGAATCGTGGGGGCAAATAAACCCAGCAGGCGCAAACGCTCTGCAGCACCCAGTAAATCCAGGCTAAGTTCATGGGAGGTTTCAGCATCAAGGCGGAACAAAAGATCGCGAATAGTGTGATACATAACTGGCCCTTCGGCGGTCTGAATGAGTGACTATACAAGTGTCGATATTAGTGACGACAAATAAGGCGGCAAGGATACTGGATTAGCGGGTTTGACGCACCCCAAACCTTGCCAATTTCCTACTCCAGCGACTACACCAATGACTAGGCCAATCGCTGTATGGACTGAAAGCGATTGTCGTCATCAAAATCAATTTGAAAAGTGCCACGAATACCATTGTGCAATACAAATGGCCGCAGAATCCCCGCGGGAAAGCGAATACTGCGGCCATCAATACTGCGCGCAAAAACGTTCTTGACACTGCCTTCATACAAACGCTGAAATTCTTCAGCAGAAATCGCCAGATTGACAATGATGCTTTTCAAAAAATATTCTCTAGAAAGATTTATTCAGCTGCAGGACAAAAGTCCAAACTTTCACAATGTTGGCTGGCCTGCGCCAAATCGAGCAAATCGCGCAACGCAACCGCCACCATCGCAAAATCAGTACCATTTACTGCCTGCAATTCATTCACCATGGACTTCCAGCGGGCGATTAACAAGCGATGTTGATTGCTCCAACGCTGGATTAATTGTTCCAAGGGTAATTGATCATCGTAAAAACGCATGAGCGATATACTCAAACTGCGCAGCTGTGATTCCAAATCGCCCAGATAAGTCTCGCGCGCCATAGCTTGCCAGAAATTATCGACCGGCAAATTGGAAATTTGCGCCGAGAACCAAGGCAAACTTAAATAATTGCCCAAGGCAAAATACATTTTTGCAAGCTGGCCTATATCCTGATTCGCAATACGTGCCGCCTCCACCACACTTAAGCCGGAATACAAATCTGCCGGGTGCGCAACACAGCTAATCAGATTGTCGGACAAGCCAAAAGCGCGCAATTTTTGAGCGGACTCCTGCCATTCCGTCAAGGCATCACCCACTAACAATTCCGGCAATTGCGCATTGATAGTTTGCATTCCTGTAGCAAACAACTCAACTTCACTCGCGGGCAGCAAATAACTGCGGCGATTGCGCAAAAACCAGCGCGCTGCGCGCCGAATTTTACGCATCATCATGTTAATTAATTGAAGCTGGCGCTCCGCTGGAACCTTAGTGCCCGCGCCATCCAGCGCGGCTAAAAACTCCGGCATCGCATAAATATCCCGCGCGATAATATACGCCTTAGCCACATCACCTACACTGGCCCCCGTAGACTCCATCAAGCGCTGCGCAAAACTAATGCCCATGGTATTGACCATATCATTGGCAATTTGAGTGGCAACTATCTCGCGGCGCAGGCGATGATTGCGCAACGCGAGCGGAAACAATTGCGCAATTTTATGTGGAAATGCGGTTTCGATAAATTTCGCCAGATATTCATCATCGACAATATTTGTCGCGGCCAAATCTTCTTTTAGCACCGCCTTGGCATAGGAAATTAAAATCGATAATTCCGGGCGGGTGAGTGACTTACCGTGAGTTTGGCGCTCCAGCAACTGCTCATCGGTAGGCAAAAATTCCAATTTGCGATCCAATCGACCGGCAGATTGCAGTGCATTCATAAAGCGCCGATATTCCGCACTGCGCTGCAATGCTTCTGACTGCGCGATACTGATAGCCTGTGTCTGCCGCGTATTATTGTGCAGCACTAATTGCGCAACATTATCGGTCATATCCACCAACAATTGATTGCGCTGCTTTTGGGTAAGATCGCCGTTAGCGACAATTTCATTTAGTAAAATTTTGATATTCACTTCATGGTCGGAGCAATCCACACCACCGGCATTATCGATAAAATCAGTGTTACACGCGCCGCCATGCAAACAATATTCAATGCGCCCGCGCTGGGTCATACCCAAATTACCGCCCTCACCAAATACTTTACAGCGCAGCTCGTCACCATTTACCCGCAGACCATCGTTAGCTTTATCGCCTGCATCCGCATGGGTTTCTGTACTAGCTTTTACATAAGTGCCAATACCACCATTCCAAATCAAATCTACCGGGGATTTTAATAAGGCATTAATTAATTCCATGGGCGTGAGGCTAGCCGCATCCAACGCAAAACGCGTGCGCATTTGCGCCGAGATCGGGATGGATTTTGCACTGCGATTAAACACCCCGCCGCCTTCGCTGATTAAACTTTTGTCGTAATCATCCCAGGTGGTTTTGGGGGTGGTGAATAACCGCTGCCGCTCGGCAAAACTGTGCGCCGCATCCGGGTTAGGGTCGATAAAAATATGCTGATGATTAAAGGCTGCGACCATCAGTATGGATTGCGACAACAACATGCCGTTGCCAAATACATCGCCCGCCATATCGCCAATACCCAACACGGTGACGGGCTCATTTTGCACATCAACATCTTTTTCGCGGAAGTGACGTTGTACCGAAATCCATGCACCGCGCGCGGTAATGCCCATGCCTTTGTGGTCGTAACCCTGGCTGCCGCCCGATGCAAACGCATCGCCCAACCAGTGATTGTATTCGGCAGAAATAGCATTGGCGATGTCGGAAAAACTCGCCGTACCCTTATCGGCAGCAACCACTAAGTAAGGATCATCTTCGTCGTAACGCACCACATTTTTAGGCGCGCAAATGCTGCCATCAACAAGGTTATCGGTTAAATCCAATAGGCCGCGAATAAACCACTGATAACAGGCGATACCTTCTTGCATTTGCTGTTCGCGGCTGGCATTTGTGTGCATTTTTTTGCAGACAAAACCACCCTTGGCGCCACTGGGCACGATCACCGCATTTTTAACTTGTTGCGCTTTTACCAAACCCAATACTTCAGTGCGATAGTCCTGCAAGCGATCGGACCAGCGCAAACCGCCGCGCGCTACTTTGCTGGTGCGCAAATGCAAACCTTCCATTCGCGGCGAATAGACAAAAATTTCATAGAGCGGACGCGGTGCCGGAATATCCTGCAGTTTACGCGGTGAAAACTTAAATGATAGATAAGGTTTGATATGGCCCTGCCCATCCAGTTGGTAAAAATTTGTGCGCAGGGTGTTATCGATTAAAGCGAGAAAGCGGCGAAGAATACGATCATCATTTAAATTTTGTACTGCATCTAATTGCGCAAGAATATCTGTGCGCAGCGTATCTATACGCTCCGGGGTATTGTCATCTATTGATGCAGGATTAAATTTAAGGGTAAAAAAATCCACCAATTTATGAGTAATCGCCGCCTGATTAACAAGCGCGGAGGCCATATAGCTAGCACTAAACGGAAATAAAGTTTGGTGCATATAACCGGAATAGGCGCGTAACATGACCGCTTCGCACCAATCCAAGCCCGCCGTGGTAATCAACGCATTAAACGCGTCACTATCAGCCAAACCGTGCCAAATAGCGGCAAAGGCATTGGTGAAATTTTCTTTGAGCGAAGGCAAGTCGATAATGCTGGAGAATTGATGCGCAAGTTTAAAATCGTGCAGCCAAAACAGTGTTCCAGAGCTGGTTTGAATATCGTAAGTACTTTCACTGACCACGCGAAAGCCCAAGTTTTCCAGCACCGGAATTACGTCGGACAAGGCCAGGGTTTTATCGCGCAGATAGATCTTAAATTGCACAAACGCGCCCGGTTCTCCCAATTGCGAATGGTACAGTCGCATGGCAATATTTTTTGCTGCAGAGCCAGCATCATCCGTCTGCATATTCTGAGTTAATTCGTGAATCGATTGAATATCCTGCACCGCTGTGGGCGCATCATATTCCTCTTGATACGCTGCCGAAAATGCATCGCGATACTCACGCAACAATCGCGCACTTGCCTCTTCGCCATGGGTTTCTAGTAGCGCCGTATGCAAATAATCATCCCATGAGCGGGTAATGTTGACGATACCTGCCTGTAAGGTTGCCACATCGACTTGCACAGGTGTCGAGCTATTGACTTTAAATACCAAATAAACCCGCGCGAGGATTGATTCAGAAAAGTACGTGGTAAATTCGCTTTCGTGTGAACCTATGGCATTGCCAATTAAAGTCTGAATGGCCAAGCGCACCTTGGTACTGAAATAATCGCGCGGCACATACACCAGAAAACTCATGAATTTTCCAAACGGATCTGCCCGCATAAATAAACGTACCATCGAGCGTTCATTGATTTGCGCAATACCCATCAGCGTATCGTAAAGTTCAGTGCCGCTACTTAAAAACAGCTCATTGCGCGGGAAAGTTTCCAACAACTGGCGAAAGTTTTTTCCATAATGGCTGCTGGCCTCGAGCCCGGTACGTTCAAACACTTTGGCCACTTTTGTGGAAATCAGTGGAATTTCGGTGGGGCTCATCAGATAGACAATAGATGTATACAGCCCGAGAAAACGCACCTCGCCGATCACCTCGCCCTGCGGATTAAAGCGTTTGACGATCACATAATCTGAATAGGCATTGCGATGCACGCGCGCACGCGCGGAGG
>CAXAVL010000023.1:0-29435 GCA_963971905.1 uncultured Cellvibrio sp.
CTGGTCAGTGAAAGATGCTGTTGCAGCCGACTTTGAAGGCACCTTAAAACAACTCAAGGCCATGGGTTTTGATGGTGTAGAGTTTGCCGGAAACTTTGGTGCGTACGAAAAAGACCCCAAGGGTTTAAAAGCATTTTTGGAAAAGACCGGTTTGAAAGCATCGGGCGCACATGTGCATTTTGATAAATTGTCGCCTGAAAATTTTGATGCAACAGTCGCGTTTTACAAAGCCATCGATTGCAAATATCTAATTATCCCTATGGATAATCGCGCTGCAACACCCGAAGGCGCGAAACAAGTCGCCGCCGATTTGGACGCAGTCCAAAAGAAATTGGCAGCCCACGGCATGCACACTGGCTATCACAATCACACCGTAGAAATGCTCGGCGAGATGGGCAAAACTCCTTGGGATGTGATTGGTATCAATACTGAAAGTGATGTAATTTTGCAGCAAGATGTAGGTTGGACTGAAGTAGCAGGTAAAGACCCAATCGCGTTTATTAAAGCCTATCCAGGGCGCACTATTACCACCCACTACAAAGCGTCCGCACCTGCGGAAGGCAATACTGAGCATCCGATCATTGGGCAAGACACGACTGATTGGAAAGCGCTGATTGAAGCCAATAAAACCTACGGCGGCACACTTTGGTTAGTGGTAGAGCAAGAGTCTTATCCAAAAGACATGAGCCCAATGCAAAGCGTTGAAGCATCACTCAAAGGTTTACAAAAAGTCATTGCCGAGATGAAATAACACTCTTTATTGATACACAATCAAAACCGCTGCCAAATGAATACTGGTAGCGGTTTTGTTTTTAACGGCACAGGTTAAAGAGTTGATAGACACGAGAATAAATATGAAAAAATTAACATGCTATGGTTTGTTATTAGGTCTTATTTTTGCCCCCACACTCTGGGCAGCGAGTGCGGACCTCAGTCAACTTCCACTTCATATTGGCGTGCGAGTGCTCGTAGAAATCAATAGCGACGGCAATAAAACCTATGAATACTCCTGGCCATCTATTTATTTTGAAACCGCATTTAAAGGTGATTCACTTACGCTCAAATTTGATGATGACCAAAATAACTTTCAATTAATAGTCGATAACAGCTCGCCTATCATCATCAAGAAGCCCGGCAAAAATGATTTTGTGGTGCAAGATCTTACTGCGGGAAAACATTATGTAAGACTGGAGAAAATCAGCGAAACCCAATCCAGCAGCGGTCGCTTCCTCGGATTTTATAGCGATGACAAGCCATTAAAACTAAACACCAGACAACGCCAAATAGAATTTATCGGCGACTCCTACACCGTCGGTTACGGCAATATCTCACCTAGCCGTGAATGCAACAATGAACAACTGTTTGAAACCACCAATTCCCAATTGGCATTTGGCCCTTTGGTCGCGAAACACTTTAAGGCGGACTATCAAATCAACGCGTCTTCCGGTTTTGGCATAGTACGCAATTACAACGGCCACTCACCGGAAAAAAACCTGATTGGCCTGTACCCATTCACTTTGTATAACAACAATTACATCTACCACAGCGACTGGCAGCCAAAAGTGATTGTGATAGGTTTAGGCACTAACGATTTTTCCACCAAACTTAACGATGGCGAACGCTGGAAAACACGCGCAGAACTACAGCAGGATTACGTCAAAAAGTATGTTGAGTTTGTAAAATCCTTACAGCGCAAAAACCCTAAAGCCCAATTTATCTTAATGGCATCAACCAATGCTGAAAATGAAATTGCGAATCAAATGACCAATGTGCTTGAACAGCTAAAAGCCTCCGACATGAAAAATATTGATTCCATTATTTTCAGCGGCTTGGATTTCCAAGGCTGCCATTGGCACCCGTCAAAAAAAGATGATGAACTACTAGCGGAGTTGATTATCAAACATATAACGAAAAACAAAATCTGGTAACTTTAAAAAAACGTCGCTGGCAAAACCAGCGGCGTTTTTTATTTTCAAGCTAAAAATTACTTTAAGCTTTTGTACCCAGCGGCAATTTAGTCACCGGATTGCCCGTCGCCGCAAACAGCGCATTTGCCACAGCGCCTGCAATGGGCGGCAAACCCGGTTCGCCGACGCCTGACGGCATTTCTGCCGAAGGAACTATGTGTACTTCTATGTTTGGCATAGCATTGATGCGCATGAGTTGATATTGGTGATAATTCGTTTGTTCGACCACACCATTTTTTAAGGTGATAGCTTCGCCCAATGCCGCGCTTAAACCCATGCCGATACCACCTTCCATTTGCGCGCGAATCACGTCCGGTGTTACAGCAACACCACAATCAACAGCACACACTACGCGCTCAACTTTAAACGTTTTATCGGCATTCACTCGCACTTCAGCGACTTGTGCAACCCAGGTTCCAAAAGACTTATGTACTGCAATGCCACGGCTTACACCCTTAGGCAACGCTTTTTTCCAATTTGATTTTTCTGCAGCAAGATTTAGTACACCTAATGCACGGGGCTCTTTAACCAATAATTCGCGGCGAAAAATAACCGGATCTTTTTTGGCTGCCTTGGCGAGTTGATCGACAAAAGTTTCCACCACAAATGCATTGCCGGAATGCCCCACTGAGCGCCACCAGAGTGTAGGCACTTTTACCGACAACTCAGTGCCCTGCACCTGCAAATGCGGGATTGTGTAGTGCATATCTTCAATGCCTTCAACTACAGTGCCATCGAGCGGGCCTCTTATCATGCCCTCAAAAGGCGTGCCGCGCAAAATCGATGGGGCTACCGCATGGTGCTGCCACACCAGCGCGCCCTCGTCTGTAACTGCGCCGCGAATGTGATGAACAGCCATTGGTCGATAACGCGCATTTAACATTTCATCTTCGCGCGTCCACACCATTTTTACCGCGCGTCCGGTCAGCTGTTTGGCAATAGCGGCAGCATCGAGCACATAATCACTCGCACAGGCGCGGCGACCAAAACTGCCGCCTGCGTAGAGCGTATTAATTTTTACCTGCTCCGGCTTTAAACCCAAAAGCTTGCCAACTTCATTTTGATCGATGGTAGGCATCTGGCAGGCGTACCACATTTCGCACTGGGTTTTATCGGCTTTTACGACGCAGTTGAGCGGCTCAATAGGCGCGTGCGCCAAGTAGGGCAATTCGTATTTGGCTTCGATAATATTTTTTGCCGCACTCAGGTTTGCTGCTGCATCACCATTTGTTTTAGCAATGTGCCCGGTCTTTTCTGCTGCGGCATGAGCTGCAGCAAATAACGCTTCGCTGCCGCGAGTTTCACAAGCAGATAAATCCCACTCGATTTGCAATAATTTTCGTGCTTGATTCGCAGCCCAAAAACTTTCCGCGACAACTGCAACACCGCGCGGAATTTCCACTACGGCGACCACACCTGCAGCGGCTTTGGCTTTAGCAGCTTCGAGTTTTTTTACTTTGCCAAAAATTTGCGGCGGATAAGCAACCACGGCGGTGAGCATGCCGGGGAATTGAATATCCTGAGTGTAAACAGCGGTGCCATTCGTCTTTTCAAAACTGTCTTGACGCGGAATAGTTTTCCCTAGCAGCTGAAAATCTTTAGGATCTTTTAGCGCTGGTTTCTGTGGCGTGGGCATAGTTGCAGCCTTGCCAACCAACTGCCCAAAAGTGGCGTTTTTGGTTCCATGATTTACTACACCTTTGCTGACCTGAATTTCACTGGCGGGAACATTCCATTGTGCCGCCGCTGCGGACACTAACATAGCGCGCGCCGCCGCACCTGCCTCACGCAATTGCATCCAGGAATTGGCGATTGATGACGAACCGCCAGTGCCCTGGGTTGGGCCCCAAAATAAATTGTTGTAGCGAGCAGCATCCGCAGGCGCAAATTCCCAATCCATTTGCTCCCAGCTTGCATCCAGTTCTTCTGCAACAATCGCCGCCAAACCTGTGCTAACGCCCTGCCCCATGTCCAGATGTTTTACCACCATAGTGACTTTGCTGTCGGGCGTAATTTTTATAAATGCGTTAAATACCGGTGCATCAGGCGCGCTGGATTTTTCTGCTGTGCCGCCGGTTGTTGCGGCCGTTGCGCCGCCCGCGAGAAAACCACTGCCAATAATGAATCCACCACCCGCGCCAACCGCCTGCAAAAATGTGCGGCGCGATACAACAGATGTGCCAGCATTTTGTTGGGCTTGAATAGCTTGTCGTTTAAGGAAGTTCATTAGGCTTTACCTCCCAATTTTTCTGCCGCTTGATGAATCGCCCCGCGAATTCGATGATAGGTAGCGCAGCGGCAAAGATTGCCACTCATCGCCGAATCGATTTCGGCATCGGTAGGTTTTTTATTGTTTTGCAGCAGCGCCGTAGCCGACATGATTTGTCCAGACTGGCAATAACCACATTGCACCACATCCAACTCGCGCCATGCTTGTTGCACTGCTTGAAAAGCAGGAGAGTTTATTCCCTCAATTGTTTCAATTTTGGCACCTGCCGCCGCAGAGATCGGCAAACTGCAAGAGCGTATCGGGCTGCCATTCATATGCACGGTGCACGCACCACACTGCGCCATACCGCAACCTAATTTAGTGCCGGTCAGCTGTAATTCATCGCGCAGCGCCCAAAGCAAAGGCGTATTCGGGGCTATATCCAACTCGTGGGTTTTGCCATTAATCGTAAGCGAAATCATGGAGAACTCCTTGGCAATAAAGTAGTGAGATCGGCTGGCGTATCTATATCAAACTCAGCCGATGGCATGGCGACAGGAATAACCTGACTAGAACAATCTAACAATATTTTTTTTGCGCCCTGATCGCCACGGCATTGATACAACCGGGCCTTAAATTGCGCCGGAAAAATAGCGGGTACACCTAGGGTATTAGCAAAACTAGCGCAGGCAATCTGCTCGGGATTGCTGCACCAGCTGCGATACAGCGCACGCAAATCCTGCGCACTAATTAACGGCTGGTCGCCCAACATCACCAATACCGGATTAGTGTTTTGTAAATATTTAATACCAAATGAGAGTGAATTCCCCACACCCAATTTCCACGCGGGGAATTCCAGCAACTCAATTGCGCGATCATCAATTTCTGTTGCATTTGCGTCCAGCTCCGGTAACGCCTGCAATAGCTGGGAATAATAGGCGCCGCCGACAACCAAAATGCGTTCCGGCTCAAGCGTTCGTGCCGCCGCAATGCAGGCAGCGAGTAGTGGCCGCCCCTGCCAATTAGCCAATTGTTTACAACCGCCAAAACGGCTAGCACTGCCCGCAGCAAGAATTAAACAATCGATAGCTGCATTGTTTGCGTTCATCGCGCCACCGCCATTAAGGCGTTGGCCTGATGACCAGTTGCACAACTCGACATCATTTCACTTAATGGTAGAGCACTACTGCCAAATATTTTTGCATGGCATTCAGCTAGCACCGATAGCGCAATACTTTCAGGCAAATCGCCACCCAATGCTAGCCCCATCGGCCCAGCAATGGGGTAACGTAATTGTGTTTCACTCAAACCGGCCACAGCCAAAACATCGGCTTTGCGTTTACCTGGGCCGAGTAAACCAATATAGGGGTTAATCATTTCGCGCTGCTGTAAAACCGCAACTGCCGCAGCATCCAAATTCATATTGTGATGCGCAATCACCAGGCCATCAATTTGTTGCAATAGATCACTGTGCAATTCCGCTGGCGATAAATTCAGTGCGTTAATAGCCGCTGGAAAATTTTCCCGCTTGGCAGCGTTTAAGCGCTGATCCGCCAATGTGACTCGCCAACCTAAGGTCAGCGCCAATTGGCATAAAGGAATAAGATCAACACCACTACCAAGAATTAATAAATGCGGCAGCGGATTAATTAACGTGGCTAGAATTTTTTTATCGCGCGTTGTTTCATCATGCACGGCAGAACTAAGTTGCATATGCCCCTGCTGGCGCTGTGAGAATTTTCGTGGGCAGGTTGTAAAAGTTGCATGGGCGTGGTCGAGCTGCAGTGAATAATCACAGGCTTGCTGTTGTTGTAAACAAGCCAATACAGCAGGTAACTGCAGATATTCATTAAGTAGATTGCAGGGATGCAACAAAATTTCCGCTGCGCCACCACAACCTATACCAAGTCGCCAAGCGATATTGCTATCGTCCGCTGCGTCGTAAATCACTCGGCGCGATTTACCCAGCGCCACCACTTTGCGCGCTTGCAATAGTAAATCTGATTCTATACAGCCACCGCTTAATAACCCTAATTGATGCCCGGCATCACTGAGCAACATAAGTGCCCCGGTTTTACGGTAGACGGATCCGCGTGTATCAATCACCGCACCCAGCACCCAATTAGCCTCGTTTTTCAGCGGCAACCAAGTGTTAAGCAAATGGTAAAAATGATTAGACATAAACAGGCATCCCTATTATTTCGCTTATCGGCCTACTCTGGCGATAGATAATCCCACCGACAGGCTGATAATGAAAGCGGGATTAACAAAACTAAACAGCCATCAAAAAAAAGCATCCAGAATACTGAATGCTTTTTTCGCGATAACACAGGGAATAACTGCGGATATTTGGACAATAACGTTAAAGGCGAGAGGATTGAGGCTAAAGAAATTCAAATGAACCCAACACAACCTTTATAGATCGCGAAGGAATTTATGATTGATGACACCTAAGGAGCCATCATCATCAGGATTGGTTAATTCGATGAGAGTACGTTTGGCTAAATGCAAACGCATTAATCGTTCACCGAAGTGAGTTTTAAACAAGCGCTCCATCTGTCCATTTTCTTGTAAATACTTTAAACCCAAGGTCAAACGATCGGCCAACAATGATTGTTTGGGGCTAACATAAAAATAGACTGGCAAGGGCATATAGAGCAATAGCGTTTGCTCAGGCACCAGTTCATCAACCCGCTGTCCATCAATTTCATAATCATCATCAATTTCTATCACGCTTAATGGCACAAAGTGATAGCGCCTACCGGCAAGCATTTTTAACAACATTGTCATATTAAGCGGCTCTGCCACAGAAAAGCCGTTGAATTTATAAACATGCCCCTCCCAGCCCTTACCGAACCCCATAGGTAACTTGCGCAATTCATCCAGAGTACCAATGCTGCTGAAGCGCACCTGATCCTCTTTTCTGATTAACAAAATGCGATAACCCATGACCCCATTTAACAAGGGCACTTCAACTCGAATTAATCCTTTACGCGGCCCTTTTTGACTCGGAAAGCCAACCAGACGATCCACATTGACCTTTTCGCCGTCCACCAACAAGTCGTGTTTGCGTTCTGAGCTCAACTGTTGCTGGGTGAACACCAATTGATACGGACCATAAGTTGCCTCAGTCACCTTGAGTGCCGACTCAATCACCGCCAGATAATACTCTTCACTAATTGAATTCGTATTATTGCCGAGATATTTCACCAACATAGGTTCAACAGCGGATGCAGGCGCAGCTCGATGTAAGAACGCCGTCACCAGTAAGACAATGAATACGTTGGCATTGATTGATAGACAGGTCATAACACCCTCAACTGCAGTGCTTTATAAAGTTAAGACTAGCAGTAGTTTATTTTTACAGAGCGTCTATTTATGCATGAAAAGTGGCAAAACAATCACATGAAAGCATAACGAAGCGCCAGTTGGCGCAAGCTGAGATAGCACAAATTTGATAACATTAGGCCTGTCTATTAGCTTTCAGGCAGCTCTCTATTGCCAATCAAGCTAGTGTAATTTTCACGGTAGTCATCCATATGTTCTTTGAGAAAATCGCGGTAGCGGCCAGTTAAATAATTGGTGGTGCCTTCCACATCTTCAGCGAATTCATTTTTATCCAGCGATGAATGCGCAACCACAAAAGCATTAAAGCGAGCCGCAGCATTTAACAGTGCTGCCGCAACCAAACCCGGGTCGGCGTTATCGCAAGCATCGTTGGCGGAATTAATAAAGCCTTCCACTAAATTCCAATACTGTTGATCGTCATCGCTGCTGCTAATGTCGCTGCTGTTCGAATTCATGTTGTTATCGCTCATAAACTATTTCCAAGAATTAAGGATGTAATATTAAAAATGTAAAAATTAAGGATCTGATACATGGGAGTCAACTACCGGTGTGCGCAAACTGCGCAGGCGATTGCTGATGTCCGCCGCCAGTAAATTTAAGCAGGGCACCAAAATTAAAGTGACCACTGTGGCAAAGAGTACACCGAAGGCGAGTGAGATGACCATAGGGATAAGAAAGCGCGCCTGCACGCTCTGCTCCGCCATGATCGGCATCAGGCCGATAAACGTAGTGAGCGAGGTTAACAATATTGCGCGGAAGCGATCGCGCCCCGCCTGCACTACGGCTGCGTAAATATCCAAACCCTGCTGGCGCAATTGGTTGATGCGATCCAACAACACAAGATTGTCGTTCACCACTACACCGGCGCAGGCGATAAAACCGAGCATAGACAACATGCTCACTTCACGCCCCATCAGCAAATGGCCAATCACTGCGCCCATAAAACCAAATGGAATTGCAGTAAGCACAATCAGCGGTTGACCATAAGAGCGAAACACCACCGCCATCATCATATAAATTACCAATACCGCGAGTAAAAAACTCTGCAGTAACGATTGCTGAAAATCAGCTTGGTCCCGCATATTGCCATCGGGCTGCAAACTGAACCCGGAATACTGCCGCTGCCACTCCTGATAAAAACGTTCATTCATCGCGCGCACAATTGCTTGCGCATCACCCTCTGCACCTACACGCGCAGTCACGGCAATATTGCGTTTGCGGTCGCGCCGGTCAATCACGCTATAACCCGGTACAAACACCATTTCAGCCACTTCTAACAAAGGCACTTCAACACCGGTTGCCGTGCGAATTCGCATTTGATTAATTTGTTCCAAGCGCTGGCGATCTTCCACCGGATAACGCACCAGTACCCGCACATCTTCACTGCCGCGTGGAATGCGCTGCGCCTCTTCACCGTAAAAACCCTGCCGCACTTGGCGCGCAACTTGATTGAGCGTAACACCGAGCATTTCAGCATTGGGTTTTAAGCGAATTTCCAATTCCGGACGCGTCGCCTCCAAACTGGTTTTTGCATCAAATACATGAGGATAAGCGGCCAGTGTGGTGCGCACCGCATCGGCCACGGCTTGCTGATCCTCAAAACGATTGCTATTAATACTCAGGTTCAAACGTATGTCATCGCCCGTGGCATTCAGGGTAAAGTCCAAACGAAATTCTTTTGCTTCCGGCACATCGCCAATTAACGCTTGCCAGTGGCGGGTGACTTCATCGATTCCCACTTTGCGCGTTTGTGAATCCTCCAGTGCAACCGCCATATAAATATTGACGCCGTTGGCCCAGGTTTGCACTGCTCGCACAAAATCGCCGCCATTTTTTTCACGCAAATCTTCATCTTCACGCAATTTTAATGCGGCGTCTTGCACCTTGCGCATAATGCGCTGGGTTTCAAAAAAGGATGTACCCTCCGGCATGACCAGCCGTGCTTCTACTGAATCGCCCGGCACCTTGGGCATAAAACTACTTTTCAACCAACCACCAGCAAATAGCGCGAGTGATGCAGTAAACGCAAACACAAATCCAAGGATGGTGGCGTAGCGCGCGTTGAGCAAATTTTTCAGCAGTGGCACATAACAGGTTTCAATAAACGCGTCGAGTTTTGTCGCGATCCAACCGCGTAATTGATGCAAACGTTTGAGCGCAACATTTTTCGGTTCGCGTTCCGGCGCCATATGCGATAAGTGCGAGGGCAAAATCAACAGGGATTCAATCAGCGAAAAAACCAAACACAACAGCACCACTATGCCAATCGCGCGGGCAATCACCGCCATATTGCCCGGCACATCCAACATGGGCGCAAAAAATATCATGGTACTAGCAACCGAAAAAAACACCGGTACACTCACCAGTTTTGCACCGCTCGCCGCACTTGCTGCGCCGCGCAAACCGTGTTGCTGCCGCGAGTAAATACTTTCGCCAACAATAATCGCATCGTCCACGACTATGCCGAGCACCAATAAAAATGCGAATAGCGAAACCATATTAATGCTCACGCCCAGCGTTGGCAGCAGCCAGATTGCTCCTGCAAAAGCGGTGGCAATACCCACCGCAACCCAGATTGCAATCAGCGGGCGCAGAAATAACATCAATACAACGAGCACCAACAACAAACCGCTGAACGCATTACTCAATAATAAATCGAGGCGCGCTTCAAACAGTTTGGACATGTCGCGCCAGATATCGATATGCACACCCGCCGGTAACACTGGTCGAATATCTTCAATATATTGTTTAACCGTTTTGGTCGCAGCGAGAATATCCGGGTCTTCTGAAATCGATAATTCCAAAAAAGCTGCAGGTTGGCCGTTGTATTGCGCCACCAAAGTCCAATCAGAAAAGCCATCCTGAATACTGGCAATATCACCTAATAATAATTTAGAGCCATCGGCGCGGGTCAGCACGGGAATTTTGGCAAAGTCGTCAGCGGAATAGGCTTGATTGCGCGCCTGAATTTGAATATCGCCATCCATAGTGCGAATAGTACCCGCAGGAATATTGACGGAGGATTGGCGAATCGCCTGCGCAATTTGATCAAAACTTAATTGATAACGGCGCAAATTTTCTTCCGACACTTCTATGCCCATTTCATAGGGGCGAGTGCCATTGAGTTGCACCATGGAAATACCGGGTAAAAGCGCCAATTCATTGCGCAAATTCATGCCCGTTTCTTTTAGCGCAGCTTCATCCACATCGCCATACACGGCAATGCTCATTAATTGGCTGCGCCCAATTTGGCGGCTGGCGACAGGCCGCTCTACATCGGCGGGAAAACTATTGATGGCATCGATGCGGGTTTTAACATCGTTTAATATTTCTTGCGCGTCATAACCATCGGCCACTTCAATAGTGACTTGCGCATAACCCTGGCGGGATTTGGAGCTGATGGCATAAATCCCTTCCAAATCGGCAACGGCTTCTTCAATACGAATCGCAATTTGTTGCTCTACTTCCGTTGGCCCCGCGCCGGGGTAAGTCATATTCACTTGAATAATATTGCGCTCAACCATGGGAAATACTTCTTTGCTGAGCTGGCTAAAACTAAAAAAGCAGCCCACAAAAATCAGCACCATTAACAAGTTGGCGGCAACTTTATTTTCGATAAACCACTGTATCAGTCGGCTCATGGTTGGGCGGCCTCCGCAGCAAGATTAGTCACCACTTCCGGCACCACTTGCGTGCCCGCCGTTAAATAACCCTGCCGCTCCAATACAATCGCCTGCTCCGGTTTAATATCGCCGGTAAACCACACTTGCTGTTCGTCGCTGCGCAAAATATTCACGCTGTGAATCTGCACGCGGTTATCAGCATCCAAACTGTAAACCTGATCGCGCCGGAAAATAACGCTCTTGGGTAAGCGCATCACATTGGCGATAGGCTTGCCGATAATTTCAGCATTTACATACATTCCCATTAACAGCGGCAAGGCATTTTTAACAGGATCAAACGGATCGGGAATTTCAACCACCGCATAAAACATGCGCGATTGCGGATCGAGACTCGCCTCGGTGCGCGTTATTTTTCCCTTCCATTCATAGGCATTGCCAGCCACCACGCCGCGCAAGATCACATCGGGCAACTCCTGCTGCGGTTTACCAAAGGCTAGCGGCAAATTAATGAGTGACGCTTGTAAATCTGTGAGTGGCAAACGCACCAGTGCCGCCGCCGAATCGTACACAGTGGCAATGCGTGTGCCGATACCGACGTACTGCCCCAAATCCACCCAGGTAGTATTCACCCGCGCCGCAAAGGGCAATTGAATGCGGGTGCGCGCTAAATTTAATTGCGCCAGCTGCACACCGGCGCGCGCTGCCTCTACTTGCGCTTCTGCCGCGGCCAATTGCGGTTTACGCAGAAACAAATCATTGGCGTCTTTACTGCCCAACTCGTGCCACTGGCGCTGCGCCTGTTGCGCTTGGCCACGTTCAGTTGCAAGTGTTTTTTCCGCATCAAGCAACGCGGCTTTGGCGCGCACCAGCGCGATTTCATAATCGCGCGGATCTATTTGCACCAGCGTGGCACCCTTGGCAAAAAAACCACCGCTGGCAAATTGCTCTGACACCTGCACCAAACTGCCAGCCACTTGGCTGACCACATCAATTTGGCGACGCGGTTCTACACTGCCCTGCGCATTCACATTCACCGCCATGGTCTGCGGCTGCGCCAGGACGACTTTTACCTGAGTTTGCGCGATAGGTTTGGGCGCACGCGGTTGCGGGTTAGGTTTTAACAATACAATCGCAGCAATGAGTGTTACACCCAAGATAAGTACCCAAGCCACGGCAGGAATTAGGCGAAGTTGAGCTGCTAGAGTCATGTAAAAATTCTCACTTCCAATAAGAAAAACCCCTGCATCATAACAATGCAGAGGTTTATTAACTTATTTATTAATGATTAACACCCCTAGTCGCCGATATTACTGCACCGGCGCAAAGGGTTTGGCTTTAAAGTTAGTGCCGCGCAACTGCAACAGAAACTTGCCAGATTTTTTATTCAGTAACAAATTGTTATAAATACTGAGCAAATCTTTTTTAGTCACTTTTTGCAATGCAGCTAAATAGCGGTCGCGACGATCAAATTGATATTTACCTTGCCAAAATTCGCCAGTGTAGCGGTCAGCTTCGGCATAAAAATCCGTTGGCTTTTCCAACAGATTGGCAATCAAGGCTTGTTTTGCCTGTTCAATTTCTTGTTCATCGGTTGCGTTCAAGGTTGCCAGATAATCCGCGCGGAATTTGTCCATACGGTTTTTTATGCCGGGCAAATCTGTATTGGAGCTTTGTACCAGCATCACAAAACCGGGCACTTCATCCACCGCATAATTAAAACTGGTAACCACATAACCCAGTTGTTCATGGGTGCGCAGCTGCATAAAAAAGGCATTGCTAAACAATGAGTTTAATACCGCTAATTGCGCCTGCTCATCATCGGATTTTTTACTGCCAAACCAGGCTTGCAACACCGCACTATCGGCAAGTTCAACATCATCGCTAAAGGTTACTGCTTGCCCTACCGCAGGCGTCACATACTGATTTACAGCGCGAGCTTCAGGTAGACGCTTGCCCGGCAAGACCTGTGCCGCTTGCTCCGCCATTTCGCGCACTTGCGCTTCGCTGTAATTGCCCACGGCTAATAAACGCAACAGTGGATCTGCTTTAATTTTCTGATGATAGGCGACCACGTCCGCCTTGGTCACCTTGTTGGCCGCCGCTAAAATAACGTCGTCGGGCCATTGGGTTTTGTAAGTCAAACGCTGTGCATGGCCATACAACTGGCGAAATACATGATTCTTTTTCTTGTTCGCCATATTTTGCTGAAAGCTATCCATGGCTTCATGAAAATGTTTGTCACTAATATCCAACGTCACAAATTCCGTTAACATTTGCTGCAGCAATTGCGGATGCTTGTTGGTGTAGCCAGACAAATAGATGCCCTGACTATTTACATCCATCACCGAAGTGGAAATCCCTAAAGATGCACGCCCGGCGCGATCAGCCAGCGTCATAGTTTGTTTGGTATAAATCGCATTGACCAAATTCGCCAGTACCGCCTCTTTTGGTGAGTCGAGTGCAAAATCCACATTGATTTGCACTGACACACGGCCTTTGTCTTCACGATAAAACTCCGGGTGCGCCAAAAAGGCTTCGATGCCCGCTTGGGATACCACCGGATGGGGTTTGAGATAAGTATTTTCGACAATCGGCGCCTGCGTTTCGGTAAACAAATCATTCAGCGGCGGCAGATTAAATTGATACCTGGCTTGCAACGCATTCCAACGTTTATATTCTTCCGCTGTGATATCGCGAATCGCATAGTGTCCATCAAAAAACGGCACTGGGGTCTCCGCTTTTTCAGCAGAGCTAACATGCCAAATACGCGCGCGTTTTTCATCGAGCTGTGTCAACACCGCTTTAATTGCCTTGGCATCGTAGCGCTCGTAAACATAATCCGCATTGATCAGGTTTTCGACTGGCAGATCAAATTGGGCCATAGCCAAACCGACTGCCTGCTGTAGCGGATCAGGCTTAGGTGCATTGGCAAAATCTTTACTGCGCATTGCCTGCAGCTCGCGATAATAATTTTGATCCAGACCTTTGCGTTTAATTAAATCTACATAGGAAAAAATGGCGGCGATAATTTCATCCTGTTTTTGCAAGCCGGCATCGGTTAAATCCGCCTGCACCCGCAAAAAACCATCTGGACCACAGGCTTCGGTATCAAAATAAGCTGACAGGGTTTTTACCAGCCCTTGAGCGCGCAACTGCTCGCCCAGTGTGCCCGGTTCCTCAGAGGTAAGTAAGCCATTAATAAATTCGTTGGGCTTCAACCGCCATTGGGCTTTGTTGGATTTCACCGGGAAATCCACATACAGCGCTTTCATATCCTTAATGGGTTTGTAGTGAATACTTTTACCCATTTCTGCTTTGGTTAAACCCGGCAAGGTTACTTCAGGCAGAGTGACATTATTATTGCGGATGGACGCGAAATGTTTTTCGGCCAAAGCTTTTAATTCAGGCAGCGATTGTTTGCCCACCAGCGCCAACTTCATAATGTTGGCCGAGTAATAGGCATCGTAAAACTGTTTCATTTCTTCATTGAGCACTGAACCGGGCTTATCTTTCAACGTATCCAAGTTGCCAATGGTAAATTTGGAGCTGGGGTTTTTAGGGTTGGCGGTATAACCCTGCAACACATAAAGATTCCAGCCGTCCTGCGCTTTTTGCAGCGACCACTCGTTATTAACGGCATTGCGCTCCTTATCGCTAAAGTGCGGATCAAAGGTCGGCTTTTTAAAATAATCGCTAAAGCGATCCAGTGCCTCATCAAATTTTCCAGCATTGATTTGAAATAAATAATTGGTTTTATCGTACGCGGTAAAAGCATTAGTCATACCGCCATTGGCTTGGGTGTATTTCATAAAGCCATCGGGTTCGGGATATTTTTCGGTACCCAAAAACAACATGTGCTCTAAATAGTGCGCAAGGCCGAGCTGGTCTTCCGGATTGTGTGCGCTGCCCACACCAACGGCGAGCGAAGCAGAGGAGTTTTCCAGCGAGGGATCTGACACCAACACCACTTGCAAACCATTAGGTAACATCATCGCCGCGTATTGGCGATCATCATTCGGGCTTTTAATGATGGTGGCTTGTTCAATATTCTGTACGGCGGGCTTGAGATTGCTGGTAGATTCACAGCCCACCAAACTGATCCCGCCCAAGCCGATACCGCCCAGCAAGAGCACACTGAAGGCATAAGCCGAATAGCGCTTTAACATAGCCTGATTCCTTTTTTCCTTTGGAGTTAGAGTTTATTGTAGAGCGGGCAAAGCCTAACAGACTTTAACCCTGATCGCATCGCAGTGTTCACTTGTGCATATTGCGCCAATAGACCGGCCGGCTACTGAGAGTTTCCAGCGAAAGGCGCAGCAACAGGATTCAGCGTGGCGACAAAATGCCGCTGGCTTTGCATGGTTGCACCTGAACTCTCATCTCTCAATTCACGCTTTACCGTGATCAAACGCGAGCCCTGCTGACGATACTCGCTGTGAATTTCATTTTTAAATTGAAAACCGATCACAATAAATACTCGCCCTGAACCTTTTTCGGTCAACTGGCTGGCGAGTGGGACACCATTATCATCGATCCAAACTTGAAAGCGATTTTTGTATTTTTTAACATACTGACGAAACTCTTTATCAATTTTTTCCATCGGCATACTAAATGTGAGCAGGCGGGTTGGCCGACCGTTAAAGGTAACTGCTGTCTCGCTTACAAAGTGGTAGCGCCCCAACATTAATTCCATTTGCGCCGCCGGGTACAACAGCTCACGCCACTCCCAGTATTGAAATTGACCAACGGCATTCAGCGCGGAGTTTTTAACATTCTCATCTTCAATTTTTGCCAACTCTTCGGCATGTAGCTGAGCCGTTAATGCGGGCGAATAAACTGCATGCAGCCCATTTTTGCCATCTTCCAAACGCATTTCAATCAAACCTTCACGCTCGATCAGTTCATCGCGCTCGCCACTGCGGCCAAACAATTTAAATTGTGCATTAACAGCGATAGGCGCAGAAGATTTTAGCCGCGTTAATGCACTGCGAAAGTCAGCGAGACCATCGGCTTTTGTCGCAAGCGAAAAGCTCATTAAACAACCCATGACCACCATGGACGAGCAACCCGATAAAAATAGCCGTTTGATCATTAACATTCCTTTCCTATTATAAAAAACCAAGCATCATTAAAAACATCAATAATTAAATCACAGTAATAATACCGGACACCTTGTGTTAGCCGAACATAGAGTCTGATCCCTAAGAAGAGTTCAACCACTAGTATTTTGAGTGCTAACCGGAGTCTGTTCTGCTCCCATCACCAACAACCACCAAAATAGATTGGCAATTGCCACATTGCTATCAAAGTGCGTTGAATAGCTCTCGCCAAGCTTGCCGACTTCATTATTAAAACCTCCGTGAATTTGACTTGTAGTGTAAATTTTGTAAGGGCTATCGCGCAGCTAAACAATGCTGTCAGTAGCAACTAGAAACATCCAATAATCGCGAACGCACCAACTGGTGCGTCATCATTAATTCAATCACCTTAATCCATCGCCTGCACAAAACTCCACCTAATGGTTTTACAGCAACCTTCTGGCTGACTATGCTATGCACACGGCAAGGCCTACATGTTGAGTAGCGGCCATCACCAATGGATAGATGTTATGAATCCCCTTTCTTTTCCCGCCTTAGGGAAATACATGGATCTGCTGGTCGACACGCTCTGTGTTGTCGATAAAAACGGGCATTTTTTGTATGTCAGCCCCAGCGCTGAACAGATTTTTGGTTATAGCCAAGCAGAGATGATGGGCAAACAAATGCTGGAGCTAGTGCACCCGGATGATCGCCACCTCACCCTGCAAACCGTCGACAAGATTATTGCGGGAGAACCGCAACCGCATTTTGAAAATCGCTACATTCGTAAAGATGGAGAAATAGTACACATCATGTGGTCGGCGCGCTGGTCGGAAAAAGATCAGTACCGCGTAGCCGTAGCGCGCGATATCACCCGACGCAAACAGGCAGAATCAGCGCAACAAGCCGTATTTGCAATTGCCGAAGCATCCCACGACGCGCAGGATTTACCCACACTCTTCGCGCAAATTCACAAAATTATTAGCGAACATTTACCGGCCGATAATTTCTCGGTAGCGCTGCGCGATAAAAACTCCGGCTTTGTTAGCTTTCCCTACTCACGGGAGCAGGTGGTTGTTTCCTTTGGCAACGACGGGAGAGACACTGCAAACCAATTGTTGGCGCAAGTACTGAACACCAATGAAGCCCAACTTTATAACGCGCCCCATGAGCGTCAGGCATTGCAGAGTTGGCTGGGGGTTCCTTTAAAATCCCACACCGGCGTGTTGGGCGCATTGGTATTAAAAAGCTTTTCCACCACATACCATTACAGTCAAAAAAATACTGAACTGCTGCAATTTGTATCGACCCAAATTGCCGCTGCCATCGAACGTAAACAAATGATGGCGCGTTTGGAGCATCTTGCACTCTACGATCAGTTAACTCGCTTACCCAATCGCACCTTATTTTATGATCGTATTCATTCGGCCATGGCCCGCGCAAAACGCACCAAGGGAATTTTCTCCCTGCTGTATTTGGATTTAGATAAATTCAAAGCCGTGAACGATACCTATGGCCACAATATTGGCGATTTATTATTGGAACAGGCTTCACGCCGTTTGGAGCACTGCGTGCGCGAGTGCGACACGATTGCGCGCTTTGGCGGCGATGAATTTGTCATATTGCTGGAAAATATTGATCGCCCAGAACAAAGTACTGCAGTAAGCGATAAAGTGTACGCCTCACTCAGTCAACCATTCACCCTTGCCGAACACAATGTGACCATTTACCCAAGCATTGGTATTGCGCACTTTCCCGAGCATGGCGCCAACGAAAAAGACCTGTTGCGCCATGCTGATGCGGCTATGTATCAAAGTAAAAAACAGCAATAACTATATCGGGCAGCTTATTCCACTGCGTGTGCATTCACATGGCTCGCACCGCTAGCGTTGGTTTTTGCTTTGGGGCTGCCGTAATAATCGACGCTCGATGCACCGCTCGCCCCAGCAATTAACACTTCTGTCACGGCTGCCTCTATGTGAGAAGCACCGCTCGCGCCCAAATCGGCTTTTTTCGCCATTAACTTCTTACCGCGAAAATTGCTCGCACCACTTGCATCTACCTTTAACTCCTGAGAATTGCTGGTCGATTTGATTTCAATATTGGAGGCACCTGATAGATCAAATTTTTGCTCCTGACTATTCACACTATCGATGCGAACATTGGCAGCACCAGACAATTCCATCCGCAAACTCTTTGCATTTAATGCCGCAAAATTAACATTGCCCGCACCACTGACATTTAGCTGAAACTTTTCCCCTTGAAAATCACTCAAATTAGCGCGCGCACCGCCCGATATTTCCAAATACTCCAGTTGCTTAACTCGCAATACAATGCGCACCGGGTCATTGCTACCGCCAAACCAGTTGAAAAAATTACTATCACTTTTTACCCATACACTCACACGGTTACCGCTCTGATCCACCTTGACCCGCTTCATTACTTCAGCATCCGCTTCAACACGCATGTATTCAGTGCCGTCCTGACTAATTTCTACCGAGGTATTACCACCCGAGACAAACTCGGTGAAATTTTTTACGGGATAGACTTTTGCTACAGTTTCCGCCAACGCGACTGGTGCAACCAACAAAACCATCAGCGTTATTATTAATCTGCGTATTAACATCATAGACTCCAATTTGTGCTTATCTTAACGTTTAAAAACTATTTAAATATTGTGCTGCGCAACATCAACGTCCACGGTTTTTACCCGAAACAAATTGAATGATTGAACAGCCGGTACAGCCAGCTTTAACTGCTCCTCTCGTGCATCGACCGATTGCATAGTGCCGCACAGTTTTTTACCTTGTTCCTCCAAACCGGCCGCTTTTGCATCCATCTGCAGCTCCAGTTGTTCGCCAAACTTATTCATGCGCGCCTCAAATGCTTTCATACTGCCACCTGATGCCAGCAGTTCTTTACCCATCGCGACCATTATGCTGCCGATAGAGTTTTGCATTGAGGTTTCCACAATACGCTCAATACGCGTTTCAAATTGTTTACCTAAAAAATCAGGCGTATCTTGATTGGCGAGATTCAGGCTAATCGGGCGACCCGACGTGAAATAGCGATTTACATCACCCTTAGCGTTATTCAACTCCGTAGTTAACTGCGCAGAAACCTGATTTTTTTCACCGAGTAAATTGTCAAACGTGAGAGCGACAGCCTCAATTGCCAAGTCGATCCCACCCAGCGCCATGCTATGTACTTCCGGCACAGCGGCACGAATAGCCTTTGCGTAGCCGGTAACCGCATCTTGCTGCCCGGCAGTGAGTTTGAGAGTCTGCCCATTCACCACCAAATACTGATCGTCAACAATTTTGTAGCTCGGTTTATCGGCTTCATAAAACTCAATGCTGTCCTCGCTGATGCGCAAGCCTGCATCTAACTCCAGATTACAAGAGTCGTGCGCGGCGGCGGCACCAGTCATTAATAACAACACTCCAGCAATAACAGTTTTCATCTATAACTCCTTTCCATTGAGGGAAATCAATCGCACGGGTTAATAATCAGGGTTTTCGTCCACTCCTAAGTGGCGCGGTTATAGATTGAGACACTAGCAGCGCCGAATCAGATTCACCCTGCGCAAAATTTTGTTTTCCGTTCATAAACACCGGTTAAAAACAAGTCTGGCAGATACCCTGTTTTTGGGGATAATGGTGCCCTTTCCGATTCAAGCCCGCTCAAGAGTGTTTCATGCTATGACCAGCTTACCCAGTATTGCCAAACGTATCGCCGATGAATTAAACGTTCAGGAACAACAAGTTAGCGCCGCCGTAGGGCTGCTCGATGAAGGTGCAACCGTGCCCTTTATCTCACGCTACCGTAAAGAAGTGACCGGCGGGTTGGACGATACCCAAATGCGCACCCTGGAAGAGCGGCTGCGCTATTTGCGCGAACTGGAAGATCGCCGTGCGGCGATTCTCAAATCGATTGCCGAACAGGAAAAACTCACCCCGGAATTGGAGCGCGAGATTCAAATCGCCGACACCAAAAACCGCCTGGAAGACCTTTACCTGCCCTACAAACCCAAACGCCGCACCAAAGGCCAGATCGCCAAAGAAGCCGGTCTTGAGCCATTGGCAGAGGCACTGCTCGCCGACCCGAGCCTCGCCCCCGAAGTGGAGGCAGCCAAATACTTCAACGCTGAGCACAGCATTAACGATGTGAAATCGGCGCTCGACGGTGCCAAATACATCCTCATGGAAAAATTCAGTGAAGATGCTGAATTGCTCGGCCAATTGCGTCACTTCTTAAAACAGGAAGCAACGTTCACTGCACGTGTTGCCACCGGAAAAGAAACCGACACCTCACAAGAAGTGCAAAAATTCCGCGATTATTTTGAACACGACGAGCCACTGAAGTCTGTGCCCTCGCATCGCGCACTGGCGATGTTCCGCGGCCGCAATGAAGGTGTTCTCAGCATCACTATTAAAGTAGGTGATGAAGAGGCTAAGGTAGGTCATCCATGCGAGACGATGATCGCCAATCACTGGCAAGTGAAAGATCAGGGCCGCGCCGCCGATGGTTGGTTAGCCGAAGTGGTGCGCTGGACCTGGCGAGTAAAATTGCTGACGCATCTTGAAACCGATTTACTCGGCGAGTTGCGCGAAAAAGCCGAAGAAGAAGCGATCAAAGTATTTGCATCCAACTTAAAAGATTTATTGCTCGCCGCACCTGCAGGGCAAAAAGCCACAATCGGTTTAGACCCAGGCATGCGTACCGGCGTGAAAGTCGCCGTGGTTGATGCCACCGGTAAAGTGCTCGACCACGGTGTTATGTATCCAACACCGCCGCTGAATAAAATCGCTGAATCCGAAGCAATGTTGGTGCACCTGTGCAAAAAACATAATGTCGGTTTAATCGCTATTGGCAACGGCACCGCATCGCGCGAAACCGAAAAGTTCGCGAAAGATGTGTTGAAAAGACACAGCGATATCACTGCCAGCACCGTGATTGTGAGCGAAGCAGGTGCATCGGTTTACTCGGCGTCTGAATTTGCGGCAAAAGAATTTCCCGATTTGGACGTGACTATTCGCGGTGCAATTTCTATCGCGCGCCGCCTGCAAGATCCACTCGCAGAATTGGTAAAAATTGATCCCAAATCCATTGGTGTGGGCCAATATCAACACGACGTTTCACAATCGCAATTGGCGCGCTCGCTCGACGCGGTCGTTGAGGACTGTGTAAACGCCGTGGGTGTAGAAGTCAATACTGCATCGGCGGCATTACTGGCGCGTGTATCTGGTTTAAATACCACACTCGCCAATAACATCGTTGAATTCCGCAATCAAAACGGCGTGTTTAATTCCCGCGCCGCGCTGAAAAAAGTACCGCGCTTTGGTGAGAAAACCTTTGAACAAGCGGCGGGCTTTTTACGTGTTGCCGGTGGTGACAATCCACTCGACGCATCAGCTGTTCACCCTGAATCCTATTCAGTAGTAGAAAAAATCGCGCAAAAAAATGCCCGCGAATTGAAAGGCCTGATTGGCGACTCATCTTTCCTGCGCGGCTTAAAAGCAGCCGACTACACGGATGAAAAATTTGGTGTGCCGACCGTAACCGATATCATCAAAGAATTGGATAAACCCGGCCGCGATCCGCGCCCTGAATTTAAAACCGCACAATTTCAAGACGGCGTGGAAGAAATCACCGACCTGGTGCCAGGTATGATTTTGGAAGGCACAGTCACCAACGTGACTAACTTCGGCGCGTTTGTGGATATTGGCGTGCATCAAGACGGCTTAGTTCATATCTCTGCGCTCTCGCATAATTTCATTAAAGACCCACGGGAAGCGGTTAAAGCCGGCGATATAGTCAAAGCCAAGGTGATGGAGGTGGATGTACCGCGCAAGCGTATCGCCCTGTCACTGCGCTTGGATGATACACCCGGCGAAAAAGTTGAAGGCAAGCGCGGCGGTGAGCGCCCACCATCGCAAAACCAACAGCGCGCAGCACAGAAAAACAACCCCGCGCCCGCCGCCATGGGTAGCATGGGTGCGCTGTTGCAACAGGCGCTGAAAAAGAAATAGCCGGAAGAAATTAGCCTTTTATTCTGCCCCGTCTATGCGGGGCACTGTTATTGAGAAATCTGATGAGCGATTTACCCAACTGCCCCAAATGCAATTCCGAATACACTTACGAAGACGGCGAATTATTAATTTGCCCTGAGTGCGCCCACGAATGGTCAAAAAATGCAGCAGAGGCCAATCGCGATGATGATGCATTAATCGTGCGCGATGCCAACGGCAGTATTTTGATTGATGGCGACAATGTCACTGTAGCAAAAGATTTAAAAATCAAGGGCAGCTCATCGGTCATTAAAGTGGGCACCAAAGCCAAAATCGTTCGCATAGTGGCTGGCGATCACGATCTGGACTGCAAAGTCGACGGTATGGGGCCGATGATGCTGAAATCATCCGTCGTTAAAAAAGCATAATTGCAGCAAGCAAAAACAACCAATTGCAACTAGGAGAAAGCAATGGAAATTGGTACAAAAACAATAGCAGCGGCAGTAGGTTTATTTTTTCTCGGTGGATTAAGTGTTTATTTGGTAATGGCTAAATCTGATGCACCAGCACAGCCAGCCCTTACCCAGCACAAAACTGCCGCTATGCAAGAAGCTCTGGAGCAAGTGCGCGCCAATGCCGCAACAGTGCAAGAAAAAAGCACTCTCACTAACCCAGTGGTAAACGATAGTGCGCCAGAGGCAGAGGCTGTAGGAGAGTTAACCCATGAAGCTTTTTTGGCACAAGCAGAAGCGCGCCGCGAAGAGAGATTAATCAATAAAGAAGAAACAGAACGCCTGGAAAAATTAAAGGCGATGAAAGAGCGCAGTGTGGAGTGCAAGTTTTGGAAGCAGCAGCAAAAAACTTCCAGCGCAGCGGCGAAAATAGAAGAAAAAATCAACGAGCATTGCAAGCTACCCAGCTCATCAGCTGCGAGTGAATCAAGCGCAGCAAGTCAAGAAGAGCTAAGTACATAATAAGCGAAAGTGCTACTCAGCAATTGATTCACTCAGTAGACAACCGCCTCGACTAATAGCTCAACAACCCCACAGCTCCCTCATAGGTGAGTTTGATCCCCGCCAATAACAAAAAGCCATAACTGAGCCAATAAAAAATGCGGTCTGATACACGGTGATGCAGATAAACGCCTAGCCACACACCTAAGGGCGCCAGTGGTAAAAGTGCAAGTGAGGTGAAAAAAGAGCGGCTGTCAATTTGGCCTAGCCAGACATAGGGGATAAGTTTTATAAAATTAATGATGGCGAAAAATAAAATCGTGGTGCCCGCCAATACTGATTTGGATAAGTGCTGCGGCAATAAATAAATCGCAATTGGTGGGCCACCCGCATGGGCGATATAACTTACATAACCGGCAATACTGCCCCAGAAACTGCCGGCTATTTTGTTGGGTTTACGCTGGTTTAACTGTTCTAAAAAGTGCCTACCCCATAAGTAGTGCGCGACAAAATAAATCGACAGCACACCAATCATAAAGCGCACCCAATCGGCATTGGTCATTTCAAAGGTTAGCGCACCGGCAACTGTTCCCAGTAGTGCGCCAGGCAACAAAATTTTTAAATTCAGTTTGTCCCAGGTGCCGCGAAAGCTCCACAAACTAAATGCATCCATACTGCATAAAATAGGCAATAAAATAGCAGCGGCAAAACGCGGATCAATCATCAACGATAACAGTGGAACAGCGAGCATACCCAAGCCGCCACCAAAACCGCCTTTGGACATACCCACAAGAATGACGACCGGTACCGCAAAGAGATAAAAAGAGAGATCACTGATCATAGAGACTACTGCGCATGATGGCTTATTCAATACACGTGCAGCATGATGGCATTAAACCGATTTTTCCAGCGCAATCCTTGCGCTTAGCTAATTATTTTACTCTTTTCCTTTTACTCAAGAATCTTATTCAAGCGTCACAGGATAATAATCGTATTCGCAATAGCCTGAATTGGAGTCGCAAACTTCAATAAACAGATACACTTTCTGCGGTACTTGTTTAACTAATGAGTAAATATCCACTTCTTTGGTAGAACCTTCACAAGACATATAAAAATCGCTGGTATATTCGCATACCCAGTTGCCGCTCTGGTCACAGGCGCGCCCGGCACCACACCACTGCGAGTAAATCGGCAAGCTGCCGTTGATAGAAGCACGATCATTAATTCGCAGCGTCACACGATAATCTTCGAGACTATCTACATCCCAAAAAATTTCATACAACCCGTCATAAAGATAGGGGCTGAGTGCAAGCGGCGGGTGATTAGAAAAGGCAGTATCTGTATCGTAGCTATCAATAATATCGAAGGCGCGCAATTCGGGGACGTAATTTTCATGCGGGTCATCAACCGCGACAGTTTCGCCGCCACAGCCAAATAACCCAATAGACAGGAGCAATAGCATTGCAAGAGGTATATTTTTTAACATGGCTCAACTCCGTAGAAGCATACAGAGTTGATGCTAGAGTTTTAGCTCTGAATCACACCTGAATAATTAGCAATTCAGTACTGCTAATGACGAAGCTGCAGTGACGGTTTTAGATTGACCGATCCGTCTTCTTCCAGCTGCGCGTGCTGGGTCGATTCTGCATTCGCCACCATCACGATTGACTGCATAAACAATGGCCGGCGCACAAACCACAGATGCCAACCAAAGTTTTCAAGGCTGTGCAGCGCAAGCAGCTGGGATTCATTCAAATAGCGCCCAAGGTCGATAGGCACTGCCTTTTGTGCGCCGCGTCGATTATCAACAACCTGCTGTAACCGCTCGGCGAGTGTAGATTTGAGGGACGATTTTGAGGCTCTAAGTTCCGGCATGTTGCAACTCCCTTAAAAAATGAACCAACCCTGTCGTAGCAAGCACGCAATGCGTGATGCATGTCACAATAAGTGTCGCGAGAATTATCCACCTTGTCAAAAACCGAGTTGGAATATCCAGAAGGGCTATCAGCATCCTTTTACATAATTGATACACACAATGCCCTGCCAGCCGCTAGAATCACCTATCACTATAAGAATCTACATTCGGTCGCTCACTCACTTCACTATAGGGTTTACTTTATGAGTCACAGTCGTTTAAGCCATCCAGTTATGAAAAGAATTCTGCTGATCGCCAGCCTTTGTATTAGCCCGCTATCTATGGCCGACAAGAGTGAAATAAACACGCTGAGCAAAAAAGTTGAGCAGTTGCGTATTGCAATGATTGATGGCGACGCAAAAGCCTTGCAACAACTCTCATCGCCTCAACTCAGCTATGGACATTCAGGTGGCCACATCGAAGACCAGCAAGCTTTTATTGAAAAAATTGTCAGCGGAAAATCTGACTTTGTCACTATGGAATTAGCGGATCAAACCATCAGTATTTCAGGTGATGTAGCCTTGGTACGTCACAATCTAAACGCCGATATTAAAGATGGCGGCGTACCTAACACGATTCACCTGGGCGTATTATTGGTTTGGCAAAAGCAGGCGGGAGAGTGGAAACTACTCGCGCGGCAGGCATTTAAATATCCACCCCAAGCGCAATAAACCCGATTAAAAGAGCAATCAACTGTTTAGAGAATATGTTATGAAACTTTACGGTAGCTACACATCACCCTTTGTTCGCCATGTGCGTATTGTACTGTTGGAAACCGGATTAGCCTGCGAGTTTATTGAAACCGACCAAACCGGCAGCACAGCAAAATCACCCACCCAGCGGGTGCCATTTTTAGAAGACGGCGATATTTTTTTAACCGATTCCACATCGATTATTAAACATCTGCGCGAACGTGTTGGGCAGGAGTACTGCAAAACAGCTAAAGAATTAGATGAGCTGTGCTTAGTGAATACGGTGATGGATACTTGCGTAAATTTGTTTTTCATCAAACGCGATGGAGTTGATATTAGCGCGATTCCCTACTTGCAGCGGCAGGCAGCGCGCATTCAATCAACATTGGCCGAATTAAATCAACAACAGTGGCCGACAAGCGCACCTTACAACGACGGTCAAATTCGCTTGGCCTGTTTTATCGGCTGGGCAAAATTGCGCAAACAAGTAGATTTTTCACTCCACCCTAATCTGGATGCATTTTTTACCTACGCCAACCAGCATCCGCATTTTCAAGCAACACAACCACCGCAAAGTTAACTTGTACCACAACATATTCTCTAAATAATTAAAAAGGCGCCGCGGCGCCTTTTTAATTAACTGAATGAACAAATCTACTCAAACTCCATACACAATTTTTGGTTTGCGCAGTTGCCGCGCCGTACACAATAAAAAGAATCCCGCTAATAAAATTGCCACCAACCATACCTGCAAAAAAAATACTGGTGACACATCGCCACCCAGCAACAAATCCTTAATTAATACTTGTTGCCCCAACACAGGAACCCAGCGAAACCAATCCGCATAAGCACTAGGATTAAACAAAGTATAAAACAGCGGCACCATTGGAATAAAAATCATCAGCCCCATGTAGGTTTGCGCATCTTTAAAACTGCGCGCAAACAATGAAATAACAAATTGCAATCCAGTCGCCAGCAATGCTACTGAAGACAGCACTAAATACACACCCGCCAAATCCAATGGGCTTACATTTACCCGCAATCCTAATTCTTTAAACGGCACATAAGCAAAAGCGAGCGCCAGCAGCGCCACTTCTATTAATAGCACCATTAAGGTGAGTGAAAAACAAGTAAACCATTTACCCAATACCAATACCGCAGAGGATGCTGGCGTAATTAACAGCGATTCCAAAGAGCGCCGCTCGCGTTCACCCGCGGTCATGTCCGCACTAAAACCGACACTGGCCATAAACGCGGTGAGAATTAACAGCATGGGTAAACTTGCCATCACAAAAAAACCCATATTTTCATCGCTGGCAATATTTAAATCGCGAATCAATACCGGATTAATAATACCCGGTGAAATTCCCCGCGCTAATAAACGTAAACTGCCCATACGCCCATTCCAACTCCATATTTGCTGACGCACAAAATGTAAACTTCCCTGCAATTTACTATTGGTCGCATCAAACACCAGCGCCAATTCAATTGAGTCACCTGTGGCAAATTTTTCACGTGCGTCTGCTGGAATAATGAGCGCATAACCTAAATCACCGCGCTCCACCTGTTGATAAGCATCCTCGCCGACCGCATCAATCTGCACCCCGCGCTCTTGCAGCCAGTCAATCAGCGGCGGCAAATAATCGGCACCTACCACGGCGAGTTTAATCGGCTCGCTGGTCGTTGCGCGGGATTGATTGCTCATGTGAATAATAAACAGCGAAGAGGCCACAAACACGCCGACAAAATAAACTGGCATCAGCAGCGCCATACGCAAACTTTTGCTATCGCGCAGCGCATCGCGCCACTCTTTGCGCAGCACTATAGCCACTTTCCCAGCTCCTGTTGCGGTTGAACGAGATTGACAAATGCATCCTCCAGCGAATGCGCTTTACCTGCAGCTAGAATTGCTTCCAGAGAACCATCAGCCAAAATTTTCCCGTGTGAAATCACAATAATTCGATCACACAAACCACTCACCTCATGCATTAAATGGCTGGAAAAAATCACACAGCGCCCCTGCTGTTTTAATTCGAGCAATAAACGGCGTACCGCGCGCGTGGTAATAACATCTAATCCGTTGGTGGGCTCGTCGAGTAAAACATGTTGCGGCTGATGCACAATTGCACGCGCCAATGCAGTTTTCATTCGCTCACCCAACGAGAAACCTTCGGCGCGCCGCTCGGCGATATTATTCATACCCAGCCACGTAATTAATTGCTCGATCGATTGCTCCAGTTGTGCCCCCTGCAGCCCCTGCAACTCACCGAAGTAGCGGATATTTTCGCGCGCGGTCAAGCGCTTGTACAACCCAGTATCATCCGGCAGTACACCCAAACCTTGCCGGGCAGCATTGGGGTTTTTACTCACTTGGTGTTCGTCAACCCACACTTCACCGGAAGTGGGTTGAAGCAAGCCGTAGATCAATCGCATCAAGGTGGATTTACCCGCGCCATTTAAGCCCAGCAGACCGGTAATTTCGCCATCATTCAGGGTAAAGTTCACGTCGTCCAAGGCGACAATATTATTGGATGGAATCGTTTTGTTTTTATTTAAAAAAATTATTGAAGATGTTTTTTTTGCAGCAAAGGTTTTGCTCACATGCTCTACACGAATCATTATTCTGCCCCCCCTGCGGAAGAAGTCTGGGCCGAGCTCAGACTATCTGCTGATGAGCTCGTCACCTTTTTCTGATTAGCGCCCAACACTAATGGCAGCGGTTTTATATTGTCGACACAATCCAGTTTTACATCATTCATGGATGCGCGCTCAAGAAATTGTGCAATCAATTGCGGCACACAACCTTCGGTTGAAATAGAGTGATTACCACCCGCAGCACTGAGCAGAGTTGCATGGGACAAATGCGCAGCAACTGATTGCGCCCAACGCTCGGGAGTTACCGGATCATGTTTGCCCGACAACAACAATGCGGGCACATCGCTGACAATGGGCTGCCAATAATCTTGCGGCAATTCAGCTTTGGGCCAGAATGCGCAGATAGGCTGTACATCCTGCACAAAATGCAAACCTAAAAAGGGTGTGCTGTGGGCAACATCGTCAGCGCTTAACAGCGGCCAATCTTCATTACACATGACGCTATAACGCATTCCTTCGGCAATATTCATCTGTTGCGTCTGCTCACCGGAAAGCGATGCAAGCGCGGCAAGCAACCGATAATCTTCTTTTTCTGCACTGCTAATCGCGCGTGGTAGCAACACGGTTAAATCGCGCGAATAAAGCGACATAAACACCAGCGAAGAAAATGTGCGCGGTGTTAAGTGCAATGTATCGGGTTGTTGATGACGCGGATGCTCATAATTGACCACCAAGGATTCTCCTTTAGTTTGCAGCTCAATTAAACGCTGCAAAACACGCTCAGTTTTTTGCACTATATCGCCAAAAAGAGAAGCGCAGTCTGTTTGCGCCATGCATTCATCACTTACTGCCGTTAAAGCAGCCATGGCATCGCGGGAAAAATATTTTGGTAGAGCAATCTCCACTGGGGCGACGCCATCCAAAATAATAGCGCGCGCCTGTTGCGGATAGCGACGCGCATATTCAAGCGCAACCCGCGTACCATAAGAGCCGCCCCACAGGTTTATTTGCGGATACCCCAAGGCGGCGCGCACCGCATCTAAA
>CAXAVL010000024.1:0-28642 GCA_963971905.1 uncultured Cellvibrio sp.
GATGCAGGAACGATCACAAACTACATGGTGCCCATGTAGTTTGTGATCGTTCCTGCATCGGCTTTGGTGCCTTTGGCGAGGATGTTACTGGCGTTGGTGAACACAGCCAGTTCGTTACCCACCAGCCCAGCGATCGCACTTTGAATATCGTAAGAACTGCGCACAAAATCGGCGGCGCTTTCGCCGTAGCGAATAGAAAAACCAATGGCGGTTTTTTGCAGGTTTTTTAATACATCGTCGGCCACTGAAAGGCTGCGCACTTCGCCCACGGCGCGGTGCATTTCGCGTGCGTCTGCTGTCATTGCATTTAATGCAGCACCCACACCCCAAATGCCTACAGCACCGCCGGTGATGTTGGCAAAGCCCATTGCAGTGTTTTTGGTGAGCTTGTCCATAGTGCCCATAATTTTATTAGCGGGCGCAGTGACCTTATCGATCATTTCTACGCGCATTAATAATTTTTCTAATCGGGTCATGGGTTACTCACCATTCATTGCTCGGGCTATGCCGTTGGCTACTGAGGCGTTAAAACTTTCCCAGTAGATTTTTTCTAAATGTAACGCTGTTGCTAGAATTTCTTCGTCGGTTACATCACTACCGGGCAAGTGCTTGCGTGCTAATGCCTGGTAGTGGCTGTAAGCGTTTTCGCTTATGCGGTCAGCGATCCGCTCGATAGCTTTACAACCATTTCCAAATCTGGCGTGTAGTTCTCAAGAATGCCGCCCGCTATTTGCACTTCTGCACCTACGTTGTCCGCTAAAATTTTCTTTAGCGTTTCAGTGCTGTGTGCATCCACCACGCGCATTAAAAAGTTATGGCTGGGTGCAACCTTGTTGGTTTGCGTAATGTTGTTTATGTACCAGTTGTAATCTTCACGGCCTACGGTGAAAGAAAGGTCTTCACCGCACGCGGTCACTGTCATGGTCTTTTGGTTTTTTTTAACAATTGCGCTCATAGCTATATCCCCGAGGGTTGGTTGGTTTTAAAAAATTAATAGTTAGTGGATTGTGCAACGGCGCGCACCATCGCCATAACACCTTGCTGAATATTCGTCTTGCCAATCGCCGCCCAACGATGCGGCTCAGCTTTAGTAAAGCGGGACAATTCCGCGCACTCATCGCTGCCGTAATCATTAGGAGCCAGCTTTGATTTTTCAGCCGCTGCTGTTTTGACTTCTGCATCGGTGTTAAGACGCGCAACCAAAGATTCGTGAAGTGAAAGCAATTTTTCGCCCGCTTCTTTGATCTCATTCATCAAATCAATTTCCGCTTGATTCAATTCGCGGTAGCCCTTAATTTTTTTGTGTTGGTTTTCCATTACGTTTTCCCCGAGGGTTGGTTGGTTTTAAAATTACTTGTGGAAAAAATCTTTAATGCCCAGCAAAAACACACTGCACAGGCCGGTTAAAAAAATGGTTATCAGTGCGCGGGTGGCGAGTTTGCCAATCTGCTCACTGGCCAAACGTTGTTTGCGTAAGTGGGCAAAGTCGGCTTGGCTGTCGCGTACGTTGCTTGCATCAATCCCTAATTTTTCCAGCACTTCGGTTACGGCTTTTGCAGCACCAGCGGCGGCTATTTGCTCTAGTTCCTGCTTGGTTAACTCACTCACACGCCGCCCTCTTTTCCTGTTGGTAAATGCTGGTTATTACTCATTGCTTCACTATGTTGCATATTGACGGGCAAGCCGCCCTCAACTACTCTCCACGCTCCACAAACAAAAAGGAGCATTACCCATGTCTGACGCAACATTGCAAATCAACTCTCAAGAAGAAGTCGCTTACAAACTTTTCGAACTATTGCGCGAAGGGTCTGAGGATAAAAAAGAGGCGCTTAAGCTTTACGCCCAATGCCTACAAGTCGTGAAAGGAATCCCTGTGGATAGAGTTCTCGCTTAATCACATTGATTTCCTGCGCGGCTTCGATTGCGGTCAGGCCGCGCATTCTCATCAGCTCCAACACCAGTTTTATTTCCTCTGCTTTGCTCATTACCCCACCCCTTCTGCTAGTTGGTTATTACTGGTTATTACTCATTACTTCACTATGTTGCATATTGACGCACACTAACCGGTGCGCTAATCTGTGGTCACAGCGGCAAAATCCGCTGTCGGGTTTAGCAGCCTGATTACCTTTCGACTGGCACAAGACGCGCCTGCGTCTTTTTTTGTGCCTGCAATACAGTTACGCTTGCGTTATGGCGGCTGTATGGGGGCACCTTCGGGTGCGCCGGTGTTGGTTGAAAGGCCGGTCTGCTAACCCTGTACAGTCGCCTCCATGTGTTTAGCAGCTCATGTTGGCGGTTTAAAAAACTTTCAACTGAGGTTCCACCATGAACGCAAAACGCAAACAACCGCTTGATCCAAAACCGCAAAACCACCCTGTTCAAACTTCACGCCGCGCTATCCAGCTCGACCAATCGCAATACCAGCAGTATTTAAAAGGCCGCATTGATATTTATGGTCCCGATTCAATGCTGCTTGAATCGATTGGTGAGCAAAAAAATCTGTTTGCCCAGCAAGAACACAGCGAAGCGGTTTACAACCAACTGTCCTTAGTGGAATCGCTCATTGTTACCTCCAGCGGCGAACTGCAATTAACTGACCGCGCCATTGAAGGGCTTGCAACTTTACTTTCACAATCACGCGATTTAATCGAGTAAGCCCCGCTAAGAGCTGTCGGGTTTTACACAACCCGCCAGCACCCCCTGCACCTGGTCAACATAGAGTTTTAGTTGCGCACGGTCGGTTAAAACTAAATTCAGTAATTCGCAATCACTTTCGTGGCCTTGAATTTTTGTTGTGGCCAGCACTGGCACCGCCGGTAAATCTTTTTGCTCGATGCAGGGCGCTACAACCACTTTGGTTACGTCTACCGGTGTGTATACCGGCACTTCTTGCACAGTCCCACAGCCAACCAACAGCGATGCAACAACAGCCCCCATTGCACCCAAACCACAAATTAAAATTCTCACGGCAACACCTCATCCAAAATTGTTTTACCTATGCCTGCTGCGGTGCAGCTTGCGCCTTTGTCTTGTTCTAGCCATGCAATCCTATTGGTCAGTTGCTCAATGCGCTGTGCGGCTTGCTGTTGGCCATTTGCTGGGCGGTGGCTTCAAATGCTTTAATTTTTAATTCTTGGTCGGCCACTGCCGTTCGCATATTTTCCACGGCCATTTTTCGCAAAATAGAATCAGAAATTAATTGCGTGTTGCGGTCTTCTAGCACTTTCACTTTGCGTTGCAGCGTGGCGTTGTGAATGAAGGTAGGAACCAACACCATGAGCAACAGCACAACCAAAAGACTTGCTAAATACGCTTTAATATTGCCGGTTAACATCGTCACCACTCCCGTAATGTTCTGTGCGATTGTTGCGGCGGTTACTGAAATAACTCACTGCATTTTGTGTTGCGTTCCCGGCGATGAATGCGCCTATGGTCCAAATGCCCAGGTCAACATATTGGTCACCGGTTAAATACCCTTTCACCAACAGCACCACACTGGCTAAACCGCACGCCATGGTGGCAACAAACCGAGTGCCACCCACGCGGGTAAAAATGTGTTGAGGGTTACTCAAAGTCTGTGCTCTCGAATAGCGTGTAAGTAAACCCGTTGCCGTATTTACTGGCCGCGTATTTCACCAAGCGCATCAGCTCATCAAAATCAGCGCTATTGGCGATCACTTGGCAACCGGCGCTCCACTTGTCCACCTGAGTACTGGTTCCACCTGCGCGAGCACGGTGGCAATTCAAGCCAATCAGTTCGCGCACACCGGTGCGTGAATCAAAATTTAATAATGGGTCGCGGTTGTTATCGCGTATCACCACCGTTGCAGCGCGTTGTACCAGCGCTTCATATTTGCCCTGGTGTTTACCTATTTGCCATAAACCAAAATATTGTTCAGGCGGCAAAATGGCGGTGCCTTGCACATTGGCAGGGTTCAGCCGGTAGTAAGTGCCGGGGTCTGTGGTGCAGGGGTACACGCGCAACACTGGTTGGCCTTTGTCTTGAAACGCCACACAAAATAAATCGTTAAAAGTGTTGGCTTGCACATCGCGCATGTTGCGTATGCCTACCAAATTCAAATTGAATTCACCTTCAAAAAACTTATAGCCCTTTGCGCGGCTAATTTGTTTTATGGCTTCATAACTCAGGTGTTGTAGCTGCATTACAGTGCCCTTTGTCTTTTCTGAAACAGTTCACGTTGGTGATCTATCTCGCATTCAGTACAACGCTCCACACCGCCTAACGCTTGCCTTTCTTGTTCAATTTCAAAACCGCAATCATTGCAGTGCGTTAGGCTTTTGATGTGGAACTTGTTTTTACTTAGCTGCGCCTGCAATGCTGATTCATTTTCAGCGGCTTGCAGGTCAGCGGCGTTGTCTAATGGATCGGCTCCCATTAGCGGATGTTTTCAGTAGTTTTGCTGGACAAATACGGCACACCATTAATGCGCACAAAGTCGGGGCTGGTTACATCAAACGGCAATTTGTGTTTGCTTTTTTCGCCGCCTTTAGAATCGATGTTGAGCAAATCGCTAATGCGAAATTTGCAACCAAATAATTCTTGGTTCATTGTTTCTTCGCCCACTTCGGCATTGGCCACAATGTCGAACGGTTCCAGTTCTTCAAAACTGCCTGCTTTTTTAGCGGCGGCAACAATCAAATTGAAATTTTGTGTGTCCACTTCAATTTCACCGGAACAGCCCACTTCACCCGCAACAGAACCATTTGGAACACCACGGGTTTTTGCTACGCCTCTGCCGTCATCAATGCTGGCGCTCATGGTTTCTACGTGAACCATTAAATCGCCAATCATCACATCAAAATCACGTCCGCCAATTCGAGACATTTTGCTACTCCACAATTTTCAAAAAATAAAACATGTTTGGCTGGCTAGGAGTGATTCGAACACTCAACCTCTGGTTTTGGAGACCAGCGCTCTACCAATTGAGCTACTAACCAATATTTTTTACCGGTGGCATTAACCGCCGGTGGTGGTTAAATCCAAAATCAAATTGGCGGTAATTTCTTTGGGCGAATTCCAAGGGCGCACTTTTATATACACCTCAACCGCGTTTTGGCTTGGCCACTCAATGGTGATGCTGTCATCTGCCGGTGGGCGAATATCACCGGGGAATTGTTCACCGGCAAACACCGTGCTTTTGCTCATTTCGCGCAGTGGGCGCATGAAGTAGGTTTTGTTGCTGGCGATTGAAATTGAGCTGTCATTAAACGAACGGTTGGCAATGCGTTTAATAGCCAGAATGCGAACGGCGCGCGCGGCTTTATCAATCACCCGTAGGTTTTCAATTACTTGAAAATCGCCACCGGGTTCGTCCAACAAATTACAGTCACCCCAAAATGTGCCGGGGTAATCTGTATAGCCTTGCGGCACACTCAAGCGGTTTGCATCCAACGTGGTTAAAACAGCCGCTGGGAGCGTTTGGCCGGTGCTGTCTACGGGTGCATCACCCAAGCCCAGCAGCGTGCCTGTATTAACGCGCATGGGGCTGTCTGCAATGCTCACTGCGCGGTTGCATAAACGGCCACACAACACGCCCAGGTTGTTGCCATGCAACTGGGGTACTGCTGCTACGCGGTAGGCACTGATTCCTGCTGTAAGCGCAGCCTGTGCAGCGGTGTACTGCGCCCATGTTTCGGTGTCTGCATCAATCCCCGGTGTGGCGATCAAAATAATCACGCGGCGGGCTTGTTGGGTGCGCACGGCTTCGGCTTTGGTGTATGCCGCTGTTAAATCGGCACCGGTGGCGATGGGCTTGCACACGGCCACCAGCTCGGTGGATACCGTTTGGAAGGCCAAGTCCAGCGCTTCACGCCAATCATCGTCTACGGCGATTGGAGCGGCGTAGGCCTGCCAGTTCTCGCCGCCGTTGGCGCGAGCTGCAATCACTTGGGTTTTCAAATCGCTTGCGGCGGCACCCAGCAACACATTTAAATCGCTCTGTGTGTTGAGTGAGAGCACATCGCCCACACCGGTTGCACACACACCAATAAAAAGTGTTTTGCGCTCCACTTCAGGGAAGTTGCCTTGCCCCAAGTTGAGGTTGTTAACCGTTACTTTGCCCTGACCCATAGCTACTGCCTCGAATGAATTGTGTTTTCAACAACTTTGTTTACGAATGCGCCCACTTGCGCATTAGTCGCGCCTAAAAATGCGCGCCCTGGTACGGTGGTAATCCAAGCCTTTTTCGGCTGTTCATCGCGCAGGATTGTTAAAATTAATCCCGCTTGTTTCTGTTTTAAATTTTCCTGAATCCACTTGAGCGATGGCTTACGCCATTTCTTGCTGCCCTTAACGCGGATTTTGTAACCTTCGTCGCGCAGTGCCTTTGCTTGTTTTTTTGTTGCTGGTTCGTCGTAGTGATCACGCCCGCCGTGTTCTTTGCCCATTGCTGCGGCCGTCATCACTTTGGTAATACCTTCGTGTTGCTGATAAGCAACTGGCCCACGAAAACCCACCTCAACAAAATCCGGCGTTGCGAAATTGGCTGCAACCTGCCGGTTTAAATGCCGTAACAGTTTTCTGTCATTCCCGCGTTTACGTGGTGCCCAAGAGCGGCCTTCTACATCGCGTTGTGCGCGCAAGTTGCGAATGCTTTGCCGTTTTATTTCACGGCCTATACCGCCTAATATTTGCCGCCGTTTGCGCGCAGGCAGTTTTAAAAGTTCAAGGCGCTTCTGGGCATCCAAGTGGCCTAAAAAATTAATCTTGATCCCGGTCATAAGGTTTGTCCGTTGGCCGCTCTTGCGTATCGCCTACGCCTACTTTGCTTGCTTCGGTAATTACTGCCGGAGCTACGCTGTAGCGGTTGCCGCGATAGAGAATTAAACCGTTGTCGTCTGCTACAATTTCAATGCCTTCATCAAACGTCACCTTTACTTCTAAATCGACTGTGTGGTCATCCAGCGGGTTTACTTCCACGTCTGGCATGGGCAAATCCAACTCATTGCGCGTGCCGTCGTTTTCCATTAACCACACGCTCAACAGCACTAAAAATAAATCTGCGCTTTGGCTGTAGCGCTCAACACTAAACACCGCGTCATAACGGAAGCGGGAAATTAAAAAACCATTGCCCACTTTTTTACCGGTGTATTCGTTACTGCCGCTTTCCATCCAGTAATCAAATTGCTCTGCCGCAAATAATTTCTGGTTAATTAAAAATGTGGCAAGTGCCTGCATTTTTGCGAGTGCCATTTACAGCAGCTCCACACTTACGTTTTCAGTCAACCCCAACAGGCGGCGAATAGCTCGGCCAGACTGGGCAAGGTGATACTGGATTGTGTCGTCGCCTTCTTTTGCTAAATTCTCGCCTTGTTCACGGCGGTTGAGCGTGGCGAATGCCATTACTAACAAGCCCATGGTTCTGCAAAAAACAGCGCGCTTGTATTGCTCCACTTTTGCGAGCTCATCGCCAATCATCGCGGCGTCTACTTGCTCAAGCATGGTGTGGCCCAGGGCGATCCATTCTGCTTTCTTCACTGCCAACTGCGCGTTGCAATCGCTAATCGCTAAACGGGTGTGGTGTTCAATCACATCGTTTTTATATTCAGCAGGCACACGGTAGAACCGTTGCAGCTCACCCAATTTAATATCCGGGTAAAAACCGTCATTGGTTATTTCCGTGTTTAAAAACGTGTCTGGCTTGCCGGTGAAACTCATTTGCCTATCGCCTTTTTTAACCGCCTGTTATGGCTGGTTACTGCTGGTTATTACTCATTACTGCACTATGTTGCATATTGACGCACGCAAACCGGTGCGCTACTCTGTGTTCACAGCGGCAAAATCCGCTGTCGGGACTCGCACTCTCGATTACTAATCTCCGGCACAAGACGCCGTTGCGTCTTTTTTTGTGCCTGCAATACAGCTACGCTTGCGTTATGGCGGCTGTATGGGGCTACCTTCGGGTAGGCCGGTGTTGGTGATTAGTCCGGTAGTGCGAACCCTGTACAGTCCGCCTCCATGATTTCGCACTTCATGGTGGTGGTTAAAAAACTAATCACTGTTGAGGTTCCACATCATGGCTAAAACCATTCTTGAAATTCCGCACGGCAATTCCCTTACCCGCAACCCCGTTCCTAACCACTTGCAGCGCCTGTGCGATTTTCGCAACGACTGCCTGAAAGCCCTTTCACGTAACCCTGCCGAACAAAACAAACAAACCGTAGAGCTTGATTGTTTTTGGGATGGCTTCTGGATGTTCTACCCCGAATACAAACCCTATTCAAAAATGGCGCAATTGGCGTTGTGCGGCGAAAAATCCATGAGCGACTACTACCAAGGCAAGCGTGAAATTCCGGTAGACACTTGGAAAATCATGCTCATCAACGCGATTAACCACATCAATGCCGATCAACTTTCTATCGCTATCGTTGCAGGTGACAGCCATGAATAAGCAACGCAAACAACCGCTTGATCCAAAACCGCAAAGCCACCCTATTCAAACCTGCCGCCGTTCTATTCAGCTGGATCAATCGCAATACCAGCAGTATTTAAAAGGCCGTATTGATATTTATGGCCCCGACTCGGTGTTGCTTGAATCTATTGGCGAACAAAAAAACCAAATCGAATTACAAGAACACAGCGACAATGTTTACAACCAACTTTCCCTTGTTGAATCGCTCATTGTTACTTCTAGCGGTGAGCTGCAATTAACTGACCGTGCCATAGAAGGCTTGGCTAGCTTGCTTGCAAATTCCCGCGATTTACTTCAATAACTCTCAAAAATAGACACTGAGCAAAACGGGTTTAGGTAAAGCGAATTTCGTTTACCGCCCCCGTTTGCCAGTGCTCTCGGGGAGAGACGGTTTAGGCAAACGTTAAGGGTTTACCCATTTTTGTTTGCAGCTTTGTCAGCACACCTTTTACGCCGTGCTTTTCTGGATTCGCCGCAACACATTTCAAAAAGTAAGATTCTGCTTTTTCATCCTGATTTTCTTTTTGCGCAAACATCGCCACCAACTTGAACAACATGCCAAGCAATGCAGGCTCACTCACCAACCATTGGTTGCTCTCGATGCGTTCCACAACGTGTGTGATGTACGGTTCTGCGCTGTGTTCTGCTTTGAATTGTTCCAGCGCCCAATCATGCACTTGCCGGGTGATGACAGATTCCAAATTGGCGGATTTAAAACGCTCAGGCATTTTTTGGTGTTGGGCGATGGCGTAATCAGCCCAGGCAATACCCTGTTCAAATTCACCAGCATCCACACACCAAATGGCAAACCACACCAGCGGTTCAAATGGGTGTTGTGCGCCGCTTTCGCGGTAGTGCTCAATGATGGGTTGCCACTTGGGAATGAGTTGTTCTTTTTTGAGCGCGATTTTCTTTTTCACATCGGTGAGTAAATGCAACGCGGCTTGATCTTGTTGCAGCGCGGCCATGAGCACGTCTTGCGGGTGGCCGGTGGTAGGAATAATTTGTGCAACAGTACTACTGCGTTCATCGCGTGATGCTTGCGCAATTTGCCCGGCAGCGAGTGCGGCCAAACAAGCGGCCTTGTGTGCTTTTGCTAGTGACATAATTTGTGTTCCCCGAGTTTTAAAAAGCCCGCCCCGTAGAGCGGGAAAATCAACGTGCTGCTTCCCTGCACTCAGCCATGAAACTGATTGTTAAACCCAAGCACCGCCTTCTTTGATTTTGATGTTTTTAAATTCAAAACCGGCGGCCAGCTCTTCGTTTTCAACCACGTAGCCATCATTCACGCTGGTGTAATCTTCCACGCGGTTGCGCTCGGGCTTGTCTTTCACTTGACGGCGTACGCTGGTGTCTTGGTAGTACCAGCTCAGGTTGTCGTAGGTGGTGATGAATAAACCGCGTGATGGGAAACCGCTTGGCGTTGCCACTGGCAGGCCGCCATAAGTGCGAGTGACTTTCTCGTTAGCGATGCGCTCTTTTTCGCTCGGGGTTGCACCCTGCGCGGTGTACAGCGCGGCTTTATCAGCAGCGAGCAAATCAGAGCCAATGAACACCACCAAATCGCCACGCTCGCGGAAAATCGGGTCAAGCATTTGACGGCAGTCATGCACGGCGGAATCGAGGTTGGGGAAGTCGCCACCATCACCAATGCGGATTTGGTTTGCGGTTGCGCCCTGCAACATCCAATGCGCGCCCGCTTGGTATTCGCGCATGTGCTGGAACCAGCCTTTGTTAACGTCTTCACCGTTGGGATTTGCTACTTTGTCGGTAACAGCCGCGGCACTGGTGCCGTACCAACCGGTGCGCACACGCGCCATTGCGATAGCTTTGCGCACATAACCGGCGTAGCGCTCTTGAAAGTCGGGGAATTTCGCCCAGGCATCCACCGTTGCGTATTTAATAAAGGTGTCAAACTCGGTTGAAAAAAGTTCATAGGTTTTGCTGCCCAGCGCTAACACTTCTTGCGGTACGCGGTCGTTAGCATCGGTGTTGGTACGCTTGCCCAACACACCAGCAACCGCGCCCAATACTTTTTCGCCTTTAATCTCAGTGACGGGAAAAATATTGATTTTTGAAAGGAAGGTATCTTCCTCGACAATTTTGTCTTGCAGCTTTTGCGCAACGGTTGGCGTTACGGTGAATGCTTCCGCAACGGAAGCGGTGCCAAACGCGGTAGCCATTGCAACGCAAAACGCTAAATATTTTTTCTTACTGGCTTCATTCATTTTGAAAATCTCGGTAATAGTGCTGATTAAAAACCGTTAAAAATAAAACTGGTTGCGCTGGTGATTAGCAGATAACGGCGTTATCGGCGCTGGCGTCATCACCGGCTGGTTTTGTGCCTGGCACTGGGTTTGTTTTGGCGGCTTCAAACGCTTCATTCAGCTTGGTTAATTTTTCGTTCAATTCATCGAACGATTTTTTGCTAACAAACTCTTCAGTTTGTGGCGCCGGTGCTGGTTCAATTTTTGGCACTGGAGCGGGTGCCGGTGCGGTGGTTGGTGCAGGCGCCGGTTGCGCGGTAAATTTACCAATCAGCGTTTCCAACAATTCGTTGGTTTTGTTTTGGGTTGTGGTCAGTTGGTTAAATTGCTTTTCGTCCATTGCGGTTTCCTGCTCGGTGTTAGGTGAAAGTTTGTCGCGGATAAGATCAAAAATGCCTTTTTCCTCAGCACTGGACAAATCCAGCGCATCGCCCTGTATGTGGAACTTCTCGGCGTTTTCGCTGAATTGGAGTTCTGTGGTGCCAAGGCTTGCAGGGTTGTCGGTAACAGCTAAACCGCCCAGGTAGTAAAACCCACGGTTGGCAAAGTTTTTGAGCACTTCAATTGATGTGTGAACAAGGCGGCCTTGCTGATTTGCGTAAACCAAATTTTCAGAAGGCGCGAGGATTGCCATTAAATGCACCTCTCCTTTTAATTGCGGGTCTGTTGCTGGCTCCACCTTTAGCGCAAGCACTTTGCCTTGTGAGCCGTAATAGCGTTCGTGGTTTGGCCAGATTTTCGCACTGTACAAACGTTCGCTGTAATTTGCGGCCATATCTTCAAGCCACTTCTTTTCAATTTTTCGGCCATCGGTTGTTTCGCCACTGGTGGCAACAATTACCCAACCGGTTTTTAAATTTCTTGCCATGCAATCAACATCCAGTGAATTAAAAATAATTAATTTATTCAGTGCTTGTTCAGCGAGTGATTGCAGAATATGTGTGTTTTGAACTCCCTTCAAAGACAAGCGGTTTTATAAATTTCTATTCAACTGCATTAGAAATTATTAAAACTATCGGCACGATTTAAAAACAAAAATCTCTCTTAAACTGGCCGCATGACAAAAGCCGCCACCAACATTAAAGCCACGCCAGAAATTAAAGCCGCTGCACGTGGGCTTTATTTACAGCACACCCCTATTGCAGAAATTGCCCACCGCTTTGGCGTAACTGGCCGCACCGTTTACAACTGGCGCGATGAAGGCGAATGGGACAACTTAATAGCAGGCGTAAGCATTGAGCAGGCCATAAGCCGCCGCATAATTACGCTTTCAGAAAAGGCCGACAAAACCCCATTTGAATTAGATGAAATGGATAGGCTGATTAATCAGCTAGAGAAAATGGCAAAGGTTCGCCAGCTGGAGGCAAAAACAGCGGCGATAGCAAAGGGTGAAGCCGCTAATGATGGCGGCGAACTAAAAACCCAACGCACCGATAAAAAAAAGAAACAGCAAATAAAAAATGATGTAAGTGAAATAACCGCCGAACGGTTAGAAGAAATTCGCAATGAATTGTTTTTTGGTTATCAGCACAAGTGGCATGAAAACAAAGGCCAGAAAACCCGTTTTATTCTTAAATCCCGCCAAATTGGCGCGACCTTCTATTTCGCCTGGGAAGCGTTTGAGGATGCAATTCTTACCGGCGATAACCAACTATTTTTAAGCGCAAGTAAAAACCAAGCCTTTGTATTTAAGGCTTACATGATTGGTTTTGCGCATAAATACTTTGGCATTGAGTTAAAAGGCAGTGATTGCATTACGTTAAGCAACGGCGCAAACATTCGCTTTGTTTCCACCAATGGCCGCACCGCACAAAGTTACAACGGCCACCTGTATGTGGATGAAGTGTTTTGGATTCCCAACTTCCAGAAACTCAATGAAGTTGCCAGCGCAATGGCGTCACAGAAAAAGTGGCGGCTTACCTACTTTTCAACACCGTCACTTAAATCACACGGGGCTTACCCTATGTGGAGCGGTGAGAAATTCAACGAAGATAGAAAAAATAAAGTTGATTTTGACCTTAGCCATGAAGCGCTTAAAGATGGCGTTTTGGGTGCAGATAGAATCTGGCGCCATATTGTTAACGTGAAAGACGCCGAAGAAGCTGGCTGTGATTTATTTGATATTGAAGACCTTAAATTCCGCTACAGCGAAAGCTCCTTCAACACATTATTTATGTGCGCATTTATGGAGGCGGGGCTATCCGTTTTCAAACTCGGGCAATTGCTCGCCTGCGCGGTTGATAGCAATGTTGTATGGGTAGATTTTAAAAAGGGCACCGTGCGGCCTTATGGCAATACCCCGGTATGGCTTGGCTATGACCCTGCACGCCGTGGCGACAAATCAGCCGTGGTGATTGTTGCACCGCCGTTGGTTGAAGGTGGCAAATTCCGCGTATTAGAAAACATTATTTTGCGCGGCGCATGGCGGCACCAAGCCAACGAAATTAAGGCGCTCACGCAAAAATACAACATCGCCTTTATGGGCATTGACTGTACGGGACCAGGGCACGGCGTGTTTGAAATGGTGGAGAAGTTTTTCCCCCGTGCCACCGCCATTCATTACGGATTGGATACCAAAACCAATCTGGTATTAAAAGCACAAGACATTATTGAAAGTGGCCGTATTGAGTGGGACGCGGAATTTACCGACATCCCGCAATCATTTTTACAGATCACACAGGTAATCACCGCCAGCGATCAAATTACCTATGCAGCCAACCGCACCGCCGATACCGGCCACGCCGATTCCGCTTGGTCAATCATGCACGCAATAAGCAACGAACCTTTAACCGAACGCCGTAAATCCGGCGTAGCAATGGGCTAATCGCACATGAAACAACACAGAAAAACAGCAGCAACAAAACCCGATTCGTTTGTGAATGAAAAAAGCCCCAATGCCGCAACCATTTTTAAATTTGGTGACCCTGAATCTGTTTTGAGCAACAACATTGCGGATTATTTGGGAGTGTTCGCCGCCAACGGCGATTATTATGAGCCGCCCATCTCACTCACCGGGCTTTCAAAAGTGCTGCGCGCTAACGGCTACCACGGCACCATCCCGCCGTTTCGCCGGAATCGCTTGCTGCAGTATTACAACAGCAATGAAGTGTTGAGCGATAAAGACTTGGGCGCGGCGAGCATTGATTACGATGTTTTCGGCAACTGCTACCTGCAAAAAATATTCAATGTGTTTAAGGAAGTGATCGCGTTTAAACACTTGCCCGCTATTTCCATGCGGCGCATGACCAAAGACGACACCTATTGCCAACTGCGCAAAAATGGCGATAAGCCGATTGAATTTAAGCCCGGCGAAGTGGTTCACCTTAAAGAATATGACGTAAGCCAAAATATTTACGGTGTGCCGCAATATTACGGCGGAATTAACGCGGTTCTGCTGGGGGAGGATGCAACCCTATTCCGCCGTAAGTATTACGTTAACGGCGCGCATATGGGGTACATCCTGTACACCAGCGATTCATCACTCGCTGTGGAAGATGAAGCGGCGATAAAAAAAGCGGTAACTGAATCCAAGGGTGTAGGTAATTTCCGCAGCTTGTATTTGAATATCCCGAACGGGAAAAAAGACTCTGTGCAGTTAATTCCGGTTGGCGACATTGCCACCAAGGACGAATACGAACGCATCAAGAATATTACCCTGCATGAAATTTTAGCGATGTGGCGTATTCAACCGGCACTGGCCGGGGTGATGCCAAACAATACAGGCGGGTTTGGGGATATTGAGAAAATTGCACGGGTTTATTTTGAATATGAAACCGTACCAATGCAGGATAACTTTTTGCAACTCAACCAGTTTTTAAAACCAGCGCGGCACATTGCATTTGGCAGACCTGCAGAGGGGCAATTCTAATGCTCGCCATGACTGCAAAACAGCCAACAAATGTTATACTCTTGCCGCGTATAAATTTAATTCGTGGGGACGAGGCAATGCAAATTAACTGTACTGAGTGTGGTGAAAAATCCATTATTCATTCCAGTAAACGGCTTGATGCAAAAATGAGCCAGCTTTATTGCAGCTGTAAAAACCCCATTTGCGGGCACACGTTTGTGATGGATTTATGTTTTAGCCACACACTTTCCCCCAGTGCAAAACAGCACAAAGACGTGGTGGTAAACTTTTTGCGCGCCCTGCCGGATGCAGAGCGGCAAATGATGCTTTCATCACTCTAACGATTAAGCCGCCCGAACCGGGGCGGCAACACACTGTAATTCCGCTACGCATTCAATCGCCCCCTCTGCTTTTTTCAATTGGTTATTTTGCCACTCCAACACCACCCATAACCCTTCCGCCTCATTTGCTGATAGCTCGCCCGCCGACACACGCGCACAAACCCCCTGTATCAAACTATTTACAGATCTAACCTGGTGAAGACATTCGAGCGCATTATTGATTTTGGTATCCATGATAAAACTCCGTATGGTTTTTACAGGCGTGAAAATACCTGCAACAAATTTTGCATAGTTGTTAATAAACATTATTGAAAAACGAGAATGGTTTTTAGCGGATTGCCCACTACATTTTTTCGCGTTTGTTCTGCCCACATGATTGGGGGCGACTGAGCAGGGTTCGCATTACCGGTGCAAAACAGCAAAAACCGGCCTACCCGAAGGTAGCCCTACCCAGCCGCCATAGAACAGGCGTAACTCGGGTATGGCAGTTGGTTACCTGACAACCAACCGGCTAGTTTGCTTTTTCAGGATGCGAAGCCCGGCGGCGCATTTTGGCGCCACGGCGGCAAGAGTATGGAGGCGCGTTTCGCCTGTCAACAAATTTTTGTGACGTAGTTCCAGTGGGGAAATGTAATGGCGTGTAATTGAATGAACACGCAATTTATGTTGCTTATTCATGCAATTTTCAAAGGTCAATGTCTCACAAAGGGATGGGGGATTTCCTACAGACCGTAGGCACCAGAATCATTAATACTCCCGCAAAAATTAATCTCAGGAGTATTGCTAATGAGCCAAAAGCCCAGCGAACAACAAGTTACCCTTTACAACACCAAGCACAAAGACAATCGCGATATCGATGTTTTTACCGGCATTTGTATCGGCATGTTATGCGATGGTCATGTAAATATTGATGAATTAAATTATTTGCATGAATGGCTGATACAGCACAACAATATTGCAAATAAATACCCGGCATCATCGATAAGCAAAAATATTGGAAGATGGGTTGCGGATGGAAAAATAGATGAAGCCGAAGAAATTGAATTGCTAAAAATACTTACAGCCATTGCCAGCGGCTCAACTGATAACGATGATCTTTTTTGTAGCCCAGAGCCTGAAATATTTATTAATGGCGCAAGGATTAGCTTTACCGGCGACAGTGAATTTAGCCGTGATGATCTGGAAGGACTTGTAACCTCATTGGGCGCAACCGTTGCAAGAAAGGAAGTTTCTAGCACAACAGATTTTTTAGTTGTTGCAGGCTCAGGAAGCGCAAACTGGAAGAACATTAGCGGTGGAACAAAAATAACCAAGGCAACGGAAATAAAAAATAATGGAGGAAAAATTAAAATAGTTAGAGAGGAATATTTTCTCAGGAAGCTGAAAGAACTTATTGATGCATAGTTAAATAAATAAGGCCGCACATTAGCGGCCTTATTTATTAATTAGATTGGTTCATCACTTCAGCGAATTTTTCTGCATCGTGCCTCAAAACAAAACACGCACAATCAGCTGTTTTATCATCTTCATTTTCACCGTAAACAACAAAAACCGGATAACCCGCAGACTGACCAGTATCACCGGCCTGTAATGCTTGTCTGCTTAGCTCGCCGTATTCACCAACAATATAACGCCTGTCAAAATTCATTCATCACCCCATAAACGCTTTTACTTCGATTATTTCTTGCGGTGCCCTGCCCGTTAGCACAAGGAAGTGACGCCACACGCCATAGGGAATGGTGCGAGCTGCGCTTTTATATTCACGTACCCGGCGGTCACTTGTAAGGCCTAACAACGCCGCTAGTTTTGCGTCGGTGCCGTAGTCCGGGAAGTGTTTCTGAAAGTGCCGGAAGTACGCGCCGATAATATCTTGGTGAGGCGGCTCCCAGCCTTCATGCTCGCGTAGTAAATGCGTGCGCGGGTATTTGTTTTCGTCAATTTCGGTTTGCCCTGGTATCACCGGGGCTTTCAGATTTTTTTTAAGTTGTTCAATTGCGGCCTTGGTGCTTTCTTCAAAAATAATTTGTTGCTGCTGTTTAATACTGGGCATTGATATTTTCATGCTGAAACCTCTTGAGTGAAGTTTGGGGGGCTTTCGCCCCCCTCCCTTAGCACGGTGACAGTTCGATGTTGCGAACGTCGGAAACTCGGATATTAACCAAGCTTAGAGTTCCTGTTGCTAACCTTTTCCAGTGGCCGGTGTTATGAACACTCACGAACACGTAGAAAAGGTAGTCAGGTAATAGTATGTCGGTTCGCTCTACTTTCAACCCTATGTGTTCTTTGTTAAACACTCGGGTTGGCTCACCGACTCTATCCTCTGAGCCTCGCCTAACTAACCAGAAATGTGCCTCAGGAAAGTTAGTGCGTATGGTTACAATCTCGCAAAGTTTCATCTCAGTTCCTTACCGGTGGCAACGACTAGCCCCCTCGGAGTGAGTGGCTCTCTGCGTGCCACCGTGTAAGCATAATAGGCGCACTGCGCCTAACTGTCAACACTATCCCACAAATAAAAAGGGCGACCCATTGGCCGCCCTCTTTTAATCCCAAAAATTATTGCACTTGTAATACACCTCAACATTTGGGCACGCTGTTTTGTGCCCGTAGTACAACAGAAATACCAGCCCCAGCAATAACACAATCCCAATCACGTTAAGCACTTGATTAAATTTGCCTTTCATAATTCACCTATTTTTTTGCAAACACTTTTTTGCCTTCAAACTCGCAATTCAATTGCGAATCTTTATTTGATATTTTGGTTGCACACTTTGTGCTATTGGCTAAATCTAAAATAGGCATGGTGTTGCAGCCGGATAAAAGCAACGCACTAGCGATTAAAATTAATTTAAATTTCATGAGATTTTTACTCCACTTAAAATATTGTTTAATTCGCTGCACACCTTTTCTGCACGTGACTGTGTGGCAATAAATCCGCCACCGGGCAACACCCACACACCTTTGTATTCATTGAAACAAACCTTAGCTTTTCCCTTAACTACATCTTTAGGGTGGCCGGTGTGTCCGTCAAAACTGATTTTTCCTACTGCTGTTGCCATTTATTAACTGCCTCTTGATTTTGCATTAGCCGGTAACGCGCGCCGGATTCTGGTAAGTAGCGAATTCGAGCATTTACAATTTTTTGTTCTACCAGTTTTGCGCGCACCAGCTTGTTCATTGTTTGGCGAGAGGTTTGCAATTCATGTTGTGACAACCACCCCGCCCCGTTCAACCTTTCTAATACCACGTAATCGTGCGGGCTTAATTCCATTCGCCACCCCTACCCTTTGCCCATTCATCACATTCAAAACATACAGGTTTATTTTTTGGTTTGTTATTTCCACAGCCGCACTTTTCTTGACCTGTGCCTGTTGCCTTTATCTGTGGCACTACTGGTTTTACCCAATAGTTTTTTAACCCAATCAACCACACGCCGGTGTAAATAATGGAAAGTAAAAATATTCCCCATTGGTTTGTTTCAATCGCGGAATAAAACCAAAACGGTTGACTGATTAATCCAAAAATACAGGCGTACTTTTTACGGTTTTCATTGGCTTGTTGAGTTAACCACGCGGCCAGCACACCAAAAAATACAATTCCGATTTGTGAGATCATTTCGACACCGCCTTTGGTTTACGTGTGCGCTTTTGCGCCGCTGGTTTACTAATGGATTTTGCTTGCACACCTTCAACACGTTTTTTTAATTCCGCGATGAATATTTTGCCGTTGGTGATTGCGGCGCTTTCAGTGGTTAGGCACGCGCTGCCTAAGTAGCGGCCACGGCACACAGGCCGCCAACCGTCGCCCTTGTCACTCTTGCCGCGAATGGCGCGCACTTCACCGTCTTTAATTTTGGCATACAGATTTATTTCGCCCAGTGTTGCTTTTTTAATTTGCATTGCGGTTGCACTCCAATGGGAAATTATGTTTTGCGCAGAACGCTTTAAAATTGGTTTGATTTTTAAAGTGAATGGCTAAGTAGTCGCCGGTGTCGGTTGTGATTGCCAGTGTCATAATCTCGCCGCCCGTTCCATTTGCAATGGGCGGTTGGATTGCTGCATCGGCTATCACATCGTTACAAAAAGTCGAAAATGTGGCACTCATCCCCCTTACCCCCTTATGCAATTACTGCTTGAACTAGTTGATATTGTTTGCCTTCCCGCCGAACTTTGTTTTGCTCCACCAAATATTCCAGAACCTTTTTGGCGGTTTGGTGCCGCACACTCCCTTCTTGAATTATTCGCCGCACTGCCGGTGGCTGGCCGTAATTGCCTGCCAATATTTTTTTGGCTAGTTCGTTTTCTTGTTCGTTTAATTCCGTGGGATTTTTTTTTGTAACCGGCACTGCTTTTTCCCTCTCGATTGTTTCTGTGTTTATGGGTGGTTCGCTCCACATTGGTTTTGGTTCTGGCTTGGATTTTTTACCTATACCGCCCAGGGCGAGAAGGCCAGCGATTGCGCAAATATCGACAATTACAGCTAGGCCTATAAACGCGCCTTGGCGTATTGCTTCTGGCGAGGCACCCAAGGGTATGGCCAGCACTGAGAAAAGTGATTGTGCGTTGCCCTGTGCGGTTTCGCGGTAGCCTTTAATTTCTGCTAGTGCGTTGTCGCGCTGCTGCTCTAAAACTTTTACTTGCTTTGCAGTTTCGATAGCGCGGGTGCGGTAACTGCCTTGTGCGTCTGCTGCAACTAAATTATTGAGCGAGTCTATTTGCTGTTGCAGGCTGTTTAGTTGTTGTTTTTTGGTTTGGTATTCAAGGCTGTTTTGTTGCACCATTTGTGTTTGCTGGTTGTAGGCGTTTTCTAAAAACCCTGTTGTAGCGGCAACAGAAATACCCACCAACACCACACCAATAATTAACAACAACGCGCCCCCGGCATTACGCTTTTTGAGGTAGTAAACACCTGCGGGGAAAAATGAATACTTGCAGGCTTCTAATGCAGTGGCGGTAACAGCGGCCAGCAGCTTTCCGGTTTGGTCAGTTGGCATTGATGACCAAAACAAAACGGTGCTGGCCAGCGTGACCATGCAAAGCAATAGTGTTGATAATGCGATTGTGAATTTCATTGCCCTCACCTCACCCACGCTCATAAAACGATTGAATAATTTTTTGTGATTCAGCTAGCGAGGCTAAAGCCTCATTGCGAACTGCATCGCCGATGCCGCCGTATTTCAAACAATTACGCGATAGTGTCAGCGCGGTTTTTATTTTTTCGATTTGGCCTTGGTGCAATGTGATGGTGCTGCGGCGCGTTATTTTTTTTGGCTCTGGTGCTGGAAACATTTTGGTTTGGTCTGGCGCGGGCGCTGGATCAATGCCGATAAATGCCGGTGGCTTATTGCCGTTATCGATAGCCAGAAATATGCCGTGGTTAGTGGGTAGTTGTTCCATGGTTTTTTCCTCATGTGATATGACTTGGTTTTTTAAAATGGTTGAATAAATACTGTTGGCCAACACTTCTGCCCAGGGCACGTATTTGTGCATGGCTGGCGTGTTGTCGTATTCGGTTTTCATTTCCGCTTCTGTTACATCGCTCAAACTACGCATGGGCTTTACTCCCCTTCACGGTTTTAAATTTGCGTTGGCGAACTATTTTCATTTCCAAGCGCATCACTTTTAGGTGTTCGCGCACCTCTCGCATTTCTTCGGGTTCCATTTGCGCGATGGTTTCCTCAATCTGAAAGTGGGTGCAGTAGGTCAACAGCCACCACGCCTCACAACGGCGAAGCCGAAGGTTGAAATCTGCGGTTTTCAACGCTGGTTGCCCGGCTATGTATTGCTCGCGCTCGGCCTTGGGCTTTTTGGTGAATAGCTCCCACGCCATGCAATCGGCGCGGAATGCCTGCCCTTTCGGGTCTGCTGGATCAGGTAAAAAGTGGGGCAAATTGCTCATGTAAGTTCCTCTTTTTAAAACCCTGTGAGGGGGGGGTGACTCAAAAACTGTAAAAGTTGTAAAAGTTGTAAAAGTCCAGCAATGGCGCGGCCTTCAAGGCAGGAAGGCTTACAAAGCACTGTAAAAGTGTTGTAAAACTTGTAAAAAAAAAGTTTTACAGTGCTTTACAGTCCTTTTACACAGCAAATATCCATAACTGATTGAAATACATAGAGAAATAATGACTTTTACAGTTTTTACAGTTTCCATTGGATACCATCTCTATTTTTTACGGTCTTTATGTAAGGACAAAAAAAACAGGAAAATCAATTACTTAGCATTTCCGGTGGTTTCTCGAATACCCAACACCGTTTTTGTGTCTTTGTTATCCGTGATACCACCGGTTTTTCATCCACAAACAGGTATTGGGTACTGGTTCTTAGGACGGTTTTGAGATCCGCAATTGATGCTGATTCTTGCCCTCGCTTGCGGCAGTGCTCGTAGTAGTCATTGAGGTTAATGGCAATCTGCTTGGGATTGCTGGAGTGGTTTAACTTTTGGTTCTCAACGTCTTTTTCGTTATGGTCTTGATCGATCAGCGTCATCACCTGGTCGTTGATGTGGTGATAGTTTTCCCAGAACTGTTGTACTAATGGATGCTCTGCATTCAACCGGCGCTCACGATCTTTGGCACGGCCAACAACGTGCGCTAATGCCTGGTCCAACACTGGCTTGTGCAAGTTATCGAACAGTACCGTCAACGCTTCAACAGCGGCCATAAGTTGCGCGTGGCAATCAATTACACGTTGGTTTTTAATGCCGGTGGTTTTAGTGAGGATCTGGCGGTGGTAATCAAACGCTGAAAAAAACTTGCCCAAGTATTCTTTTTCATGGGTTAACGCTAGGTGCAGATAACCGGCCAACTCTTTAACGGGCATTGTTTTTAAGCGGTCGGCAATTTCACGGTTTTCAATTTTTTTATGGGCGGTGGTGCAATGCAGGTGGGTTATGCGCGTCATGATTGGCTCGCTGCCTTGAACGCTGGCGTTTTGGGTAATGACTAACGCACCACGAAAAATACTGTCTTGTGTTTGGTTGTCGTTCGTTTTAACACCACGGCTCATTAATATGCCGTCAATATCAAAGATCGGTTTAAAGTCATCCCAATCAACTGATTTTGATGGCCTGCCTCCTTTGTTGTTATTTGGCATCGCTTCTCTATCGCTCTCCACCAGCACCACGGGCAAGTTACTCAATTGCGACAAGGCGCGACCGCGTGATGATTCAGACGTTTTTAATATGTCGATACCTTCGTAATTTTCACGGCCTAACAACTTCCATATAAAACGGATTAGTGTTGATTTACCGGCTTGAGCTTCACCCGTTAGCTCAAGAAAGGGGAACTGTTGATGTTCTTCTTTAATTTGGCGGATAAACAATGCAGCAGTGACATAACCAAGGGCGCACAAACCATTAAGGTCAAACACCTTGATAAAATCAGGCAGTATATTTTTATCGAATTTTTCGCTATGAATAAATTTAACGCCGACTAAAGATGTTTTTAATTGGCAGTCTTTAAAATCTACATAGCCGTGTTTGTTTACTTTTACGCATTTGCCATCTTTATAGCCCGCCTCCGGGAATACATACGCACGGCTGGTTTCGTCGTACCCAATAAATTGCACGGTTTCTACTGTTACTGAATTGGCACTGCGCCATAATTTTCTAAGCATCGTTAAATCCCCGTTGTTGCCCGTAAATTCGAGCCAAGTCATTTGATCTAAGAGAGATTTCGTGAATCGCTCTGGGTTGATTAGCGCATTAGATGAAAGCTCTATGTGCTTTCCTTTTAAAAAATCTTTGTTGTAGGCCGTGAAAACATATTTGCGTTCTTCAGTGAATTTGTCGGCCTCGGCGTGGTTGTATTGCAGTTCGCCGTTGAGTATTGGCTTGATCATCACTTGGTTGGTGAACGTATCTTTATCACCGTAGAAATCGATTTTTTTATCACCAAGTTTTTCTTCAAGCTCTTTCTGATTCACACCGCATGCGTAAGTATTTTTGTTGAATGAAATAATTTTGTATTGATATTCCTTCCAGCAGTAATGGGCGAAGGCTTTTTCTTCAATGCTGTTTGCAGATAGAACACGTCCACGCCACTTGCAGTCTTCTAGGTATTTGTCGTCCAGCATTCCTGCGCGATAGAGATCATCCCAATCCATATCTTCTGAATGTGGATTGGAAACGCGGCAAGCCTCACCTAAATCGTTAACGACTTTTAAATATTTGAGTGCGGCGTTTTCACCGGCAATACCTGCATCGTATGCAAGGCACCATGTGATATTGCGCTTTAGATTTGCTTTGATTAAATCACTGGGAAGGCTGCTGGTAGAAAACGCTGCTACAGCTTTGTAACCAGCCAAATAAAATGCAATCGCATGGAAAATACCTTCAACGATGTAAACATAATCGCCGTCATTAATTTCCATTCCCGGTGGAGCCCAATGCTTTCCGGTATAGGTAATGTGATCTTTAAAGCTTGCTTTTAGCGGCTTGCCTTTTTTCTTGGTGTGCTTAACAAAATCTCTTTCATTAATTAATCGATCCCACCAAAACCCATCCCACAACATGAAGCGCACGGTTACACCAAGGCTTCCGTCATCCAACAGCACAGAACCTTGTTCAAACCACCGTTCAGTTTTGATTAAGTCAAAGCCACGCATGCTCATGTAAGCCTTAGCGGTTGCTTTGGGGTCATCTACTGATGCGGGAAATTTATCTTCAAGGTTTTCCCACAAGTCGCTGTAGCGATCACGGGTGGTTTGGTACCAACCACAACTGCTACCGGTGTGACTGCAGGAAAGTCGATAAGGGTTATCGATACTGATAAATGCAGTGGGTCGATTACAACCAGGGCAATTGAGTCCACTGATGTGTTTTGTTTTTTCTTTACTTTTTGAGTAATTGAGTTGGCTGTCCTTTCGGATTGCCTCTAATACTTCAGCATCAAAATTCATGCGCTTGGCTCCAACCAGAATTATTTTTATTGGCCAACTTTATTTGTGATGTTTTCAAGGCACTCAGCGGTGAGGGCTGCGATGTTGATAAAACGGTAACGGCCAATTTTTTTGGTAGGAACCTGCTTGGTCTGGATAAAGCCACGAACTTTGCCAGGAGTGAGATTTAACATCTCTGCGAACTCCTCTTGACTCATGACGGGTGAATTTAAGACCAACTGAAAAACCTTTGATTGCGACATTTTTGACCTCTTTGTTTGCTTTGCTGTTTTGAACATAGTTCAAACAATAGCGGCAAATTTCGGGGCGGTCAATCTTTTATGTGCAACAATTTGCAACTATGTGCATAACTGTGGCTTTGCACTATGTTCAAAACAGCAAATGAGGGCTAATAGAAATGGAACTAACTCCGGGAAAAAGATTGCAGACAGCTAGGGAATTGATGGGTATTAGCCGGTCAGATTTCGCTGAAATGTTTGGGATTAGGTACCTTCGGTTGGTGACGATTGAAAGTGATCGTGGCCGCATGTCGGTAGATGATTTGGAACCAATTGCCAGGCGTTACCCCGAACTGATTCACTGGTTGGTTTTGAGCGAACCATTGAGCGCGGAAAAATTACATACCAGCTCAAACCAACACATCCGCAAGCTGGCTGACAACCTCGAAACACACGGTTTACCAGAGGTTTAAACATGGCAGTAACTGCAAAGGACAAGGTTAGGCAAGTTGAACCTGGTATTTGGAAGCTGATTGATGACCGTTTTTATGTGGAGATTAGGCCGCATGGCCGTACTGGTAAGAAGGTCAAAAAAACACTGGATAAACTGGAAGAAGCCCGGCGTTTTAAAGCGGCTGAATTGTCAAAAGCCAGCGCGGGTGATGCTGCGATCAATAACAAAAAAGATAACCGGCGGCTTAGTGATTTGGTTGAGGAGTGGTATCAATTACATGGGTATTCACTGAAAGATGGCCTTGGCCGTAAAGGTGTTTTGTTGTTTGATTGTGAATTGCTGGGTAACCCTGTCGCCAGTAAATTTACCGCTGAAAATTTCGTTATGTTTCGGAAAAGTCGCCTTGAAACACCACGCGGCGAGAACACCGGCAAGATGATAACGGCGAATACCGTTAACCATTCCCAAGCGTATTTTTGCGCTGTTTTTAATACGCTTATCAAATTGGGGAAGTGGCATCACCCTAACCCGCTCCACGGCCTACCTAAACTGAAAATCGATGAACCAGATTTGTGTTTTTTGGATAAGGCTCAGATTAAATCGCTACTTAGTGAGCTGAAATTATCGACCACTAAAGATTTGTACATCATCGCTAAGATTTGCCTTTCTACTGGTGCCCGTTGGGGCGAGGCGGCGAGCCTAAAAGCTACGCATGTGAAGGGTAATAAAATCCATTACAGCAAAACCAAGAGCGGGAAAGCCCGGTCAATTCCCATCACCACTGATTTGCAGGATGAGATATTGGCAGGACGGCCTAAAAGCGGGCTTCTGTTCAACCAAAAGAACCATCGGCATGGTTTTGAGGATGCAGTGACTAGAGCGGGTATAAAGCTGCCTGACGGGCAATTAACGCATGTTTTGAGGCATACCTTTGCTAGCCACTTCATGATTAATGATGGAAACATTTTGAAACTGAAGGAGATTTTGGGGCATAGCACTTTGGATATGACAATCAGGTACGCAAAATTGGCTCCGAGTCATTTATCCCAAGCGGTTACACACAACCCCATCGCCACCCTAAATACGGATTAAGGGGGCACAAAGGGGGCACACATTCGTGAATTACTGTGCAAAACTGTGAAAACACACCCTTTAAAATCAGATACTTACGCACTTTGTTGCACTATTTTGCAGGCGAGTACGGATTCAAAATCCGGCGCCCTTAAAGCGTGTCGGTTCGAGTCCGACCACTGGCACCAAATCCGAAAGGGGCTTACAGCAATGTAAGCCCCTTTTTTATTGCGCGCATTTATTACTGCAAATATTTGGTGCTACTTTTTCACCGAATCTCCCACCACAATTTTCTCATCCTAATTACCCAGTTTTGCTCCTGCAATACAAAGCGCTTATCATAAGCACCCTCACCACTCATAAGCCATGGATCGAATGAATCAACACAGCCAAACACAAGCCATTATGTTTGCCGATGTTTCCGGTAGTTCGGCGCTGTATAAGCGGGTGGGCAATGAAGAAGCTAAAGCGACTATTGATGATGCGGTGCAGTTTATGACGGCGCTGACCATAGTGCATGAAGGGACACTGGTGAAAACCATTGGCGACGAAATCATGGCGCGCTTTGATTTGGTTCACCAGGCTTGCGAAGCCGCCATCGCGATTCAACAACGCAGTATTAAAGAGCCGCGCTTAAAGGATTTAGGGATTCGTATTGGCATCGCTTATGGCGATGTTCTTATCACACCCACTGATGTATTTGGCGATAGGGTTAACGATGCCGCTTGTGTAGCGCATATCGCCCGCGCCAATCAAATTGTGATAACCCAATCGGTGATTGATGCAATGGACGACGCTCTGCGCCGCGACTGCCAAATGTTTGATCGCATCAACATCAAAGGCGAAACAGAGAAAACATTGATTTATCGTTTGGAATGGGAACACTCGGGCAAAGATAATCGTGCAACGATGGTGATGCCGATTCATGATGTCACCCGTTTTGTCGATAAATTCCAACTGGAGTTGGTGGTCAATGAGCGCACTATTTCACTGCTACCAGAACAAACTCCTTTTCACATCGGGCGTGATCCGCACAAATCCCAATTATTAATTGAAAATGATTTGGCTTCACGCGAACACTGCCATATTGATTTTCGACGCGGCAAATATGTATTGGTCGATCACTCCACCAACGGCACCTATGTGTATGTAGATGAGCAGGCGCCGATTTACTTGCGCCGCGAAGAACTTCCGCTACAAGGCCACGGATTTATTGGTCTCGGTCAAACAGCCACATCCACCACACCTTGGGCACTGCATTTTAAAGTGTAATCGCCCACCCTGAATAACCCCCACTATGAACGCCCCCACCATGAATAACCCAAACACAGTTGAATTTGCCTCTCCTAGCCTGCTGCGCCGTTTCGCCGCTATGGTCTACGACACTTTATTAATTATGGCGATTAGCATTTTGTATGGCGCGGTTATGACCGGCATTAATGTAGCGGTTAAAGGTGTACCGGAAACGGGGGAACGTGTTACTTGGGGAATATTCGGCGTAGTAGTTTTTATCGGATGGATTTTTACTATAGGTTTGTTTTTTTGCTATTTCTGGCACAAATCTGGCCAGACACTAGGCATGAAAACCTGGCGCATGAAAATTGTAAATAGCGATAACCTGAACTGCCCCACCTATGTACAATGTGTTATTCGCTTTCTCTGCGCACCGCTATCACTTTGTTTTTTTGGTGCTGGTTATTGGCTGATGTACACCAACGCCGAACGTCAAACGCTGCACGATAAAATCAGTAAAACACGCACAGTATTGCTCAGCAAGGAAACCAAATAATCATTAGCGAATACGAACTTTTGCCGACGGCTTTTCTATAAACGTCCAAGTCAGATGCGCTATGGCAACACTCATTCCCAACGCAACCCAAGCCGCACCAGTTAAGTCTGGCACAAAAGTGACCAGCAATTTTATCGCCGTAATATGAAACAGATAAAGACTAAAACTGATAAAACCAAAATAGCGCAATATCGGCCACGAAAAAACCTTTGCCATTCCGCCCTTACCGCTAACACAAGCCCACAACACCATTGACCACAAAAAACCATAGAGCAAGAATTGGCGATGAAAATGCATAATTGATATTTGTTTTTGCAACGCTAACGAGACCAAAGCGGGCGTCATACACACAATAATCAACAAGGATAACCACCCGCCCCACTCAATCAATCTGCGTGCAGCACGGGAATTTTGCAAAGTAGATTGTTTCCACCAGTAATAAATAACCGCCAAGGCGGCCCCCATTAAAAACAGACAAAGATAAGGGCCAAGATATGGAGAATTCAGCGGCACACTATCTTGTGGCCAAAATACTTGTGTCCCGGCAATCAATACAGCGGAGATTGTTAGCGACAACCACAACCGGGCGCGAGCAATAAATACATAAAGTGCGGCCACTAACGGCAACACAAAATAATAACGAAACTCGACTGGAATACTCCAAGTTACCGAGTAGCCTTTTTGCAACAACAAATGAGCAAAAAAATCAGACCAATTCAGTGCAAATGGAATGCCGCCAAGCGGAGTATAAATATCGAAATACGCCACCAACCAAGTACCCAGCACACAGGTCAGCAAATAAAAAACAAACAGCGGATAAATGCGGAAAAATCGCCGTACACCATAATTAACCATTGGGCGAATGGCGAACGCAGACTTACCCTTTTCCAAAAATGGCAGGGTCAATAGAAATGAACTGAGTAAAAAAAACAAATAGACTCCCCCCTTTCCAATTCCGGACAAATCGAAACCAGGCAAGAGATCCATATTGTTTTTGCTGGCGTGACTGACAAACACCATCAGCACCGCCAGCCCGCGTAAACCATCTAGCGCATCGATTTGAAAACGGCTATCGGATAACTCACGCCCTTGTAGCATAGTGGTTAGCGCGCCCTATTCAGCAAATAAATTCCCAATGCGATGCACAGCAAGATAGGAATCATCACTGCAATTAACGGCGGGAACCCGAACACTAAACTGGATGGCCCCAGCAGCTTTTGTAGCAGCACAAAGACGATACCAAAAATTACACCGGTAAAAATCCGCTGCCCCATAGTTACACTGCGCAGCGGGCCAAACACAAACGAAATGGCGATCAAAACCAAACTGGCA
>CAXAVL010000025.1:0-28349 GCA_963971905.1 uncultured Cellvibrio sp.
GATCGATTCCTGCGAGCGGCTTTGAATAATGCGCCCCTCGTGCTCGGTGATCGAACAAAAGGTACAGCCGCCAAAACAACCGCGCATGATATTGATCGAGGTTTTGATCATCTCGTAGGCGGGGATTTTTTGTTTACCATAAACCGGGTGCGGTACACGCGCATAAGGCAAATCAAACACACCGTCGAGCTCATCGGTTTCCAGCGGGATCGGCGGCGGGGTAATCCAGATTTCGCGGTTCTCGTGTTTCTGAATCATCGGCCGCGCGTTGTAAGGGTTTGCCTCTTGGTGCAAAACCCGTGAAGCGTGCGCATATAAAGTTGGGTCTTTGCGCACCTTATCGAACGAGGGCAGGCGCACGTAGACTTTTTCGTTATCCACCAAATCACTGCGATTTTGCAGCGGCATCGGAATAATGCGAATGGGTTGCGGTTCATTCGGGTCAAAGGCTCTTTCGCTTTCAATGCCCTGCGCTGGGCAGCCTTGGGTGGCTAATTGATTGGCAGCTTCCGGGTTCAGCGCGGCGATCTGCTCGGCCATTTTTTCCGGATCGAGCTGGCGCAACCCTACTTGCGAATTGTTGATGTCAGTTTGTGCGACATCGATTACGGATTTGGCGTTGTGTTGATACTCATAGGGGTTAGGCAATTTATCGATATTGCCCGGCCAATCGATGCGGGTGGAATCAATTTCGGTCCAGCCAGCGGGCGGTTCTTTTTTGATAACCACAGTGCCGCGAATACTGTCCAGCTCTTTCACACTTTTGCCGGCAGCGAGTGAATGCGCCACTTCGGCAATGGCGCGCTCGGCGTTGCCGTACAACAAAATATCGGCGGTGGCGTCGATCAGCACTGAACGACGCACTTCGTTGCTCCAGTAATCGTACTGGGCGATACGACGCAGGCTGGCTTCGATACCGCCGAGCACAATCGGCACATCTTTATAGGCTTCTTTGCAGCGCTGGCTGTATACAGTTACGGCGCGGTCGGGGCGTTGGCCGCCCATGCCGCCTGGGGTATAGGCATCGTCGGAGCGCATACGCAGGTCGGCGGTGTAGCGGTTGATCATGGAGTCCATGTTGCCCGCGCTCACCCCAAAAAACAGGTTGGGTTTGCCGAGGGCTTTAAAGGGCTCGGCGCTGCGCCAGTCGGGCTGGGCGTTAATGCCCACACGAAACCCTTGGGATTCGAGAAAACGGCCAATCACCGCCATACCAAAACTCGGGTGATCCACATAGGCATCGCCGCAAACGACGATAATGTCGCAGGTCTCCCAGCCGAGTTTGTCCATTTCGGCACGGCTCATCGGCAGAAAGGGCGCGGGCTTATAGGTTTTAGCCTGAGCGTGGATGTTGGGTTTTGGGTAGGAGAAAAGGTGTTTGGCGGTACTGTTCATGCTGGGGGCTGCGCTGGCTAAGAATCAGGCGGCCATTGTCCCAGAAATAGACCTTTGGCAGTAGGTTTTTCTTAGTTATCTGTGGTGACCAGAGCCTGTTGATGCAGGTAGAGAGCAAGTGTGGCGATTTTTTTCATCGCTCGTACCGATAGGGTTGCACCGGAGATGCCATCGATATTGCGATCCAGATTGCGCATATCGTCCTGCAGTTCGGCGTCTAGAAACTGCTTGGTGAAAAAATCGTAGCGAATTTCACCGCCACGGCTTTCGCGGTATTCCATGACTTTAATGGTCTTGATGCGGTTGTCGGTGATAACTACACCGATGGTAATAGGTTGTTCTTTGCCTATCTCTTGCAGTACCCAGAGGGTCGTGTTGTCGGCCTGTTGATAGCTAATACGTAGAGGTAATTTGCGTTTCCAGATGGCTTCAGCTGAGGTGCGCTGCTCGCCTTGCAGCCAGAGCGTTTTGGCGGTTGCCGAGGGCAGATATTGGGCGACAAGTTCGGCTTCAGTAATGTAGCTACCGCGCTGGGCAAAAACATGTTGTGCGCTGAAGAGCAATACCACTATGCACATCAAAAACCGCATCATTTACCTCTGCAAGATTTGCTGTAAGCAGAACCAGAGGTGGCTCTGGTTCTGCGATCTACAACTTAGAAGGAATAGCCAACGCCGAGGTTGAAGCCCGCGTATTCATCTTTGCCGTCCGGCACGTCTTGGCGCATCAGGTCAAATTTGAACACGGTAGTCTCGCTGAGCCAGAAGTTGGCGCCTAAATTCCATTCGCTGTAGTTGGAATCGGCACTGTCACCCGCTTGGTTATCCCACTCGTTATAGCGAGTGAAAATACCCCACTGTTCGTTCAGACGCAGAGATGGCTCTATGTACCAGCCCGATTGCTTATCGGCGCCGCTGGCCACGGTATTGATGGCATCATCGATATTCCATTGGGCATAGAGCGCACGCAGGCCAAAGGGGCCGTTTTGGTACACGGCGTGAGCTTCAAGCAGGGTTGCACCAATTTCGGTGGCCCCTGCACCTTGAGTGAAATCTTCCTGCAGCTGCACACTGGCTGCGAGCTCTAAACCGGGGATCGCTGTGTACTTCAAACGACTGGTATAAGCGAAAGAGTCAGCTTTTGCTTCCGATACTTTTTGGCGGCCATCGCGCACCTGGAACTTACCGGTAGCCAAAGCCAAACCAGAGTGAGCGGCAAAGTCGTAGCTTAAACCCTGTGCCAGTTCACCAGTGAAAGCAACGCCACCCTCCCACCAAGTGCTGGGGATGATTTTGTTTTCTACGCTGTTGCGCTCTACACCGTAAAAAGTGTCTGGCTCATGGGTTTCATTGATGATGCCTACAGGTACTAAAAACACCCCTGATTTGAGGCTGTGTTTAGCGGAATAGTCCCACTCTACATAGGCTTGCTCTAATTCAACTTCGCCTTTTTTACCTTCACCAGCTACGCCATGCTCCAGCTCAAATTCGGAGAAGAAGCGCACTGTGTCGCTGAATTCGTGGCTGAACAACAATACAAAACGGTGAAAATCCATTTCTTTTTTATCGCTGCCGCCGGGCTTATCGTTATTCCAACGGTTTAAATGCAATTCGCCATAGCCACCAATAACAGTTTTGTTTTGATTGCTCGCGGTGCTGCTCAGATCTAGAGCTGCGGCAGTTGATTCGACTTTTGCATCGGTCGCATCGGCTTTTTTAGCGGTTTCTTGTTGTTTTGCCTTGAGTGCATCTAACTCGGCTTGCTGTTCTTTAATAATCTCCCAGAGTTGAGCGTTGCTAGGCGTTTGAGCCTGTTCATTGGCGGCGCTGGCGTTGAATGCCACTAGACCTAGAGAAAGTGCCAGCAAAGACTTTTTAAACATAGTTTTACCCTTAAACGTAAAAAGAATGATTCGTATTTGCGCTCATCTTAATTATTTCGAGAGTTAATATCAACTGAGATTGCATCTCAGTCATACAAAGTTCGTGTTACGAGGTAAATGGCTGGTTGAGCGAATTTGAGCGAATGGTGCTGGAGGGATGGATCTGACGATACAGAGGAGATGATGACAAGGAGCCGTTACAGGAGATAACGGCTCCGCATTAAGGCTAATCTTGAGCTTGTCTGATTAAAATTTGTTCGTAGCCGCCTTCGTTCAGGGTGTTGGTAAAACCCATGGTTTGCAATGTTTGTTGGGCAATGCCGGAGCGATTGCCTGAGCGGCAATAGAGATGAATTGTTGCGTCTTTGTCGGTAGTTACTTCAGTTATACGCGCCGCAATTTCCTCGTAGGGAATATGCACCGCACCGTCAATATGACCTGAGTTAAATTCGTCGGTGGTGCGGACATCGATCCAAATATCTGTAGCGAGTGTGAGGTTAGACATAATCAGTAAAAGCCCTGTGATAAATAAACGGTAGAAAGTGTTAGGCATAACAATGTCCTTCATCAAGTGTAATCGGTTGATGATAATTATTGGTCATCGCCAGAGTGTGCATGAGTGACTTCTTGTACTGCGATAGGCCATGCATAGAGAATAGCTTTTACCAGTGTTGCAAGAGGGATTGCAAAAAATATCCCCCAAAAGCCCCATAGCCCACCGAATACCAACACCGCGAGAATAATTGCGACCGGGTGTAAATTGACGGCTTCAGAGAAGAGCAGGGGAACCAACACGTTGCCATCCAACGCTTGAATTACGGTGTAGGCCAGCATCAAGTAAATAAATTCTGATGACCAGCCCCATTGAAAGTAGGCGACCATGGCAACTGGCAAGGTAACTACCGCAGCGCCTACAAACGGAATCACAACCGATAGTCCAACCGCAATCGCCAGCAGCGCCGCATAGTGCAGCCCGAGCAGTACAAACACAATATAAGAGACGGCGCCCACAATTAAAATTTCGATCACTTTGCCACGTACATAGTTGGCAAATTGTTGATTCATTTCTTGCCAGACTTTGGTCATCATCGGGCGATTTTCGGGAAGGAATTTGCTGCCCCAGTTGATGATGACTTGGCTGTCTTTGAGAAAAAAGAACACTAGTATCGGCACTAATATCAAATAGATTAATAAGCCGATCAGCATGGGAATATTGGTCACGGAAAAACTGACAACACTTTGCCCGAGACTGCTGATCTCCGTTGTCATAGAGCTAAACACTTGTTCTAATTGGCGCTCGCTAATCAGTTTTGGGTATTTTTCTGGCAACAGCATCAGCAGTTGCTGCCCTTCGATAAACATGCGAGGTAATTCGCTAAAAAAACGAACCAACTGGTTCCATAAAATGGGCAATACCAGCAACAAAAACGCACTCAGCATTAACATGAGCACGGTAAAGGCGATACTCACCGCCAGCCAATGCGGTGCGCCCCAGCTGCGTAGGTGTACAACTAAACCCTGCATTAAAAATGCAATCACAATAGCGGCGATCATTGGTGCTAACACTTGCCCCATGCTAAGTACTGCAATAAGCCCACAGGCAAGCAGGAGTAAAAGCAGGATGGCTTCTTCATTGGAGAAATATCGATCAAGCCAGTTGCGAAAAATTTTAATCATAGCGATTGGTGTGCCTTGGAGGATTAACTAAAACTCAGCTGGGTATATAGCTTTAAGGTCTTTAGCATAACAAGCTTGGGGCGTTCCCGCGCGCTAAAAAATGTAATGCCTTGGCGGTATCTGGCGATCAAAACAACTGCGCCCGCAAGAGCGGGCGCAATCTGGCATTTCTGACGAGAGGGGATATTAGGCGCTGGCGAGTAAACGATCGTATTTGCGGCTGAGCATATCGTAAAACTGCTCGCGGACTTGCACTATGGTGTTTTTCAGCGCGGTTATCTGCTCCAGTGAAATATCCTTGCGGCCAATATAAACCTGCTTGCGGTATACCGCGATCTTGGCGCCGTACAAACGCAGGCTGCGCTCCAGATTTTTTTCTCCCAGCATCAATAATTTAGCTTCGGCTTCGGCCAATTTTTTAAATTCGGCGACCAGTTCGCTGTTGACTGCATCCAACTCGGCGCGGCGTGCCTGTGGCCAGCGCTCTCCAAATTGGATGGACTCCACCACCAGCGACGAATATTTGGCGAAGATGTGGGTGACCGTACCCACTTGGGTGGATACGTCTTCCAGTATCTGCAAGCGGCGATTGTCGCGCGCGCTGGCGACCGGTTGCGGGTTGCTGCGGCGCAGTACAACCCAAGCAGTTGCAGCGGCGATAATCGCTCCCAAGCCGATTTTTAATGAGGTGTCAGTAATTTGTAGAAAAAGCTCGCTATTCATATGTTGGTGCCCCTCTGTCAGAAAAACGGCGGTTTTGATTCGTTAACAGAGGTTTAGCAAGAAATAGGCCAGCCATCTCAACGAAGCGGTTTTAATAATGGCTCCAGCCCATTCAAACGAATCTCATACATTAACCCCAGCAATTGGCCGAGTTTGCCTTTGGGGAAGCCCTCGCGCCCCATCCACATCAAATAATGTTCGGGGATGTCGGCAATCATATGACCGGCATATTTACCGTAGGGCATAGGGGTAGTGACTAATTCTTTGATGAGTTGGGGGTCAAACGGAAACTCGTCCACGCTCAACCGCCTGCCAGTTTTACGGTGAAACCGCGTTTTTCCAGCTCGGCTTTGAGTTTGTCGCGCTGGTCGCCTTGGATTTCTATCACGCCATCTTTCAATGAACCACCCACACCACACGTGACTTTGAGCGCTTTGGCGAGGTCTTTTAGTTTGGTTTCATCCAGCGGCACGCCGGTAATGGTGGTGACGCCTTTGCCGTTGCGACCAGCGGTCTCGCGGCGGATGCGCACTATGCCATCGCCCTGAGGGATGGTTGCAGCGGGTCTGTCTTCTTTGATGCGGCCGGTCTCGGTGGAATAGACAAGGCGGGAGTTTTTATCTTTGCTCATGGTGATCGCTCGCAGGAAACTAGCTGCCAATTCTAACCTCGGGCACTGGTAGAATGCGCGCAACTTTTTATTCGTTCCTCATTTGATAGAGATTTTGCTATGACAATTAACGGCCAATGGTTGCCGCAGTGGCAACCGCTTGTCGATGCCTTTGCCGCTAATTTCTCCCAAGAACAAGGCGAGGAGGGCGCCGGGCTGGCGCTGGTACACCGTGGGGAATTGGTGGTGAATGTGTGGGCTGGCCAGCGCAGTAATAAGCTCGCTGGAATAGAGCGAGCCGATTGGAGTGAGGATACGCTGGTCAATATTTTTTCAGCCGGTAAAGGACTGGTGGCTTTGTGCGTATTGCAGCTGGTGGCCGAGGGCAAGTTGCAGTTGGATGAGCCGGTCGCCAGCATCTGGCCTGATTTTATACAAGCAGACAAAAGCTCAATCACTTTGCGACAGCTGCTGTGCCATCGCGCAGGCATGTCGGCGTTTCATCAGCATATAGCCAATGAGCAAATTTTTACTTGGGATGTAATGGTAAATGCCATCGCTGCCGAGTCGCCTTGGTGGGAGCCAAATACGGCGCAGGGCTATTCGCCGTTTATGTTCGGTTGGATTTTGGGTGAGCTGGTAAAACGCGCCAGCGGCTGTGCAAGTTTTAACGAGTATTTCCAGCAGTATGTGGCGCAGCCTTTGAGCGTAAATTGTCATTTTGGTGTGCCAGACTTGTTATTGGATAGTGTTGCGGATACCGGCCCACTTAAACGCCCCTTGGGGGTGATGGCGAGTTCTACCGGCGCCGATAGCATCGCGCTGGGGAAATTAATGAAAGCTGATCCGCGCGGCGTCACCAATCGCGCTTTTTCTAACCCGATCAGTTTAATGACCGCGACTAATTCGCGTGAATGGCGGCAGGCGCAAATTCCGGCGGCAGGCGCCCATGCCGATGCGCGCGCCCTCGCCACTATTTACGGCGCTTTAGCAAATACGCAACAAAATTTGTTGGCTGAATCTGCATTGCCATTGTGCTGGCAAGAGCAGACCTTTGAGCAGGATTGCACCCTCGGTTTGCCATTGCGTTTTAGTCATGGATTTATGCTTTCACAACCGGATCGCGCTGATTGCCGCTACGGTCGCGGCGCACGCGCCTTTGGTCACCCTGGTGCGGGCGGTTGTATCGGTTTTGCCGATCCGGATTTTGAATTGGGTTTTGGTTACGTCACCCATCGCATGGGCAATAGAATTTTAATCGACGAGCGCGCGGTGCGTTTGATCGATGCCGCTTACGCAATTCTCTGATAAAGCAGTTCTCGAATAGAGAAGAGGAATTAAAAAATGTCTGATATTGAAGAGCAATTAATTGATGTGCAAACCCGTGTTGCTTACCAGGAAGATACGCTGGCGCAGTTAAATGAGGTGATTACCAAGCAGGATGCCGAGATAGTTCAGTTGAAACAGCAGATGCGCCTGCTCGCCCAGCGCTTGGATGAGCTGGCGCGTGACCCTGCGCAGGGAGGAGATGTTGAAATTACCAATGAGAGGCCGCCGCATTATTGACAGTTGTTTTTAATGATTTCACCACTCTTTTTGAGAAGCAATTATTTGGCGGATATTGGCAGCTGTAATGGCGCTTAAATTTGCACAAATAATAATAACGATGAACTAATGCTTTATGGCAGCGCAATCAAAAAAATCTTGTCTACACTTTGTATTTGACAAGTCTTAATTGCGCACAGGGCGACTTCATCCACTATGCAACACTCCAATTCCACGAGCGGCACAGCAAACCGATTGCCGAGTGATCTCGCCATTGAGCGCGTGCTGAATTCATCCAGCATTGCGTCTTGGAATATGGATGTCATTAGCGGCGATTTGTACATCTCGCCTGAGCTCATTGAATCACTGGCTGAGGTCGTGCCGATATTGTCGCGCCTAGCTGATTTGTTGGTGCTATTGCCCAAAGCTGATAGATACGTGTTTCTACAGGCCTTCAATACTGACCCTCAGGATCAGGATACAGAGCGCCTGCGCTCTTGCGATGTGCGCTTGACAGGGATTGTGGGTGAGCCTCGTGTGCGATTTGTCGGGCGCTTGCAAATAGATCCGGATACCGGCATGCGTCGTTTTACGGGCATGGTTATCAGTGCTCATCATCTCCTTGCGGGAGTTGGTGAGGAGTATGCGCTGCAATTTTTGTCCGGCTTGTTCGCCGAAAGCCCCATTCCTAGTCTCATTACTGATCGGCACGGTGTCATTCTTCATCTTAACCAGGCGGTAGAGCGATTATTCCACCTGTCCCATCGTCAAGCTGAAAGCGCTGCGGGTTTTTATTCTGTTTTGCGCGATAAGCGAATTGCTGCTGATACGGAATTATCGGCAGCGCTTCGCTCGGTTTATTTTGAAGGGGCGATACAAACACTGGAGATGAACTATTCCTTAGGCAATATTCATCGCAGTCGCTTTATTTGCGATAAAAATTTATATTTTCGCGCAAGTTTTTTACCTATTCGCGATCGGCACGGCAATGTCGAGCGGGTATTAATACAGCTGCAGGATTTGTCGCGCGAAAAAAGTGCGCGCGATGCATTGCAGGAAAGCGAGGCTAGCTACAAAGCATTTATCACCAACAGTTCGGAGGCTATCTGGTGTTACGAAATGCAACCTCCAGTTGCGATTAATTTGGAGTTGGAAATACAGGTTAAAAAAATTGCCCAGAGCGCGAGTTTGGTTGAGGCAAACAATGTGTTGTTGCGTATGCTCGGCGCTGATTCATTGGACGATATATTGGGTATGGGATTAATGGAGAGCGGTTCAACCAACTATGTATTTGATATCCATTATTTGGTGAATAGCCAGTACAGAATGATTGATCACGACATAGTGCGGCAAGATCATCGCGGGAAAAATTATTATTTCCAGATTTCTTGCACGGGCATTGTTGAAGATGGCTACTTAAAGCGCGTATGGGGGACTACTAAGGATATTACTGCGCGCAAACGCTACGAAGAAAGGTTGCGCTACCAATCTTTTCACGATGCGCTCACCTCTCTACCCAATCGTGAAAAGCTTTACGTGGATATGGAGGAGTGTTTTGCACAGCGTAATGCCGATCAAATCAGCGCTTTGTTATTAATCGATCTTGATCGCTTTAAAGAAATTAACGATACGCTTGGACACAATGTGGGCGATCACCTGCTGCAATTGATTGGCCCGCGCTTAGCGAATGAAATGGCTGAGGTGCCTGGTACAGTGGCGCGTTTAGGGGGCGATGAATTTGCTGTGTTTTTGCCGCGTATTCGCAGTAGCCATCAAGCAGTAGTGTTCGGGCATCGACTATTGGATGCGCTCGCACAGGAATTTGATTTAGATGGTTTTACCACGCAAATATCGGCGAGTATTGGAATCGCAATCTCACCGCAGCAGGCGCAAGATCATCACAGTTTGATGCGTTATGCCGATATCGCAATGTATTACGCGAAGAGTCAGATGCTGGGCTTATCGATTTACAATCCCGAGTATGATCCACACTCAACCAAGCGTCTGGCGATGGTTAGTGAGCTGGGGCGCGCCATTCGTGAAAATCAATTGTGTTTGTACTATCAGCCTAAAATATTGTTGGGCGATCAGCGTTGTTACGGATTTGAAGCGTTGATCCGTTGGATTCATCCCGAGTTAGGTTTTGTTCCTCCCGCTGATTTTATTCCCATTGCCGAATTAACCAGTTTGATTCATCCGCTGACTGCATGGGTGTTGGAAAATGCGATCGAGCAGTGTCGCCGCTGGCAGAATCAGGGGATGTCGTTAAGTATTGCGGTGAATTTATCGGCGCGTAATTTAATGGACGACAATATCACCAAGTTGGTCCAGCGGCTCTTAATTAAATATCAGTTGCCTCCTTCTCGTTTGGAGTTGGAAATCACTGAAAGCTCTATTATGACTGACCCGGCGCGCGCTTTACGAAATTTAGATGCACTGCATGAATTGGGGGTGCACTTGGCTATTGATGATTTTGGCACGGGTTATTCTTCTCTCGCCTACCTTAAGCGTCTTCCAGTACAAACGCTAAAAATAGACAACTCTTTTGTGCGCAACATGTTGGAGGATTTACAGGACGAACTGATTGTTAATTCCACCATTCATCTCGCCCATAATTTAGGTTTAACGGTTGTGGCTGAAGGGGTGGAGAATGAAGAGCTACTGGTGCGCCTCAGCGAAATGGGGTGTGATGAAGCGCAGGGTTATTTTATTGGCAGGCCTATGGCCGTGATCAATGCGGATGAATGGATAGTTGAATCCGGGTGGATAAAACAGCCATCGTAATAGATGGCTGTGTGAAATCAGAAACCCTCGGCTTGCATTTGCGCGGTAACATATTTCAACCGCTCTTCAATTAATGCGGTGCGATAGCTGTTCCCTTGTGTCATTTTCAAAGCGTTGCGCAATTGGATTTGTGCGCGGTCATACACACCGTTCAAAATAAAATATTCTGCGCGTGCTTCATGCACTCCGAGAATATTGCCTGCTAAGCCATTAACCTCAGCCAGCAAATACCACACATAATCATCATTGCTGCGTTTGCGTGAGTAGCGATCCAGAATGTCTGCACATTGCTGGTAAAGGCCTGCTTTCATTAGTGCTTCCGCATGGCGAATAATTAACGGGTAGCTATTGGGATGCTGTTTTAATTGCGTCTCAAGAATATCCAACCCGGCCTTGTAGCGCTCGGCGGCGACTTCAATATCTGCCCGCATAATTTGATAGGTGACACGGGTAGGATCTTTTTCAAGTAGTGGCGCGAGCGCATTGCGGGCAGCATCAAACTGGCTGGCCTCAGTTAGCGCTAACGCCAGCCCATAGCGGCTGGCATCCGGGTTGTCACTTTCTTTATCCAGTTCACTTTTGAACATTCTTGCCGCAAGTTGCGGTGTTTCTTCTGCCTTAACTCTAACGCGGGTGCGCACCAACAAAAACTCAAGATTGTCTTCTACTGGCTTGCGTTCGTACTGCATTGCGCGGTTGCGCGCATCGGCCACACGGGTTTCGCTTACCGGGTGGGTGAGCAAATATTCTGGTGGGCGGCGATTGAGACGGTTGGCGCGCACCATCTGCTCGAACATATCGGCGGCTGCGTAGGGGTCCAGGCCGGCTTCAACAATTGTCTGCATACCAATGCGATCGGCTTCTTGCTCATTTTGACGGCTAAACGCAAGTGAGGCCTGCTGTGCGGCAGCTTGAGTGCCCATAATGGCAGCCATACCTGCATCGCTATTGCTATTTGCGGCTAATACCAAGCCAGCGAGCATGCCGGCCAGCATGGGCATCATCATGTTTTTTTGCTGTTCCAGTCGCCGTGCATAATGGCGCTGACTCAGATGCCCCAATTCATGCGTGAGCACGGCGGTTAATTGGTTTTCAGTTTTGGCATACATTAGCAGGCCGGTGTGTATACCAATGATATTTCCGGGTACCGCAAAGGCGTTAAGCGTGTTATTTTCGGCGACAACCAGATCTATCCGCTTCTCACTCAGCTGGCTATGAGGAATCAGACGTGCAAACAGTTGCTCCAGATAGTCGATAATCATGGGGTCAGATGAAGTAGGTACTTGACTGCGATAGGCTCTGAGCCAGCGCTGCCCCAGCATTTTCTCCTGGGCGGGTGAAATCATAATCGAACTGGTATCGCCTAGATTGGGTAGTTCTATCTCCGCACGGCTTGTAAGCGGGTTGGCAATTAAGCTGCCAACCAGCATAAATGCAAGACTAACTGGTGTTAGTAAGTGTTTGCTAATGGTCGAGATATGGTGCTGAAACGAGGTTAACACAGTGCTGATCGACTCCTGCTGGAATCCGCCTTGATAGATTTGGCGGCAAAAATTAGGGCGTAACTCTAGCCTTTTTGATGCGTAAAGACTAGGTTAGCAACCTTTTATGACCATAAGCTTGATCGCTGGTTCGATTCCTTTGGCAATAATTGCCGATAGCGGCTTAATGGTTGGTTCGTAAAGGTTCTTTGCGCTCTATATAGGTAGCATGTTTTGACTGACATTATTGACTGCTATACACACCCTGTCGCTCGACAGTTGGATACCTGTGGCCTGCGCTGCCCGTTGCCGCTGCTCAAAGCAAAGCAGGCATTGCGCGATATGGCTACTGACCAAGTATTGCGAGTATTGGCAACCGATGCAGGTTCAGTACGAGATTTTCAAGCTTATGCCCAGCTAAGTGGGCAGACATTATTAGCGTTTGCAGAGCGGGATGCGGTGTATTGTTATCTGCTTAAAAAAACTGCGGCATAGCGCCAGCGCGTGAAAATTGATTAATCAGTAGGTTGTCTTACAGAGACTACTGATAGCTAAGTGAGTTTGTTATGGTGAAATTGTGGTGCAGATGTAATCTGAGATTGTGTGCCTCTAAATTGGTGGCAGTTGCATTCCTGTTCGCCAGCCAATTATTGGTGGCTCAAGGCGGCAGTTTAGAAAACAGTAGGGCGCAGAGCAGTGTTAATTCCATCTTTAACGCAACCATCGATCTTAATACCACCAGGGGTGTTATTAAGAGTGAAAACGATAAACGTTCATATCGCTATTTAGTATTAGATAATCAACTGCGGGTGCTGTTGATATCGGATCCTGCCACTGAAAAATCGGCCGCCGCATTGGACGTGAATGTCGGTGCAAATCAAAATCCTGAAGATCGCGCTGGTCTCGCTCATTTTCTTGAGCACATGCTATTTTTAGGCACTGAAAAATACCCTCTCGCAGGTGAGTATCAAGAATTTATCTCCCAGCATGGCGGCAGTTTTAATGCCTATACTGCAGCGGAAAACACCAATTATTTTTTTGATATCGATAATGATCAACTGGATCTTGCGCTAGATCGTTTTGCGCAATTTTTCATCGCCCCGCTGTTTAGTGCTGATTATGTTGAACGTGAACGCAAAGCGGTAAATTCTGAGTATCTCGCTAAATTAAAAGACGATGGGCGGCGTGAGTGGGATGTATATCGTGAACTGATGAACCCTCAGCATCCCAGCGCAAAATTTTCTGTTGGTAATTTGATGACGCTGGCGGATAGAGATGGACGTCCAGTACGCGATGATATGATTGCGTTTTATCAACAACATTACTCATCGCATCTGATGAGTTTAGTCGTGCTAGGGCGCGATAGTCTGGATGCTCTTGAAGGCGGAGTCCGTGCTCGCTTTGGTGCTATTCCAAAGCGGGATATCAATATTTCCAGTCATTATCCTTCGCTGTTTGATAAGCAGCGACTGCCTGTCAGTGTCGCCATAAAGCCAGAGAAAGAACTGCGTCAGCTTTCTTTTAATTTTCCTATTCCTAATCCAGATCAGTTCTACGAAAAAAAGCCATTTGCCTATATCGCCAATCTCTTAGGAAGTGAAGCGGAAGGTAGTTTGTTGTCGCTGCTCAAACGGTTGGGCTGGGCCGATGCCCTCTATACCAGTATTGGTTTGCAAAGCCGTAAAGATGCGGTTTTTCAGTTGAATATTCAATTAACACCCCAAGGCGTACGTGCTCGCGACCAAATTGTATCCTTGGTGTTTCACTGCATAGAGCAGATCCAGCAGCGCGGAATGTCGTCATGGCGCTATAGCGAATTGCAGCAAATGGCTGATTTAAATTTTCGTTTTCAGGAAAAGAATGCACCAATTCATACGGTTAGTGCATTGGCTGAATCGATGAAGGTCTACACACCGAGAGATATTTTACGCGGCGACTATCTGTACTCGGTTTATGATGAACGATTAATTAAGAAAAGCTTGTCGTATTTGAGTAGTGATAATTTACTCTTGGTATTGACTGCGCCAGATGTGGAGCCCTATCGCATATCGGCATTGTACTCTGCGCCATTTGTAGTGCGCGCCGGCATTCCTGAATTGCTGGACTTAAAGCCAGCGGTGCGCAAAGAATTATTTTTACCAGAAAAAAATATTTTTTTACCGAAGCGATTAACAGTGAAACCCGGCTCTCTTTTGGATGAGAGCAGTGTAGCTGATGCCCAGCCGCAGCTTATTTTAGATAGTAAAAATATGCAGGTGTGGTATGCGCAAGATCAGCAATTTATGCAGCCGCGCGCAGCGATTAATTTGCGCATAAAATCACCACTGGTTGCCGGTAGCGCAGAAGGTGCTGCACAGGCGCAATTGTTTGCTGCCTTGATTTCTGATCAGCTTAACGAATACGCATATCCGGCAAAACTGGCAGGCATTGATCACAATGTAGTGGCAAATTCGCGCGGTTACGACATTAGCGTTTTTGGTTACTCAAGTCGTCAAGGCCTGCTGATGAATAAAATCATGGAAGTCATGCGCACCAGTAAATTTAAAGAAGAGCGGTTTTATCTAATTAAAGAAAGTTTGTTGCGCGCTTGGCGCAATCAGAACAAGGATTTGCCCTATCAGGTTCTTGCCAAGCAAATACCAGTATTACAGTCCGCGCCTTACTGGAGTAATGCGCAACTAATCGCAGCACTGGAAAATAAAACATCTGAGCAATTCGCTCAATTTTCCAATCGACAGTTAATTGATGCAAAAATGGATGCGCTTTTTTATGGTAATTATTTTCGCGCTGAAGCGCTAAAGCTTGCAGTTTTGGTTGAGCATGAGTTATTAGGTCGCCAGACCGGGCGCGATTTACCCCCCACAAAGTTATTGCTCTTACCTAAAGGTACAGATAAACCTTGGCTTTATACTCATCCGTTAGAGCATGGCGATAAAGTGGTTGAGCTGCTTATTCAAAGTCCATCTCTGTCAATTGATGATACAGCGCATATGATGCTTGCACGGCAATTACTGCAACCCGCGTTTTATAATCAGTTGCGCACAGAGAAACAATTTGGCTATGTCGTGGCCGCTGCGGCAGCGCCACTACTTAATCTTGAAAATAGTCTGCTTGTTGTTCAATCCCCTAATGTGACTGAACAAAAAATCATTCAAGAAATTGATCTGTTTTTAGATGAACAATACGCGCAATTACTAGAGGGTTTTAACGCGAATCAGCAGTCGCTGGTAAAAAAATTGCGCGAACCTGCGCGTTCGCTGAAAGAGCAGGGCGAGCGTTACTGGAGCGTAATTACTACCTTCGATAGTCACTTCTCTCGCCGTCTTGAGCTTGCTGATGCAGTAGCGCGCATCACACCTGATTCGCTGGCTGATTTTTATCGCGTGGTATTTATGGATAAAAATAGAAGGCTCTGGTTAACATCGAATGCCCTTTCGAAGCGTGAAAAGTTTTTTCGTGTTGATGATTTGCTGATCCATAAACGGCAGATGCAAAGTATTGCACTGCCCTGATGGGTGCATCCTGGGATATATACAGCCCGTAGTGCTAAGTTCATTTGTTCTAATGCCGTTTTTTGGTGCAAGCAAAAAGAAATTTATCATTATTTTTACTGATAACTGCTTGGTGAATCACAAAACTTTGGGTAATAATGCCAGCCCTGTTGCGAACGTGTTTTTTTAACAGCGTAGCTGTATTTAAAGCGCTTGGTTCAGCGATTTGTGCACTAAAGTTGTGCCCCTCCAGAGTGTTACCAAATTGGCTAGGGCTGGTAAAAAATTCCCATTTATGCAAGAATTCGGGGATTTTTTACACAAGTAAAAGGAATATTCCTCCTGTAACTCCATGAAATTTCTGCTCATTTTTCAGTGAGTGAGTGAATTTTGTGCGATGCCCAGATCCAAATTCCTGTTTAGATACTACTGCTACGTGATATGCGCTATGCGCATAGCTGAGGAGATTTGAATGCTACAAGATATTGATGCCATTGAAACAAAAGAGTGGCTGGACGCCCTAAAGTCAGTCGTACGTCACGCCGGTAAAGACCGCGCTGCTGAGTTGTTGAAATCACTGTCTGAGTCCGCCGTTAACCATGGCATTGAACAGCCTTCATCTATTCGTACTGCCTATCGTAATACCATCCCTGTCGAACAAGAAGTTGATTATCCCGGCGATTTGAAAATGGAGCGCAAAATCCGCTCAATCATCCGTTGGAATGCTATGGCTATGGTAATGAAGGCCAACGACAATGATGATGGTTTGGGTGGTCACATCGCTTCATTTGCGTCTTCCGCTACTTTATACGATGTAGCATTCAACAACTTTTTCCGTGGTAATGACGGTGAAGTTCCCGGCGACTTGGTGTACTTCCAAGGCCACGTGTCACCTGGCATGTATGCCCGTTCTTATGTTGAAGGGCGTCTTAATGAATCCCACTTGGATAACTTCCGTCGCGAAGTGAACGGTGGCGGTTTGTCGTCTTATCCTCACCCATGGTTAATGCCGGACTACTGGCAGTTCCCTACCGTGTCTATGGGCTTGGGGCCAATCAAAGCAATCTATCAAGCGCGTTTTAACCGCTATATGGAGGCCCGTGGCCTTACTCCGGTAAGTGACCGCAAAGTATGGGCATTCCTGGGCGATGGCGAATGTGACGAGCCAGAAAGCTTAGGTGCAATTTCTCTCGCGGCGCGTGAGAAGCTCGATAATCTAATTTTTGTGATCAACTGTAACTTGCAGCGTTTGGACGGTCCAGTACGCGGCAACGGCAAGATCGTGCAAGAGCTCGAAGGTGTATTCCGCGGTGCTGGCTGGAACGTGGTTAAAGTTCTGTGGGGTTCCGGTTGGGACCGCCTGCTGGAAAAAGATAAAACTGGCCTGTTGCAAAAGCGCATGGACGAAGTGGTCGATGGCGAGATGCAAAACTACAAGGCTAATGGCGGCGCTTATACCCGTGAGCATTTCTTCGGTAAGTATCCGGAGCTGCTGGAGTTGGTAAGCGATATGTCTGACCAAGATATTCTGTATCTTGCGCGCGGCGGCCATGATGTTAAAAAGGTCTACAACGCTTACCACAATGCCGTGAATACCAAAGGGCAACCTACGGTTGTGCTTGCTCAAACCGTTAAAGGTTACGGCATGGGTTCATCGGGCGAAGCGATCAACAAAACTCACTCTGCCAAGTCTTTGGCGGTGGAGGATTTAAAGAAATTCCGCGACCGTTTTGAGTTGCCGTTTAAAGACGAAGAATTGGCTGCACTGCCTTACTATCGTCCAGCCGACGATAGCCCTGAGATGCAGTATATGCACTCTCGCCGCAATACCCTGAATGGTTATTTGCCATCGCGCAAAGCGGACTTTGATCCAATTGTGGCGCCTGCACTGGATGCTTTTGCTGCCCAACTGAAGAGCACTGGCGAACGCGAAATCTCTACCACCATGAGTTTTGTGCGGATTCTGTCGTCCCTGGTGAAAGACAAACAAATCGGCAAACAAATTGTGCCAATCGTACCGGATGAAGCGCGTACCTTTGGTATGGAAGGTATGTTTAAAACCATCGGTATTTATTCATCCGAAGGTCAAAAATATACTCCTCATGATGCTGGCCAAATGATGTCTTACCATGAGTCGGCTACCGGCCAGATTCTGGAAGAGGGTATTAACGAAGCAGGTTCTATGGCTTCGTGGATTGCTGCAGCAACTGCCTACAGCAACTACCGTGTACCCATGATTCCGTTCTACATTTACTACTCCATGTTTGGTTTCCAACGTATCGGTGACTTGGCATGGGCAGCGGGTGACTCGCAAGCGCGTGGTTTCTTGCTCGGTGCTACCGCTGGCCGTACTACGTTGAACGGGGAAGGCTTGCAGCATCAGGACGGCCACAGTCACGTAATGGCGAATACCATTCCTAACTGCCGTACCTATGACCCAACTTATGCTTATGAGTTAGCGGTGATCATTCAGGACGGCATCAAGCGCATGTATCACGATAAAGAGAATGTGTTCTATTACATCTCTTTGATGAATGAAAACTATCAACACCCTGAAATGCCAGAAGGTTCACAAGAAGGCATTATCAAAGGTATTTATCAACTAGAGAAAGGTACTGGCAAAGCCAAAAACCGCGTTCAATTGATGGGTGCCGGTACTATTTTGCGCGAAGTGCGTTTTGCCGCAGAAATCCTGCGCTCTGACTTTGATGTTGAAGCCGATGTGTGGAGTGTAACCAGTGTGAATGAACTGACTCGCGATGGTCAACGCGCTGCCCGTTGGAATCTATTGAATCCGACTGCAACTCCACGCAAACCTTATATCACCCAAGTGTTGGAAGCAGCTGAAGGTCCATTCATCATCTCAACCGATAACTTGAAAACCTACTCTGAACAGTTGCGCGCCTATATTCCAGGTTCGTACACCGTGCTGGGTACTGAAGGTTTTGGCCGCAGTGACACCCGTACCCAATTGCGTCATTTCTTCGAAGTAAACCGTTACTTTGTGGTGATTGCAGCACTTAAATCTTTGGCGGACCAAGGCAAGATTAAAGCCGATGTGGTCGCCAAGGCCATCAAGAAGTTTGGCATTGATCCGGAAAAAGCGGATCCAATGAGCGTATAAAACCGTCGCCCTCTCACAAAGAGGGCGATGTTGTTTGTATCCGTCCAAAACATTTATCAAATGTAGAAATAACCGATTAGCGAGGAACTACTACAGTGGCAATTCAAACAATTAAAGTGCCTGATATTGGCGGCGCAGAAGGCGTTGAAGTTATCGAGATCTCCGTAAATGTAGGCGATGTTATCGCTGAAGGCGATTCGATTGTCGTGCTGGAAACCGACAAAGCTTCAATGGAGATCCCGGCCGATGTTGCAGGCAAGGTTGTCGCTATTAAAGTAAATCTTGGCGATAAAGTATCGCAAGATTCAGTATTGCTCGAAGTGGAAGCAGAAGGCAGTGCCGCTGCTGCTCCCGCCCCACAAGCGGCTGCTCCGGCGGCTGCCCCTGCAGCCCCTGCGCCAGCTGCTGCTACAGCATCGGCTGCCGGAACCGAAGTGCAAATGGTAGTCCCGGACATAGGTGGCGCAGAAGGCGTTGAAGTGATCGAGATCTCGGTAAACGTCGGCGATGAGGTTGACGCTGGCGATTCATTGATCGTGCTCGAAACCGATAAAGCCTCTATGGAAATTCCGGCTGAAGCTGCCGGTAAGATTGTTAGCCTTGCGGTAAAAGTGGGCGATAAGCTTTCTCAAGGTTCAGTTATTGGCGTGCTCGCCACCAGCGGTGGCGCTCCTGTTGCAGCAGCACCTGCGGCTGCACCGGCTAAAGCAGAGCCAGCTCCTGCTGCCTCAGCACCTGCGCCGAAAGTAGAAGCACCAAAGGCGGCGCCTGCCCCAGTTGCTGATGTTGCTCAAACCGGCGATGTTTATGCTGGCCCTGCAGTACGTAAACTGGCTCGTCAACTCGGTGTTGATATGGGCAAAGTGTCTGGCACTGGTCCACGTGGTCGCCTGTTAAAAGATGATGTGCGCGCTTATGTAAAACCTATAGTGCAAGCCGCACAATCCGGCGCATCGTTTGGCGGTTCAGGTATTCCTGCATTACCCGTTGTCGATTACTCCAAGTTTGGTGAAATCGAAATCGTGAAGATGAGCAAAATCAAAAAACTGACTGCCGATGCCATGACGCGCAGTTGGTTGAATGTTCCGCGCATCACCCAGTTTGACGATGCTGATATCACGGATCTGGAAGTTTTCCGCAACAGCATGAAAGCCGAAGCAGAAAAGCGTGGCAGCAAACTAACTCCATTACCGTTTATTGTGAAAGCAGTTGCCGCCGCTTTGGTTGCTGAGCCTTCATTTAACGTATCGGTACATCAAGATGGCGAGAGCATTGTGCACAAGAAATTTGTCCACATTGGTATTGCAGTAGATACACCTAATGGTCTGTTGGTTCCGGTTGTCCGCAATGTGGATAAAAAGGGCCTGTTTGAGTTGGCCGATGAAATTAATGTTCTCGCCAAAAAAGCACGTGATGGCAAGTTGACTCCAGCAGAAATGCAGGGCGGTTGCTTCACCATTTCCAGCTTGGGTGCTATGGGTGGAAACGGCTTTACACCAATGGTATCTGCACCAACTGAAGTGGGTATTTTGGGTGTGTCTCGTGCACAGATGAAACCTGTGTGGAATGGCAAAGAGTTTATTCCACGCAATATGCTGCCACTGTCATTGTCTTACGATCACCGTGCAGTAAACGGTGCTGATGCTGGTCGCTTTATGACTTATCTCGTATCGGTAATCGGCGATTTGCGTCGTTTGTTATTGTGATAGCTTGAATTTGAGTTCGTGTAGCTAAAAAGGGTCGGCAATTGCTGGCCCTTTTTTGTTTGTTTGTTTTTGCTGTTTGTTTGATGCTTTCATCAGTTTTGCTTTTTGGGCATGGCTCGTTAAACTTGTAAAAAATTATTTCGGCAATAATTTGGTCATGTGATTTCTCTACTGAGTGATATAACTATGACCTATGTAAAAAATATTCTGCGCTTTTCAATCATGCTGTGGTTTTCGGCTTTAATTGGCTGCCAAAGCATTACCCAAGTTGATGATCCCACCAATACTTATACGCCGGAAACGACCTACAAAAAACTGATTGGCGAATTTCCGTTTATTGATATTGCCAGCCGTACTGTGCCTGAGTCTGTAAGGGAAATTAAAAATATCACCTATGTTCGCTATGGTAAGCGTGTATTGCAGTTGGATTTGTATCTACCTAAACCCGTATCGGCTCAGCAAAAGCCGGGCATTGTGTTTGTTCACGGCGGTGGTTGGCGTGCGGGTTTCCGCACGAATTTCACCCCTATGGCAATTGCTATGGCGGAGCACGGTTATGTGGCGGCAACCATCAGCTATCGCTTGTCACCGGAGGCACAATATCCTGCGGCGATTCACGATGTGAAGGCGGCGATTCGCTGGCTGCGCAAAAATGCTAAAAAATATGGCGTCAATCCGGATCAAATTGCAGTGGGCGGTGGTTCGGCGGGTGGACAAATTGCCAGCTTGACAGGCATGACCAATGGTTTGGAAAATTTTGATCCGCAAGCAACAGAGTCCTCTGTTTCAAGTGCAGTACAAGCGATTGTGAATATAGATGGTCTGTCTGATTTTACCTCGGAAGCGGCACGTTTCCATGAGGATGACCCGCGCAAGAATCCTTCGGCAGCGGGCGCCTGGTTTGGTGGGCGCTACGCTGAAAAAACCGCATTGTGGCATGAGGCATCGCCAACTTTTTATGTAAACCAAAACACGCCGTCGATTTTATTTCTAATCAGCGCGCAAGAGCGTTTTAGTGTTGGGCATAAAGAGATGATTGAAAAAATGAAGCCTTTTGGTATTCCCTACCAAGTAGCTCAAATTCCGAATTCACCACATTCTTTTTGGCTGTTCGATCCCTGGCTGCAGCCTTCGGTGGAGGTTGTAGTGAATTTTTTAGATCGGCAGTTCAAAACAGCGCGTAGCGATAATGCCCACTAATCTTGTAGTCAAATAACATATCTTCAAGCTGTGGGCCTGCGCCAATGTTGTGGACAATTAATGGGCGCAGACCATCGGCGGAAAAGCGATTCGTTACAATGCCAATGTGCGGCAAGTTCCCCGGCAGCATCCAAGTGACTAAATCGCCTGCTTGATAGGCTTGTGCTTGGTTTGATATTGCGAGCTTTTTGCCGTGGCGAGTAAAAAAAGTTTGTAAATTGGGCACGCGGCGATGATCGATATTGGTATCCGTTTTGTTTTGTCCCCAATTCTTTTTTGCTGGATAAAGTGCAAAGTTTTTGCGCATATCTTCATGCACTAATTGTTGCAGATCGATCCCAAGCTTGCGGTACGCGCGAATAATTACATCAGTGCATACACCGTATTGCGCCGGTACATCCCCCATGGGGTAGGTGATTTTAAAGTAGGCTCCGTTGTAGGTTACCCGCTCTTGCGTTTGCGCCACTGCTGCTGCAATTAGTTGCTGGGTCTTATCTGCGTGCGCGGTAATATTTTCTGCGTTGCAATATTGTGCGGCGAGGAATATCAACCCGCTGAGAAAAGATGTTAATAATTTAGTCATCGGACTTATCCTTAAGTTTAAATTACGTATAGGGGGTTACTCTTCAGTCTGGAGGTTCACTGCTGAGTTTTGCTGTTCCAATACAACAGCTTGGCAAAAGGCGCTACTGTTTTTTCCAAAAGCATAATTATCGTTAACCCTAATAAAACGCCGCCGCTATTGGCAAGAATATCCATTCCGCTAAATGTGCGCGGCGGATTGAAATACTGGCCGACTTCAATCGCAATGGAGTAGGCAATTAAAAATGCTGCGCGTTGCCATATAGGCCAAGTCGGCCGTGCAAAACTAATCGAAAATGCTGCAATACAGTAACCCGTAAAGTGCATCAGCAAATCGTTGAAGACGGGAACGGAATTTTCAGGGTGGGGTGTTAAACCCAGGTAGGTATAAATCGCTAACAAGCCATAAAATTGCATCACGCACAAACAACGCCAAAGCATAATTCGCTCTCCGTAAAAGTTCGGCAGAGCATAACAGTTTTTTGAGGTGGACTGATGTAACGATTGCGTTCAGCAATAGAGTTATTGCCGGGCTAATTTACTTGACCAGTGCGACTAGCGGTTCTGCGGCGTATAGGTCTTGCGGGACATTAATATTAAAAAAAGGATCGTAGTTTTCTACTGCAAATTCTACTTCCACCAGCTTTTGTTGTTTGATCCAATCCTGTAGGCGGGGTGTATCGCCCGTTTGCAGTTGTTGATCAATCTTACCCAACAGCGATGCATGCCAGAGTGCAAAAATAGGGTGGGTACGATCCTGGGATTTGGCGACGGCGAATAAACGAGTAACCAAATCGGCAGGAAAGAAGGGCGTGTCCGATGCAAAGCTGGCCAGCCATTCCGCATCCGGGTTCGTAGTTTGCATCCAGGATAAACCCGCGTGAATACCTGCCAGCGGGCCGAGATTGCCGGGGTAAACATCTGGAATCACCGGCAGGCGAGTGCGGGCGAAACGCAGGCTATTGCCGTTGGCGTTGAGTAGCAGTTGGCTAACTTGTGGCTGGGCGCGCTCGACAGTCCGTTGTAGTAGTGTTTTGCCAGCCAGAGGCAGCAGGCATTTATCACCCCCGCCCATACGCTTGGCAAGTCCGCCGGCAAGAATAATACCGACAACGGATTGGAAATTACTCATAGGTGTTTTTGACTGGCTCAGAATTATCGTTGGCGATTAATCTGGTGCGCATCCTAGTGTTTGGCACATTAATCATTGTTTGCATATAGTGTCTAGTGTAGCTGTTGAGTGAGCGCATCACCATGATTTTTATGTGAAGTGCTGACCAGTGTGTGGATTTGCCACAAACTTTCCCTCCTTTGTAATTCCCTATAGGATTCGCACCTTGTCTATTCAATGTGTTTCCGTGATGGACAATATCACGATAATCAATAAGGAAAATGGATGATGAAGGTTTCTTCCCAGCACTTTTTTTCATTTCAATCCCGGTTGTTCTGGGCGATTTTTTTAGTCGCTGCATTGATTGCAGCTGTAGCCGCCATCAAGTTGATGTTTGTGGCTGCACCGGGTCTCAATGTCGATATCACCTTTTCCCGCGAACAAGCCGTTGCCGCTGCGCAGCAATTCCAACAGCGTCAATTTCCGGAGTTAACCACCGAGCGCTCTGCCACTGTGTTTGTGAGTGATCGTGGCTTGCAAAATTATGTGGAGTTGGAAGCGGGTGGGGTCGATGCATTTCAACAGTTGATCCCGCAGTTGGATGCGGTGACGCACTACTGGAAAGTGCGCAATTTTGCAGCGGGGCAAGAGGAAGAGTTAATTATGGCGTTCAGCCCGCGCGGCGAGCCAATCTCGTTTGCGTATTTGATGCCAGATAAAACACCGGGAGCCGCGTTAGATGAGTCTGCTGCGCGTGAGCTTGCCGAGGCGGGCGCACGCTCTTTTATGGGCGAGCGTTTCAACGCTTATAAAACCTTGGAGACTAAACAAAAACGCCAAGCGTCCGGGCGTGTGGATTACAGTTTTACCTATGAGCACAGCAGTCTTAGTGCAAACGAGGCGCGCTTTCGGCTGGAGTTGAAAGTGGCGGGCGACAAATTAATCGCCGTCGATACCTTCAAACATATCCCCGAGGCTTTTGATCAGCGCTTTAATGAAATGCGTTCGCTCAACACCCAGATTAGTCAAATCGCCAGTTATTTTATGGCGGTACTGTTTGGCTTGGGCGGTTTGGCAGGTGGCGGAATCTGGTTGTTTCGTCGCCACCAACTTCGCTGGGTAAATGCGTTTTGGCCGGCATTGGTGGTTGGGGCTGGTCTGGCCGGCGCTGTATTTGCCAATTTGCCTATGGCCTGGATGAACTACCAAACCACCAGTTCGGCGCAGACATTTTTATTTCAACAGCTGGCGCAGGCCGGGGGGGGATTGGTATTTGCCAGCCTCGCATTTGCGACGATTTATGCAATCGCCGAGGGTTTGACGCGCATGGCATTTGCCGATCATCCGCGTCTGTGGGATATGTTTCGCCCAGCAGCTCTTTCGCCAGAAGTACTTGGGCGAGTGCTGGGTGCCTATGCATGGACGGGATGCTTTCTGCTGTATGCGATGGTGTTTTACTGGTTCAGTTCCACAGTGCTTGGCTGGTGGCAGCCGACCGCTATCAATTCTGACCCTAATATTCTTGCCAGTTGGCGTCCGGCACTGGCACCGATTTTTACCGCGTTACAGGCGGGAACTTGGGAGGAGTGCGTATTCCGTGCGATTCCCTTGGCGCTGGCGGTCTTGATTGGCAATCACTTTGGCATACGCAATAAATTGGTGATTGTCACCCTGATTTTGCAGGCGCTGATTTTTGCAGGCGTGCATGCTAATTATCCCAACCTGCCAGGCTACAGCCGTCTGATTGAATTGTTTATTCCAGCGCTTGCATTCGGTTTGGTGTATCTGCGTTTTGGTTTGATGATCTGCATGATCACGCATTTTGAATACGATTTGGTGTTGATGAGCTTGCCGATTTTTACCGCTGATGACGCCAGCCTTTGGTTTGACCGCCTGCTGGTGATTCTCGCTGGCGCTGCGCCTTTGCTGGCATTGGCGTGGGCGCGTTTGCGTGGTGGTCGGTGGTCGGCGTTGGGCAGCGAATGGCGCAATGGAGCACCGGTTGATCTGGTGCCAGACGCATCGCCAAGTACCCCAGCTGAAGCGTTCAGTATAGGTGCGCCACTCAGTATTAAACCTCTGTGGCTGGCCGTTATCGCCCTTGCGGCGATGGTATTGATCGGCCTGGGTGCCAATCGCACATCGCGCCTGGAGTGGCCGCAATACGAAATTGATCGCGCCCAAGCTGGCCAGCAAGCCGAACAATATTTACAGGAGCGTGGCGTGCTATTGGAAGGTGAATGGCGGCGAACAATTACGACGCACAATGGTGAATACCAGACCCGCAATTTTGTGTGGCGTCAGGCTGGAGCTGAGAAGACCCAAGAGCTCATCGGTAAATATTTGGATACCCCCTTTTGGGTCGTTACCTGGCGTAAATTTGACGGCCCGGTAGAGGAGCGTTCCGAGTATTGGCAGGCGTGGGTTTATCCCGACGGGCGTTTGCACGAACTGGTACATCAATTACCGGAAGGGCGTACCGGCGCTAAGTTGACGCGCGGCCAAGCGAAAGCCAAGGTAATGGCATGGATAATTGAAAAAGGCTGGGGAAATCTAGCCACACTGGAAGAAAAATCAGTTGAAGAAATCCTGCGTCCGGCGCGCCGTGATTGGGAAGTGACTTATCTCGATAAGAAAGCGTTTGATCAGGGCGATGGACGGGCTGCCATTGTTATCAAGTTGGCGGGCGACGAGGTGATCAGCTATGTCCGCACTATCGATACCCCACAGGAGTGGACCCGCGCCGAAACTGAAGCCTATTCCCGCGAGCAGCCCTATAACATTGTCTCCAAGTTGGCTTTATTGGTTTTGGTGGGGCTCGCGGTAGTGTGCTTTTTCCGCAAATCCAGCGGGCGAAAATTCAGCCTTATTGCTGCATTACCCTGGGTGCTGTTGATCGTGTGTGCCAATACTGCTGTGTCGCTGCTCTGGATCGATCAAGCGTTGGTTAATTTCCAAACCACTATGGGCTGGTGGATGCAAATCGGCATGTTGTTGGTTGGTTTAGGCATAGGCGCCAGTGTGATAGGGGCTTTGGTATTTTTCATCGTACAAGCGCTGCACACCGAGCGTCCGCGGATCGGTGCAAATTTGACCGGTGATTTTGTGCTGGGAGTCGTCTTGGCTTTGGCCTTGGTGGCTTATCGCGCACTGGTAGAGTTGTTATTGCCAACTATTTGGGCGCCTACACCTTACTCAGCTGATTTGGCGACAGCTGTACCTTGGCTTACTGTAGTGCTCAATGGTGTTAAAGCACTTTTTCCAAATCTAATGATTTTGATGCTGGTGCTCGGATTGTCCCGCTTTTTAACCAAGACCTGGCGCTGGTGGTTAGTTGGGGCAATGGTTGGGTTATGGTTGATTGCATCATCGCTGGCGAGCAGGGAATTTATGCTTACCTTTGCCTATCAACTGTTTAGCTTGATGATGGCTGGTCTTGGTTTCTTGTTAATTCGCCGTCAGCAATCAGGCGTCGCGCTGGCAATGCTAGGATCTATTGTCGCGTTGAATCAATTTGGGGTAATGCGTGCAATTTATTCAGATGCTATGTGGCAGGGCCTATTAAGTTTTGTGATTTGTCTTGCTCTTACCTACGTATTACTCCGGCATTGGTATACACGTGGGGTAGAATAGCCCACATTGCATAGCGTCATCGAAAGGCACTGCAATCAGTGCCTTTTTTGTTTATCGCCTTTTTGCGGGTGCTTGTTGCGCTTGGTCTATATGAGGAGCAGTAGTATGGAATTAAATCTCGACACTTTTCGCCGCGAATACACCCAAGGTGGATTGGAGCGCGATGACTTGTTGGATAATCCCCTTGAGCAATTTGACCGCTGGATGCAGCAGACAATCAAAGCAGGTATTCCCGACCCGAATGCGATGACTATCGCCACGGTGGATGCGGTTGGACAGCCATCGCAGCGCATAGTGCTATTAAAACATCTGGATGAAAAAGGCTTTGTGTTTTACACCAATCTCAATAGTCGCAAAGCGCAAGAGCTAAAACAAAATCCCAAAATCAGTTTGCATTTTCCCTGGCACTTTTTGGAGCGACAGGTAAAAGTGTGCGGTGTGGTAGAACAATTGTCGAAAGCAGAAGTGTTGAAATATTTTGTCTCGCGCCCGCGCGATAGTCAGTTGGGAGCTTGGGCTTCACAGCAGAGCCGCCCGATTTCGTCGCGCGCGCTCTTGATGCAGCAATTTGAGGCCATGAAAAATAAATTTGCCAAGGGTGAAATTCCGGTTCCAGACTTTTGGGGCGGATTTAGGGTTAAACCTCATCAAATTGAATTCTGGCAAGGCGGTGCTGCGCGCCTGCATGATAGTTTTCAATACAACTTGCAATCCGATGGCTCTTGGTTAATTCAACGCCTTGAACCATGATGCATTGGCTATGATGAAATTTATCGCATTAAAAAATCCTGGTGGCGTTGATCAGTTGGAATTGCAAACCATGGCAGTTCCGCAGCCAAACGCCGATGAAGTATTAATCCGTGTGTATGCTGCAGGCATTAATCGCCCGGATATTTTACAGCGGCAAGGTGCGTATCCAGCGCCTGCCGATGCATCACCTATTTTAGGCTTGGAAGTGGCGGGTGAAATAATTGCCTGCGGTGACAATGTAAAACGCTGGCAGCTTGGTGATAAGGTTTGTGCGTTGGTCAATGGCGGTGGTTATGCGGATTATTCGCTGGCACCTGCCGCTCAGTGTTTGCCAATACCGCCGGGGTTTTCCTATGTGCAAGCTGCCGCGCTGCCCGAAACTTTTTTTACGGTTTGGCATAACCTATTTCAGCGTGCGCACTTAACAGCGGGCGAAAGTGTGTTAATTCACGGCGGTGCAAGTGGTATAGGCACGGCGGCAATTCAATTGGCGCGCGCTGCAGGCGTGCACGTATTTGCAACGGCCGGGTCAGCTGGAAAATGTGCGGCAATTAGTGCGCTTGGTGCAATTCCCATTAATTATCATGAGCAAGATTTTGTTACTCTCATTAAAGAACACACGCACGGGCAGGGCGTGAATGTGATCTTAGATATG